>NZ_SCNC01000002.1:0-456063 GCF_005503635.1 Chryseobacterium sp. 2VB
TTTGAAGTTTTAAACTTAAACTGTAATCCTTCTGTGTACGTTTAATGTACGTGGATGTTAATGTTTCTGCCATAACGATTCTTTTTTGTGTATCGCTATTTCAGGACGAGACATCAATAGAAAATAAAAGGCGGTTTCAACAATCTGAAACCGCCTTTTTATTAGAAAAAATAGAAAGTATTAAAATAGAAAGTTTATTTTACGATAAGCTTTTTCGTCTCCGAATGGCCACCGTAAGTAATTTTTACAAGGTAATTTCCTGAAGTAAGGGTAGAAAGATTCAAATCCTGCTTATAAAAACCAGCCTGGTTGGTAAGTTCAGCTGAATAGACCTTTTTCCCGGTCTGGTCATAGACCTCTACATTTCCCTTATTACCTGTTTTTTCTTTAACATCAAAAAGAACCGTTACTTTTTTATCTGCCGTAGTTGGATTAGGATAAATACCGAATGATGCTTTTTTTCCAACTTCAGTTATCCCTAACGTTTCCGTGATCTTTTTGTATTTGAAATACATATTTCCTGTACTGGCACCACCATTGGTTGTGAAGTACATTCTGTAGTAATCATTTCCTTTTTTGACGTAGTAGACCACATCATTTTTCACCGTCCCGATCCCTTTCCAAGAGTGTCCTACCGTAGTGATAGCAGATGAGAAACTTGCATTGGCAGGAATTGCATACGATGCTGTTTGCTGTGCTTCAGGCTGAACCATTGCCACTTTTACGTTCGGGCTTTGAATCGCTCCGGAAAGAGGGTACATCTGCACACCCATATAGAACGTGTAATATTTGGTGAATACGAAATCCCATGCCGTTCTGGAAGGCTCAAGATTGGGAACTTTTTCTCCGGTATCAAATGAGAAATAGTTGAAATATGAATCATCTGTCCCGTTGGCGATGGTTCTGGTTTCCGTAGCTCCCCATGAGGTCCCGTTCCATTTTGAATACTTGAAGGTATATCCTGCAAAAGCATCTTCAATGGCAAACTTGATATAGGTTCCTGAAGCATATTTTAAAACAAAAATAGCTTTCCCCTGAATGTGGTGGTTCACCGGGTTATAAACGCCCCATCCGGTTGAAGGAATATTGGGGTTTGGAGAGGTTACTGGTCCCTGTTCAAAAGCTCCCTGGCTCCAGTCAGTGGTCTGGTCCGGATTATAAAGAGGATCTCCCCATGAAGCTTCATTGCTGATGCTGATGTTATCCCAGTCTGCTAAGTTGGTTGATGCACTGAATACTTCAATATCCTTAGCATCATTGACTCTGGATCCGAATGCATAGTTTGAATTTCTATAAAAAGCAATATCCCACGTATTGGCTGGCTGAGAAACCATATTACCATCTGCAAGGTTTACAAACACGCGGTTTTGGTATCCGCTTCCCATGGTCATATTTACCTGTGAGTATCCCAACGCGTCAGTCTGCGCCAAAACAGTCTGCTGAACAGACAATGCCAGTACTGAAGCCAATAATAGTTTTGTTTTCATAATTTATTTTTTAAATCCTTATTTAGAATGATTCCACAAAAATATATAATTATTTTTAATCAGTCTAAATAAAAACATGATTTTTATCGTGTTTTTATTTTAATTCTTATGATAAACAGAGAAAATCGGACATAGAAAAGCCGGCAGGATTACTCCTGTCGGCTTTAAAAAGGTCATAATAGTCTGATGAACCTTATTTTTTAATAAATTTTGATTGGATCAATCTGCCTTCTGCAGTCTCAATATTCATATAATATACTCCTGTCTGAAGCGTGCTGATATCAAATCTTTGTCCGTTCAGTTTCCCTTCCGCTGCTTTTTGTCCTGCTGCAGAATAGATCTGAATGTTTTTAGGATCTTTTTTGACAATGAATTCTATTGCAGACTGATCAGAATTTAAGGCAAATCTGAAATTTTCTGTTGATGTATGGTTGTCTGATACGCCTAAAGAAGCGGTCGTGTTATACACTACATTATCCACCTGAATGGCTACGTGAGTAGCAGTAGGAGTGAACTTAAATACAATGTATGAACCTGTGGATGCCGGAATATTAACACTGATATTCTGAACTGTACCAATAACTGATACATTAATAGGACTTCCTACAGGAACGAATGTTGACATATCAGCAGGATTGGATGCTATTCCTATCTGAATGCTTCCCGGGCCGGGAGACGGTGATACTAAAGTAGTATCAAATGTCAGTGTTTTGTTTCCGGTCGGAGTTTCAATCTGTGGTGTAATAAGGTAAGAGGAACCAGTTGCATTGTTTCCTGCATACGACTGGACAAACCTGTTGGAATCTCCTGCTACAATCATTCTTGGAGGTACAGGAGGAAACTCACCGGTGATGGGTGCAACAATGGCAGACCATCCAGACTGTGGGAAAGTGGTATTCCCTGCTGTAAAATTGTTGAAATTTTCATTGATGTTGGATACCTGAGCATTCGCAGTTAAAGCAGTCAACATCAGAGCTCCTAAAAGTAATTGTAATTTCATAACATTATTTTTATTTAGAATTATTATACAAAAATATATAATTATTTTTAATGAGTCTAAATAAAGTTTTATATTTGTCGAAAATTTGTACCCTTATGAAGAAGAAAGTGCTTTCCGTTCTATCATTATCCGTGGCCTTATGGGTAAATGCACAAGAAAAGGATTCTCTTAATCAAAAGAAAATTGAAGAAGTTGTTATTACAGGACAGTACATGCAGCAGTCCATTAACAAATCGATATATAAGGTTGATGTTATTGATGCAGAACAGATCAAAAATATGGCAGCAACGAATGTTGCAGAGGTTTTGAATCAAAGTCTTAACATACAGATCACTCCGGATACCCGTTCAGGAAATTCCACCGCCAATATCATGGGGCTTAATGGTGATTATGTAAAGATCCTTATAGACAATATTCCGGTAGTAGGGGATACAGGACTGGGAAGTAATATAGACCTTACCAAAATTACTCTAAGCAATATCGAAAGAATAGAAATTGTAAAAGGAAGTATGGGGGTTGAATATGGAAATGGTGCCGTTGCCGGGGTTATCAACATTATTACCAAGAAAAACAGTACAAAAAAGATCAGTGTTAGAGGTTCGATACAGGAAGAAACAGTAAGGGATAACTATGATCTTAAGAAAAGAGGAAACGGAAGGCATATTCAGAACCTTAATGTAGATTATAACATCAGCAATGAATGGTTTGCCAGCATCAATTTCAACCATAACCAGTTTATGGGATATGAAGGGGAAAGCAAAGGCTACAAATATTTCGGGCAGGATAACCAGAGAGGGTATGAATGGAACCCGAAAGATCAGTATGATGCGTCTGCTTTATTAAGATATACCAAAAATAAAACGACATTCTTTTACAAACTGTCTTATCTGAATGAAAAATTCAACTTCTACAATCCGGAGGTCAACAGAAATCCTCTTAATGATGGTTTGGGCGGTGTTTCGTATGAAAGCAGAGACAGAAGATATAATACCGACCGATGGATTCACCAGTTCAATATTCAGACTAATCTGGGACACATCCGGTACATGGGCGATTTCTCGTATCAGAACCAGGACAGAAAATACTACGACTATAATTACGATATCCCGAACAGACAAATCAAAAGCCGCCAGGAAGAAAAATCTTATTATAAGACCGATGTCATCTACTCCAGAGGAATGTTCAGCAACTTCCTCGACAGCAAGGTTTTTGACTTTCAGTTAGGATATGAATTAGACTATACCAATGGCTATGCCGCTTTAATTGCCGGAGATTTCTTTGGTGAAGCGGTAAAGAGAAAAATATTTACCTACTCCAATTTCCTTTCTGCAGAATGGAATGTGTCAGACAAATTCTCTTTAAGACCGGGAGTAAGACTTTCCCTTAGTGAAAACTTTAATAATCAGTACAACTATTCTTTATCAGCAAGATATAAAACCTCTGAGAATTCAAATCTTAGAGCAGTGGTGGGATCGGCTAACCGATTCCCAAAATATGACGAGTTGTACACCTATTTTGTAAATCTTAATCATGATGTACAAGGAAATCCGGATTTAAATCCTGAAAAAGGATTCTCTGCTGGACTTTTCTGGAATCAGAACTTTTCAGCAGATAATGGCTGGAAGATCGCTTATGGAGTAGACGCATTATACCTTGATGTACGTGACAGGATTGAAATGGTAATGGTAAAGGAGCCTTCTACCTATAAATATATGAACCTTAATACCTATAAAAATCTACTATTCTCCGCTAATGTAGATTTCAGAAAAGATCAGTTTGCCCTGTCTTTAAGAGGATCAGTAAACGGAACATCAGTATCGATGATTGATTTGAAATCTTCTTCCCCAACAGACTTTCAGTATCTGTTACAGGCAGGCGCTTCAGCAACTTACAAACTGAAAAGTACCGACACTAATTTTGCCCTTTACTACAAATTCACAGGTCCGGACAGAATTTATGTGTCCGATGGAGCTAATGACTTCCGCCTTGGAAAAATAGATAGTTTCCATATGATGGATTTTATTGTGAGCCAGCCTTTCTGGAATAAGCACTTTGAAATTTCTGCAGGAGTGAAAAATATATTCGATGTCACAAGATTAAACTCTACTGCAGTAGCAGGTTCAGCCCATACCGCTGCGAACGGGTTTGTTAATTTATATTATGGCAGAAGCTATTTTGCCCGATTAATGTTTCAATTTTAAATAATACGTTACGATTATGAAGTATTTAAAAATAGTATCTGTTCTTTCCATCATGGCTGCCACACAGTCTTGTCTTTCTGCAGACGAAGATCCGGTTCCGGTTCCACCTATGACGGGATCTGAAGTAAGTGTACCAATTGGCGGCCCTACAGAACCTAATCAGGTTTGGATTGATTTAAGTGACTATACCAATCCGGCGGTCAACAGCAGGACAGACTGGGATCTTGGTTTTTACAGCGGCGATGCCTACAGAGTGATCATGAATGGATCTCTTGCCATGACGGTAATCAAAATACCCAACGCATCAGACATCAGTAAAGTAAAGGAAGCTGATATTTCAAGTTTAAAAGATATTGCCCAGGTAGGAACATTTGATGCTGCCAATATGAAATATGTTGACAATCCTAATGGTGACTTCCTGAATCAGACTTCAGGAATTGATGCCATCAAAGAAAATGATGCTGACAACCCTGTATATCTGATCAATCTGGGAAGAGAAATACCTTCTTCTGCCAATATCGGAGCTGGTTCAGTTTCATTGTCCGGTGATCCGAGAGGATGGAAAAAAATTCAGATCCTGAGAGCTCAGAATGGATATAAAATCCGTTATGGTGACGTGAACGCAGCAGAAGCAGACATCAAAGAATATATCATTACAAAAGATACAGAATACAGCTTCTCATTCTTCAATCTGAAAACAGGAACCCCGGTAAAAATTCAGCCAAAGAAAAAGAAATGGGATCTGGCATTCACAACATTTACCAATGAAGTGTTCATGGGACCTACAACCAGTGCAGGTAGCTATTTTTATGCAGATTTTGTAACAACCAATACTTTGAATGGAGTAGGTGCTTACCAGGTAACAGTTACGGGAAGTCTTGATGCTGCTTACAGTTCATTTAAACTGAAAGATGTAGAGCCTTCAAAATTTGTTTTCAATGACCAGAGGGCTATCGGGGATAAATGGAGAACCACTACCGGTACGGCATCCAATCCTGTTCCTTTTGTGTATGCAGACCGTTTCTTTGTATTGAAAGACGCTGAAGGTTTTTATTTCAAGCTGAGATTCAATACCATGAAAAATACAAAAGGAGAAAGAGGATACACCAATTTTGAATTCGAACCTTTATAAATAATCAAATAATAGTATATCATGAAAAAATTCATCCTTGCAGCTTCTGTTCTTGTAGCAGTATATTCTTGCAAAAAAGCGGAGACAGGAGCAAAAGAAAATACAACAGAAGCCAGTTCAGAAGCACCCAAAACCAACAATAAAATAGTAACATTAAACGGAGGAATTACTGAAATCGTAGCTGCTTTAGGTCACGAAAAAGAAATCGTGGGAACTGATGTTACCAGCACCTATCCTGCTTCATTAAAAGCTACAGCAAAAGATTTAGGACACATGAGATCAATGACAATTGAACCGATCATGGCTGTAAACCCAACATTGATTCTGGCTTCTGATAAAGATATCAACCCGGAATTAATGGGGAAAATCAAATCCTCAGGGATTCAAACCGAAGTTTTCAAACAGGAATATACGGTTGAAGGAACCAAAAAACTGATCGAGCAGGTAGCAAAAGCGATCGGAAATACAGATTATCAGAAATTAAATGATAAAATTGATGCTGACTTAAAGCAAGTACAGCCTATTGCTAAAAAGCCCAAGGTATTGTTCATCTACGCAAGAGGAAATATGCTGATGGTGAGTGGTAAAAATACCCCAATGGCTTCATTGATTACCCTCGCAGGAGGAGAAAATGCAGTAACTGATTTTGAAGATTTCAAACCATTGACACCGGAAGCCGTTGTAAAAGCTAATCCTGATGTGCTATTTTTCTTCGAAACCGGTTTACAGGGAGCAGGAGGAAACGAAGGAGCGCTAAAAATGCCGGGAGTATCTCAGACCAATGCAGGTAAAAACAAGAAAATCATTGCAATGGACGGAGGTTTGGTATCAGGTTTTGGACCAAGAGTAGGAGAAGCAGCAGTAGAATTAAACAAACTTTTAATTGAAAGCACCAAGTAAATTATACTTTTATCTAATGATAAGTGCGGTACTGCTTGCCATTATAGCAGTACTGTCACTTAATACAGGAGTTTATGATTTCGGAGAAAATTCTCCGTTCAGGGCTCTGTGGCAATTTATAAAAGGAGATTCCGGTTTGTCACTCAGTGATAAATATGTGATCTGGGACGTAAGGGCAGCCAGGATTATCATGGCCATTTTAGTAGGAAGTATGTTGTCGGTTTCCGGGACGAGCCTTCAGGGACTTTTCAAGAATCCTCTGGCAACGGGAGATTTAATAGGACTTACATCAGGAGCAACATTGCTGGCAGCTATTGCGATTGTTTTAGGAGGACATTTCAAAGAATATCTTCCTGAAGCTGTACAATTTTCACTGGTAGGAATAGCCGCTTTTATCGGTTCTTTTTTATCCATGATGCTGGTCTACAGAATTTCAACAAGCGGAGGGAAAACAAATGTAGTCATGATGCTGCTTACCGGAGTTGCCATAACGGCTATCGGGTTTTCGATAACCGGATTTTTGATCTATATCTCAAAAGATGAACAGCTCAGAGATCTTACTTTCTGGAACCTGGGAAGCCTGGCCGCAGCAACATGGACGAAGAATATCATTCTCGCCATTGTGATCACCATCGCCTACATCATTTTATTACCCAAAGGAAAAGCCTTAAATGCAATGATGCTGGGAGAAAAAGATGCACAGCATCTGGGAATCAATGTGGAAAGACTGAAAAAGCAGATCATCATCACCGTGGCTTTAATGGTGGGAACGTGTGTGGCATTTTCAGGTACCATTGGTTTTGTAGGGCTTATTGTACCTTATATTTTAAGGCTTTTATTCAAATCCAATTATGTTTTTATTTTGCCATTATCGGCAATGTGCGGAAGCATTTTGTTATTAACGGCAGACACATTCAGCAGAAGTATTGTGGCACCGTCAGAACTGCCAATCGGAATTTTAACAGCCTTAATGGGAGGACCTATTTTTATCGCTATTTTGGTTAAATTTAAAAAATCACTGTAATGATCAAGGCACACCAGATAAATTATCAACATAAAGAATTCAGGATTCTGGATGGGGTAGATGTCTCTCTGGAATACGGCGAATTTCTGGCCATTGTGGGACCGAACGGAGCAGGGAAGTCAAGCCTTTTGAGTGTATTGGCAGATGAAGTGAAATCCGGAAATAACAAAGTTCTGTTTAAAGATAAACCCATCAGAGAATGGAATATCCGGGAACTTTCTAAACACAAAGCCAAGTTCTCGCAGCATAACAGCAATGATATTCCGCTTGAAGTAAAGGACGTGATCATGATGGGAAGGTATCCTTATTTTGATGCCCGGCCCGGAAAAGAAGATCTTGAGGCGATGAATAATATGATGTACGAAACCGATATTTTTCATCTCAAAGAAAGAGAATACAATACCCTTTCGGGAGGAGAAAAGCAGCGTGTACATCTTTCCAGAGTGATGGCTCAGCTTGAAAATGACATCGCCCACAAACTGGTTTTTCTGGACGAACCATTGAATAATTTAGATATAAAACATCAGTACAAAGCATTGGAAATTATAAAAAATTTCACCAAAAAAGCCAACAGTGCTATTGTTGTTTTGCATGATCTGAACCTTGCTGCCCAGTTTGCAGATAAGATTTTATTAATGAAATCAGGACAGGTTTCTGCCTATGGAACCCCACAGGAAGTTTTTACTGAAGAAAATATCAGCAATGCCTATAATTTTCCCTGTACCATCTGCGGACACCCTATTACCAGTAACCCAATGATCATTTTTGGATAACCATGGAAAAAGAAGAACTCAAAATCCTCGCACAGAATCTTGCCAACCCTCAGGGTGAAAAAGGCATCGAGATTGGTGAAATGATGAATGCCACTAACATCAGCATGACGTTAGAAAGTATCAAAACACTTGTGATTGATGACGGCCAGCAAATCCTTGAAATAGGACACGGGAATGCCGCACACCTGAAAAGTATCATGAGCCTTGCCAGAAACCTGAAATACATTGGCATTGATATTTCCGAAACCATGCACAATGAAGCCAAAAGGCTCAATAAAGAATTTGAAAGTCAGGCAGAATTTGTTTTATACGAAGGGAAGAAACTTCCTTTCAAAGATGAAACTTTTGATAAAATATTTACAGTCAATACCGTGTACTTCTGGGAAAATCCCGTGGAATTCTTAAACGAAATCTATAGGGTTTTAAAAGATGACGGAACATTTGTTCTTACGTTCGGACAAAGAGAATTCATGGAAAAACTGCCGTTTACGGAATATGATTTCACCTTGTACAGCAACAGTGAAATGGAAGAGCTGGTCTCCAAAAGCCAATTTAAAAGGATGAAAACTTCTGAAAGAGAAGAAGAAATAAAAAGTAAAACAGGAAACGAAACCATACGAAGAATTTATACAATTTTAACCATAAAAAAGTAAAGTAATGAGCACATTAGTTAATGATTTAAAGGAAAAATGGGAAGCTCTGAAAGCAGAAAATCCACATATCAGAATAAGAAATGCAGCAGCACAGTTAGAAGTAAGTGAGGCAGAATTATTGGCAACAAGCATAGGAGAAGGCGTTACTGTCCTGAACCCGGATTTCCAGGGAATCCTTACAGAAGCTGAGCAGTTGGGAAAAGTAATGGCGCTTACCCGTAATGATGAATGTGTTCATGAAAGAAAAGGGACTTACCTGAACGGAGATTTCAGCAGTCCTCATGCACAGCTTTTTGTGGGTGAAGATATTGATCTCAGAATTTTCCTTAACCACTGGAAATTTGCTTTTGCAGTACTGGAAGGAGAGAAGAAAAGCCTTCAGTTTTTCGGAAAAGATGGTCTGGCACTTCACAAGATTTATCTGACGAAGGACAGTAATGAAGCTGCTTTCAATGCGATCGTAGAAAAATTCAGAGCGGAAGATCAGAATCAAACATTGGCTTTTGAAGCAATCGCTCCAAAACAGGCTGAAAAAGCAGATTCAGACATTGATGTGGAGGGATTCAAAAAAGCATGGACGGAATTGAAAGACACCCACGATTTCTTCATGATGACCAGAAAATACGGAGTAAGCAGAACGCAGGCATTAAGATTGGCTCCGGAAGGATTTGCTAAGAAAATTGATAATGCGAAAGTGGTGAATATCCTTGAAGATGCTTCTGAAAAGAACGTTCCAATCATGGCTTTCGTTGGAAACAGAGGGATTATCCAGATACACACAGGAAATGTGAAGAAAACACTTTGGCACCAGCAATGGTTCAATGTAATGGATCCTGATTTCAATTTACATCTTGACGTAACGAAAATTGCAGAAGCATGGATCGTGAAAAAGCCGACTGAAGACGGAGAAGTAACCGCTATCGAAGTATTCAACAAAGAAGGAGACTTTATCGTTCAGTTCTTCGGAAAAAGAAAACCTGGAATTCCTGAGCTTCAGGAGTGGAAGGACCTTGTAGCAGCTTTAGAGAAATAATAATTAGATGATTTGAATGAGACCGTTTTGTTTGTAAAATTCAAAGCGGTCTTTTTTATTGCATGCGATCTGCGGGTGATGAAATATTTGTGTAATTTGTGATTAAAAATAAAATAAAATGAAACATATTTTCATAGCGATATTGCTGGCTGGTTTCTGTGCATTGAAGGCACAGGACTTAAAAGCATATCAGTTTTATGATAAAAAAGGAAAAGAAATAAAGACAGAAAAGCTGGTAAAAGAACTGGCAGATTATGATGTGGTCTTTTTTGGGGAAAATCATAACAGTTCCATCAATCACTGGCTTCAGCTGAAGATTACAGAAGCGCTGTTTGCGAAAAAGAACGGACAGCTGATCTTAGGAGCGGAAATGTTTGAAAGAGATAATCAGGTACAGCTGGATCAATATTTAAACGGAAAATTTGATGCAAAAACATTAAAAGATTCTGCCCGTTTGTGGAGCAATTATGCAACCGATTACAAGCCTTTGGTAGATTTTGCTAAGGATAAAAAGCTAAATTTTGTTGCTACCAATATCCCAAGAAGATATGCCTCTCAAACCGCCAAAGAAGGTCTTGAATCCTTAAATAAATTAAGCGAAAAAGAGAAAACCTACATTGCCCGGTTGCCGATTAAAGTAACGTTAGACACTCCAGGATATCCGGAAATGAAAAAAATGATGGGTGATCATGCCGAAGGAACAAAAGTGATGAATTTTATTTCAGCTCAGGCTACAAAAGATGCTACAATGGCTGAATCTATCCTGAAAAATTACCAGCCCGGAAAGACCTTTATCCACTACAACGGTAACTATCACAGCAAAGAATTCGGAGGAATCTATTGGTATATCAAACAGAAGAATCCAAATCTGAAAATGGCCGTAATTTCTGTTTTTGAATCAGACGATCCTGAATTGAAAGTACCTGCCAAAGATTATATCCCGACAGATTTCAATCTGATTATTCCTGCGGATATGACGAAGACTTTTTAAACCTTCGTATCTCTGAGAGAAAAATATTCAATAGGGTCGGGCTTAAGCCCGACCATTTTTAATTAAAAGAGGCAACGGCTTTAGCCAAAACTTAAAATTCATTGCTAAATAAATTATTTTTACTCCACAATATTTACCTTTGTATCAGATTCAAAAACATATGAAAAAAATCCCCATTCTGCTGATCTTTTTTACCGGATTTTTTAATGCTCAGAAACTCACTCCCAGTGAAGTTTCAATCATCAATCAGGGAGATGTAAACACGGCGTTACCCATCTATCAGACGACGGATAATAATCAGCACCAAACCCTGCTGAACATTTCTTCAGAAGCAGATCCTCTTGATCCGAATACAGCTGTTCTGGTAAAAAGGATGAAAGAATCTCTTCTTTCAACAGATGGCGGAGTAGGTATTGCAGCCCCACAAGTGGGAATCAACAGGAAGATTATCTGGGTGCAGCGTTTTGATAAGGAAGGAACACCGCTGGAATATTTTATTAACCCGGTCATTGTTTGGCGATCTGATCTTCAGAATCTCGGTCCTGAAGGTGATTTATCTATTCCTGATTTCAGAGATCAGTTCTACAGAAGCAAAGTTATCCAACTGGAATATGTGGATTTGAAAGGGCAGAAATATTCAGAAATTGTAGAAGGTTTTACTGCGGTGATTTTCCAGCATGAAATCGACCATCTTTTCGGTATCCTGATTTCCGACAAAAAAGAGAAAGAGAAAAATGATTCCTATAAAAAAGTAGATGCCTATCAGAAAAGTGATGTAAATAAAGACAGGAGGTAATTACGAATTATAAATGATAAGTTATGAATGATGACAAGATTGAGTACTATCCATATTTTATAATAAAATCTTCTCCATCTTCATAATCTGCAGGATACACATAGGTAATTACTCCGATATCTGATTGTAAAACTTCTTTTAGCTTATGGAAGTACATATCTCTTTTCTCTTCCGTAGTGTCCATTGTTAGGCTCATAATAAGCCTGTCATCATCTGTAATATTGGCGCCCACCATTATTTTGTCTGGATTATCATGGTATTTATTCCAGTAAAAAGTTTGGTCAATGGCCGGGGTATCGATGAAATAACCAATCATTTCGTCCTCTGTTTTAAAAACATAATCTTTGTCGTGCCTTGGGAAAGTATAATTGAGATTTAATTTTTCATATCCCGGAAGGAATGTATTCAATACCAAATCAATAGTCTTTCTTGATTTTCGCCCTGCATACACCTGGCAAACAATATCTATAATGATTTCCATTACGTAAAAATATTCAATAATGATGAATTATAAATGATACTCTTAAGCATTATTTAGCATACATAAAATTATCCTCTATCATCTGCGTCATCAGCGTATTCTGTGGGAAAATAAAAAAATAAAAAGGAGCTGTTTCCATGGAAACAGCTCCTTTCGTTATAACTATGCTTAAAAAAATTGGATTAATCGTTGTTGGTGACTGATAGTTTCACCTCCATATTATTTCTGGTCGCATTAGAATAAGGACAGATCTGGTGTGCTTTTTCTGTCAAGGCCTGTGCCTCTTCAAGAGAAACTCCGGAAATGTTGACATCCAGTTCTGCTGCCAATCCGAAGCCGCCATTCTCAAGCTGACCTATGCTCACCTGAGCAGTCACTGTTGTTTCACCTGTTTTTACTTTAGAAAGACTGATCACTCTGTTCAGAGCACTGTCGAAACATGCGGAATATCCTGCTGCAAAAAGCATTTCAGGATTGGCAAAATCATCATTGGCTCCTCCTAAAGCTTTCGGCATTCTTACATCAAGATCCAGCACTCCGTTTTCACTTTTCACATGTCCGTTTCTTCCTCCTTTTGCAGTGACCTGAGTGGTATATAATGTTTTCATTTATTTTCTATTTTGTTTAATATTTTTAAGACTGTGTCTTTAAGGTGCAGCAGCTCTTCCGGTTGTATTCCCAGTTTTTCCTGAATTTTCCCCGGAATTTCACAAGCCTTTTGCTGAAGCTGTTTTCCTGCTTCGTCTAAAAATACTTCAACCACTCTTTCGTCCTCTTTTTTTCTTTTTCGGATAATAAATCCTTTAGACTCCAGCCTTTTAAGAAGAGGGGTCAAAGTACCACTGTCCAGAAACAGTTTTTCTCCGATATGGGTTACCGTAAGTCCGTCACCGTCCCATAATATCATCATCACAAGATATTGCGGATAGGTAATGCCCAGTTCATCAAGAAAAGGACGGTAAAGGCCTGTAATTTCTTTGGCAATGACATACAATGGGAAACAAATCTGGTTTTCCAGTTTAGGTGTTTTAGGATTTTCCATAATTTTGGGGTGCGAAAGATTCGATGAAGGTATTACTTTTTTATGATAAATTCATCCATTGGAATTCTGACTTTTTTCATAGTAGAAAGCCAGTCATTAGCTTCATCACGGTATCCAAGATATAAAAGGCTTACACTTTTTAATCCCAGTTCTCTTAGTCCCAGTACTTCATCTACCACCTCATTGCTGAATCCTTCCGCCGGAGTACTGTCGATTTTAAGTTCTGCAGCCTGTGCAAGCGCAATTCCTAAGGCAATATAAGTCTGGCGGGCAGTGTGGGCAAAATGCTCTTCAGGAGTCTGTGCACCATATATTTCTTTAATTTTATCGGTATAGCTTCCGAAGCGGCCTCTTGGAAGATCTCTTACATCTGTATGATAATCGTAAACTTTGTCAATTTTTTCATTAGAATAACTGTCCCATGCTGCAAAGACCAAAACGTGAGAAGAATCTCTCATTACTTCAGGGTTTAAAGCACCCGCCACCATTTTTTCTTTCAGTTCCTGATTTTCCACTACAATAATTCTGAACGGCTGTAAGCCCGATGAAGTAGGAGCCAGTCTTGCTGATTCTAAAATCGTATTAAGGTCTTCCTGTGAAACTTTTTTGGTAGGATCATAAGCTTTTACAGCATGTCTCCAGTTTAGATTTTCTATTAATGACATTTTTCTTTTGTTTTAAATTAAACTACTTATTGATGATTCAATGTCAGTTTTGAACTGACTCAATTAACAATACAAATATATGGCCAATTTAATTGTGTGCAATTTAATTTTGAGTGATTTTATTGATGACAATTATTGATGGACTTTTTGCCTTTCCACTCAATTCCACAAGAACTGGATTTTTTCAAAGCCTTTGAATTCCAATCTTTGCCTTAGAATTTTAAACTAAAAACAATGCAGAGATTTAAAAACAAAACCGCTTTAATTACCGGAGGAACCAATGGGATGGGTTTGGCAACCGCTCAGAAATTCATTGAAGAAGGAGGATCTGTGATCATTACCGGAAGAAGCGAAGAAACGGTAAATAGTGCTTTAGAGAAGCTTGGAGAAAAGGCTTTTGGAATTGTTTCCAATGCCGGAAATATGAAAGATCTTATGAAGCTGCAGCATGAAATCAGAAAATATACAGAACATATTGATCTGGTTTTTGCCAATGCAGGATACGGAAGATTTGCACCTGTGGAATATGTGGATGAAAATCAGTTTGACGAATTATTTAATATGCTGGTGAAAGGACCGTTTTTTACGGTACAGCAGATGTTGCCATTAATGAAAAGCGGAAGCTCTGTTATTTTCAATACTTCAGTGGCAACGGATATTGCGATGCCTAATTTTTCGGTGTATTCTGCAGCCAAATCTGCAGTGCAGTCAATGATCAAAACGTTTGCTGTAGAACTTACAGAACGTGGAATCCGTGTGAATGGAGTAAGTCCCGGACATATCAAAACCAATATTTTTAATAATACAGGTTTAACCGGAGAGCAGATAGAAAGCGCTATTGATGATATTATTCCGACAATTCCTTTTAAAAGACAGGGAGAGCCTTCAGAAATAGCCAGTGTAGTTCTGTTTCTGGCTTCAGAAGAAGCGTCCTATATCCATGGGGCAGAAGTGAAAGTGGATGCCGGAATTTCTGTGATCAGATAATCCGGATTATTTGACCTCTTTAATTTCTTTAATGATATTGGTTTTATTTTCAATACCAATATTATAGGCCTTACCTTTTTTAAAGCTTTGGGTAGCTTTTTCCATAAGGCTCTTGTATTCCGGTGACTTTTTAGAGAGATAAAAAACCTGCGCACTGATTCCAATAGCGACGCGTACCACTTCATTGGGTTTATCGGGATCTTCCATAATGTTTGAAATCGTGGCATTATTGTACCATGTCAAGTTCTGTGAACTGGAGTTACCGGAACAGGATGTAATCATAATAAAAAGTAATAGTAAATAGGACCAGGCTTTCATAATAAAAAGGATTAAGTAAAAAGCTCCTGCAATATATCAAAATATCGGCAGGAGCTCTATATAAATTAGTTAGAATCCACAGCTCGCTACGCTAGGTGCAGGGGAAGGAGAGCATCCGGAAAGGGATGAGAATATGTTTAATACACAGTTGGTATTCACATAATTGTTATCATATAACAGAGATCCTGATGGACTTCTGTAGTATACGTTTCCTGCAGTATTGGCATAAGAAGATACTGAAGCAGATCCACAGCTTGTATTGGTGCAAGCAGCTCTCCATGCAGAATCGGTTACCGGTCCGCTGGAGAATAATGACGGATCAATAATTCTTTTTTCAACAATTCCTGAAGCATTTTTGAAGCTTACTAAAATCGCTACGTGATATACCCATGATACACAGCATGTTCCTGTAGATGCTCTAAGGTTACCATACACGAATTGCTTTTCACAATCGTAGCCTGCATTCAAAAGGATTTGTCTCATTTTGTGCGCTCTTGCATAGCATCCATCCACTGGATATCTGAATGTGATACATGGTGAAGATGCCGTAGAAGTTCCACAAGCCTGGTTTTTGATCTGGGTAAAAAGACTGTTTAACGTAGCAAGATTTGGAATAACACTTACTGCCTTGTTACTTTCTCCTCTTTCTTTCTTGTTGAATACCGATTTGAAATAACGGATGTCATCAGCAGTTGCTTTTTCTACTTTCGCAATTTTATTGGTATTGGCTTTAAGGAAAACATGAACAGGAGTTTCGTTTTCAACAGCCTGTCTGATCATGGAAATATAACCTGCATTCTCTTTACTGTCCGCAATTTCGTACGGCTGTGCAGTAACCATAAATGAGATTTTAAATTTTCCATCTTCTTTTTCAATCCCTACCGGAACAGTTTTGCCGAAATCTTTCATTGCAATTTCATTAGACTCCTTGGCTACAAGATTAGGATCCTGGTTGGCAGCTGAATCTGAGCAGG
Source organism: Chryseobacterium sp. 2VB (assembly GCF_005503635.1). Classification (NCBI taxonomy): domain Bacteria; kingdom Pseudomonadati; phylum Bacteroidota; class Flavobacteriia; order Flavobacteriales; family Weeksellaceae; genus Chryseobacterium; species Chryseobacterium sp. 2VB. The sequence goes on from NZ_SCNC01000002.1 coordinate 16,458, forward strand.
AATTCACTGACAGTACCGTCACGAATACCATCATGGATAACAGAAATTTTTTCATAGTTTTTATATTTTGTGGTTAGTTTTTCAGTGAACTTTTTAATTATGATAGTTCACTTATTTGTGACATTAAAAGTAATAAAAATTAAAATATATGCAAGATTTTTTTTGAAAAAAATACATTATTCTGTTGTTTTATTGGTTTTATAATATTGAAAACAACTAAAAAACCTTAGGTTTTTAATAGTAGAATTTTGAAACATAGAAAATTTTAAAATAGAATTTCGAGATCTGGATTCCTACGGAATGGACAAGGTGGATGGATAGTTTATTCCTGACATACAAATGTTCTTCAATAAGATAAGTCTATTTATACTTTGTCCATTCCGTAGGAATCTAAACTATGTAATACGGATTAAATCTAAAAAAAGTCTCAATAATAGTAGAATTCTGAAAAGCAAGAAGAATTTTAAAATAGATTTTGAGGTATAGATCCTGCGGAATTACAAATGTTGCGGATAGTCTAAGCGAATAAAAATAACATTATCATAAAAATAAAAACCCGGTTTCAACGATTGAAACCGGGCTTATTATATTGTATTAAACTTGGCTATTTGTAAATCAATTCTGCCTGAAAAACATCCGCGAAATGTTTTCTGATCTTTGCTTTCAGTTCTTCCATTTCTTCAGGTGTCAGTTCTCTTTCAAGCTCTCTTTTTAACGAAGTAACCTGCTTATCTTTGATCCCACACGGAATAATGTATTCAAAATAACGCATATCCGTATTCACATTCAATGCAAAGCCGTGAAGAGTTACCCAACGGGAAGCTTTTACTCCCATAGCACACATTTTTCTGGCGTAAGGTTTTCCTACATCCAGCCATACTCCGGTTTCTCCCGGGGAACGTTCTCCTTTAATACCATATTCGGCAATGGTTCTGATGATCACTTCTTCCAGATTTCTCATATATAAATGAATATCCGTGAAAAAGTTTTCAAGATCCAGAATAGGATAACCTACAACTTGTCCATAGCCATGATAGGTAATATCTCCACCGCGGTTTACTTTCACGAAGGTAGCCTCAATTTCTTTCAGCTTATCAATACCGGCAAGCATATTTTCTTCATGTCCGCTTTTTCCTAAAGTGTATACGTGAGGATGCTCTACGAAAAGAAGGTGGTTGGGAGTAATACTATGCTGTTCCGCAGGAAGATCTCTGTTTTTTATTTTGGTATCAATGATGTTTTTCATCAGTTGCTCCTGATAATCCCAGGCTGGCTGATATTCTTTGATTCCTAAATCTTCAAATTCTACTGCTTTATTTTGATTTGTATTCATTTCAATTTTTGATATACAAATTTAGTGAATTTTACCCTTTTATGGAATGGATAAAATCTATGGCACTTTTCTTCCAGTCTTTATCCTTAAGCAAAATATTCACAAAAGCGGTTCCGATGATACCGCCATCCGCTTTTTCCGTCACATTTTCGAAGTCATCTTTCGATTTAATTCCAAACCCGATCATCACCGGATTTTTAAGTGGAAGAGCAGCGAGCCTGGAAAGATAGTCCTCGTTCTTTAAAACCGCATTTTCATTTCCGGTAGTGGAAGAAGAACTTACTGCGTAAAGAAATCCTGAACTTAATGAATCCAGGTAGATCATCCTTTCATCGGAGGTTTCCGGTGTTACAAGAAAAGTGAAATTAAGATGATATTGTTTTAAGATATGTTGATAGTTTTTCTCAAACTCAATAGGAGGAAGATCAGGAAGGATCAGCCCTGAAACTCCACTTTCCGAACATGCTGCACAGAATTTCTCAAATCCGAAACTCAATACCGGATTGATATATCCCATCAGAATAATTGGAATGTTGATTTTGTCTTTGATGGCTTTTAGCTGAGATAACAGTTTTTCGATCGTCATTCCGTTTTGTAAAGCCAGTTCGTGAGCTTTCTGGATGACAGGGCCGTCTGCTACAGGATCAGAATAAGGCATTCCGATTTCAATCATATCAGCCCCGGAATCCTGAATCAGTTGTATAATATCAGCGGTATCTTCCAGTTGTGGAATTCCTGCTGTGAAGTATATATTTAGTTTTTTCATTTTTATTGTATTAAAGTATAACGTACAAAGTACAATGTATAAAGTAGTATTAAACTGAGGTGAGAAAGTACATTGTACATTTTACATCCGACATTTTACAAATTCTTCAGATACGTTTCCATATCCTTATCTCCACGGCCGCTCAGGCAAATGACCACAACATCATTTTCATTAAATTTCTTCTTATCCAGAACAGCCAGCGCATGAGAGCTTTCCAGTGCAGGGATAATTCCTTCCAGTCTGGTGAGTTCAAAGGCACATTTCAAAGCTTCATCATCATTAATACTAAAGAATTCAGCTCTTTTTTCTTTAAATAAATGCGCATGAAAAGGCCCGATTCCCGGGTAATCCAGTCCGGCAGAAATAGAATGCGGCTCAATAACCTGGCCGTCTGCTGTCTGCATCACAAGACTTTTGCTTCCGTGAAGAACACCAAGCGTTCCCAGAAAAGTAGTAGCAGCCGATTTTCCGGAATTTACTCCCAATCCTCCGGCTTCAGCAGCAATGATTTTCACCTCTTTTTCTTCTACGAAATGATAAAAGGTCCCTGCTGCATTACTTCCTCCGCCCACACAGGCAATCACATAATCCGGATTTTCTCTTCCGATTTTCTCTTTAAGCTGTTCTTTGATTTCCTTTGAAATAATACTCTGGAATCGTGCTACAAGATCCGGAAAAGGATGAGGTCCCACTACACTTCCAATCACATAATGAGTCGTCACAGGATTGTTGATCCAGTCTCTTAATGCTTCATTTACCGCATCTTTCAGGGTTTTTGATCCTGAAGTTGCTGCTACTACTTCTGCTCCCAGCATTTTCATTCTCGCTACGTTTGGGGCTTGTCTCTGGATATCAATTTCTCCCATATAAACAATGCACTCAAGACCAAGCAAAGCACACGCTGTAGCTGTGGCAACACCATGTTGTCCTGCTCCGGTTTCCGCAATGATTCTGGTTTTTCCAAGACGTTTTGCCAACAGAACCTGCCCCAGAGCATTATTGATCTTGTGAGCTCCCGTATGGTTGAGGTCTTCCCGTTTCAAATAAATCTGTGTCTGGTATTTTTGACTTAAGTTTTTAGCAAAATAGAGGGGCGTAGCTCTTCCGACATAATTTTTCAGTAAATCCTGATATTCTACCTGAAAATCTTCAGATTCTATGATTTCAAGATAGTTTTTTTGCAGTTCTTCTACATTAGGATAGAGCATTTCGGGGATAAAAGCACCTCCAAACTCTCCATAATATCCGTTTTCATCGGGGGTTTTATAATTCATTTTTTATTCTTTAGTCATTAAATAAGCGTTGTTTTGTACACTCAGCTGGTTGAGCAGCTCTTTTCTTTTCTGCGAGGTATGAAAAATCAAAATATCATCATCTTCAGAATTTACCCACTCCGGGCCGACACTTTCTTTGATCATTTTGGCCTTGTCATGGAGGATTTCTATGTCACATTTTTCATAAAAGGAACGAAGATCAGCGTGGCAGAAACCAATTGTCTCTAAATTTCTCTGAATAACATTTTCTTTGAAATTGTTTACCAATGCAGCACCATATCCTTTCTTTTTATGAGCAGAAACAAGTCCTACGGCTTCCGCAAAGGAATAACCGGTGTCTGCTATTTGTAAGGTGAAATCAAAGTTCACTCTCATAACGGCCAATATGCTTTCATCCATATCCATCAGAAAATGAAATTCCGAGTCTTTAAAAAAAGAGCGGAAGTAGGATGATTTCATGGTGTTCCATGCAGAAATATCCCAAAGTTCCAGGATGTGTTTTATTTCGGCTTCTGTTAAATCTTTCGTTTCTTTTACCTGATATTTCATGGGTTCAAACTATTAATAAATGTGAGATGGTAATCGTATTGCTGTTTGGTAATCAGTTTTTTATAATACAATAATTCTATTTTATGCATTAAATCAATTAAGGTTGCTTTATCTATTTTCGACTGATACATGGTAATGGCAATTTCCAGGTTGTCAATCAGAAAATAAGGATCGGAATCCTCGTAAAGCAGAAAAATTTTAGAATAAATTAATCCCAGGTCATACTTTACACTGGATTTTACATGGTTTTCCAAAAATTTATCTGAAATAATCACCAGATAATAACTGTTCCATAAACTGATTCTTTCAAAAAAATACTGGATATCACTTTCTTCAAAATCTTTAATAATACAAATGAAATCGGACAATAATCCACCTGCTTCCCAATGTTCTGTATTGCTGTCGTTCTGTGCAACAAAATGGTACAGATTCTGGATTTTTTCATTCCCGAATTTAGGGGGAAATAAGGTTTTGTAAAATGTCTTTTTGAGCAAATGTATATTCATCCTTGTGTGTTTTTATGTGTTATTTATTTTGCTGATATAAAGTTTTAAACTTTTTTATACTGTCAATGTTTTTATTTCCGGGTTCTGTTTCAAATTTTGAATTGATATCCAAAGCGAAAGGCTGTTGCTTCAATGTTTTTACATCACAGATATTATCTTCAGAAATTCCGCCGCTTAGAAAGTAGGGCAGTGGAATCTCAAATTCATTCAGAATATTCCAGTCAAATTGTTGTCCCGTTCCGCCAAATGCTTTACTGTCTGTATCAAATAGGTAGTAGGTGATAGGTTGCAGATTACAGGTTGCAGGTTGCAGATCAAGAATTTGTGTTATTTTATTTTGATTTTCTGCCGTATTACTTCCTATTCTGATGACTTTAATGATTCCAACCTCAGGATTCAGTTTTTGTCTTAGTTCAGCAATAAAATCATTGCTTTCATCACCATGAAGCTGTACAAAATTCAAATCCGCACGCTGAACGACCTTTACAATGATATCTGCTTCTTCATTAACAAAAACGCCCACTTTTCCCTGGTGGTCAATACTTGAGAGTTCTTCCAGACTCAGATGGTTCAAAACATATCTCGGTGATTTTTCGTAGAAGATAAAACCGAGAAAATCTGTTTTCATAGCAATCAATTCCTGAATCTGATCCGGTTTTGTAAGACCACAGACTTTCAGGCGAGATGGCAGGTTTGAGGTTGTAGGTTGCAGGTTCATTGTTGATTATTCTTGAGTTTAAATTTGAGAAGCGAATTCTTCAAAAGCTTTGGCCGGATCTGTATTTTTCATGAAATATTCACCCATCAGGAAACCATCAAACCCTTTTTCTTTTAAAAACTGAAAATCTTCAATGCTGTAAATACCACTTTCTGCAACAGATAAAACTTCTTTCGGAAGTTGATTCTTCAACTGAACCGAATGCTGAAGATCTACTTTAAAATCTTTAAGGTTCCTGTTATTGATCCCAACTAAATCGATTTTTGAATTAAAATGTTTCAGTTCATCTTCTGTATGAATTTCCAGTAAAACCTCCAATTTCAGTTGGTGAGCTAATTCGGTAAATTCCTGTACCTGAGCTGGTGAAAGACATGAAGCAATCAGTAATACTACATCAGCTCCAATACTTTTGGCTTCATAAAACTGGTATTCATCAATCATAAAATCTTTTCGCAGAATCGGAATATTGATGTCATTTCTTACACTGAGAATATCATTTAAATCTCCTCCGAAAAAATCATGATCAGTCAGGATAGAAACCCCGCTGGCTCCATAATTTTTGTAAGCAGAAACTACTTCCAAAGGCTGTACATTATTATTGATGATCCCTTTTGAAGGTGATTGTCTTTTAAACTCAGCGATAATTCCGCTCTTATTTTTGATAGATTCCTTCAGTGAATAGGTTGGTCTTCCAAAAAAAGAGGTGTCTTTTAACCGGTCAAGGGAAATGCGCAATTTTGCAGCAGCAACCTCCTCTTTTTTTCGTTCAATAATTTTATCCAGTATAGTCATTTTTTTGTGTCTGTAATATAGTCAATAGTGAATTTTGCTTTGCAAGTGAATGGTGAATCTTATTGGATCAAAAGATTAAAACTATTCAATGCTTTTCCGCTTTGCAGACTTTCATCAGCCATGAGAAGACAGTTATCATAGGTCCCGAATTTATGGGTGTTGTAAAGTGCGGCTGAAGCGTTGGCAAGAATTACTGAGTTCTGCTGTTCTGTACCGTTTCCTTCCAGAATATTCATAAATATTTTTGCCGTTTCCCGAATGGAGTTTCCTGCTTTAATATCTTCCAGCGTTACCGGATTGAAACCTAAATCTTCTGCAGAATATATTTCTTCTCCGTTTTTGGTGATGATTTTGCTGTCGCCGGTAAGACTTATTTCATCATATCCGTCAAGACCATGCACCAGAATAAATTCACGTTCTTCCTTTTGAAGAAGATACTGATAGATTCTTACAATTTCCAGATTATAAACTCCAATCATTGAATATCGGGGCTTTGCCGGATTGACCAAAGGACCCAAAAGGTTAAAGAAAGTTCTTAATCCCAGCGATTTTCTTAATAATCCGACAGATTGCAGCGCAGGATGAAAATAAGGAGCGTGCAAAAAGCAGATGTTAGCTCTTTCAAGATCTTCATTCAATTGTTCTGAGCTGTTTTTAAACTGGTATCCCAGTTCTTCCAGTACATTGGAAGAGCCTGTAGTGGTAGAAGCACCGTAATTTCCATGCTTTGTTACCTTTTGTCCGGCTCCGGCTACTACAAAACTGGCCAGAGTGGATATATTGATGGTATCTTTTCCGTCTCCTCCGGTTCCTACAATATCAATCGCATCACTGGCGTCGATGTTTACAGGAACAGCCATTTGTAACAATGCTTCTCTGAAACCTTCCAGCTCTTTCAAGGTGATATTCCGCATCAGAAAAACACTGATAAAAGCAGTCACTTCCGCAGCGTTGAATTTATTCTGTGCAATCTCAATCATGGTAGCCTTTGCTTCTGATTTTGAAAGCGTATTATGGTTGAACAGGTATTGAAGTATTTCTTTCATTTGTGGTATTTTTATGGTTGTTGAAGGACTTTCTAAGGTTTTCATGACAACAGAAAGTTTTTAATGATTACTTCTCCTTCCGGCGTTAAAATGCTTTCAGGGTGAAACTGTACTCCGTGTACATCATAGGTTTTGTGCTGCAAAGCCATGATCATTCCGTCTTTATCTACAGCCGTAATTTCCAGTTCTTCCGGGAAATCTTCAGTATTCACTGCCCAGCTGTGGTATCTTCCCACTTCCAATCCTGAATGTAAATCCTGAAATAATTTGGTGTCTTCTTTCACCAGATCGGTAGTGGTAGCCACTCCGTGAAAGATTTCAGACAGGTTGATCAGACTCCCTCCGAAAGCTTCAGCAATGGCCTGCTGTCCGAGACATACTCCAAGAATACTTTTTGAAGGAGCGTATTCTTTAATAAGGTCTAATAAAATACCTGCTTCTTCAGGAATTCCGGGACCTGGAGAAAGGATGATTTTGTCATATTTTCCAATCTCTTCAAGGGTAATTTTATCATTTCTTACCACATCCACTCTTTGATTCAGAATTCTTTCGATAATCTGGACAAGGTTATAGGTAAAGCTGTCATAGTTATCGAAAACGAGAACTTTAAGCTGTGGTTGTTGAGTGTTTATATTGTTGTTCATTGCTTTTTTGTTAGAGAGTTGCTATTTTTTTTGTTGTTGTTTGCTGGTTGACGGATTTATTTTTCAACTATTTTTTCTGCTTTTTCTACTGCTTTTTTCAGTGCATTCAGTTTGTTGTTGACTTCCTGTAATTCACTTTCAGGGACAGATTTTGCTACAAGACCGGCACCAGCCTGATAAAATAAGGTATTGTTTTTACTTAAGAAAGTTCTGATCATAATGGCCTGGTTGCAGGTTCCGTTCAGTCCGATGATTCCTATACAGCCGCCATAATAGCCACGGGAATCTTTTTCATATCGATTGATCAGCTGAAGCGCTTTATGCTTGGGTGCTCCGCTTAATGTTCCCTGAGGGAAAGTAGCGGAAACCATTTCCAGAGGATTGATGTCATCAGCAACATCTGCAGTCACCTCACTTACCATATGAATAACGTGCGAGAACAGCTGGATTTCTTTAAGCTTGGTAACCGTTACATTTTTTCCGAGTTTTCCAAGATCATTTCTTGCCAGATCCACCAGCATGGTATGCTCTGCGTTTTCTTTAGGATCGGCTTTCAGGACTTCAATAGCTTCAAGGTCAGCTTCAAAATTCCCCGTTCTTTTGGATGTTCCTGCAATCGGGTGAATAATGGCTTTATTGTTTTTGATGATTAACTGGCTTTCAGGACTCGATCCGAATAATTTGTAATTTCCGTAATCAAAATAGAATAAGTAAGGAGAAGGATTGATATTTCTCAAAGCACGATACACGTTGAACTCATCACCTTTGAATTTCTGCTCGAATCTTCTGCTCAGAACCAGCTGGAAGACATCTCCGCGCATACAGTGTTTCTGAGCTGTCTTTACCAGTTCAATATATTCTTCATCTGTAATATTAGATGTTTCTTCGCTTATTTTCTCAAATGGGTAAACCGGAGTATTCTGATTTTTAATGAGGTTTTTCAACAGATGGAATTCAGACTTTACGCCATCAATACAGTTTTCTATAATATACATTTCATCATTGAAATGATTGATAGCAATCACATATTGGTACAATCTGTATCTTAAAACAGGAATCTCTACTTCCTTGCTTTGTGCTTTAAGGCTGATGTTTTCAAAAAACTGTACCGCTTCAAAACTTGTGTAGCCGAAAAGGCTCTGAGCCGTCTGCTCAATAGGATCATTGGTTTCTTCACATTTAAAAATCTGGCGAAATTCTTCAAATACATCTGTAATATTCCGCTCCATAATAAATTGCTTTACGGGAGCAGAAGAAGGAAGTTTGATTTCATATTCGCTGAGGTTTTTCACCTCAATTCCGGCAATGGCATTCACGGCGATGAAGGAAAAGTTATTATCAATACTTTTTGAATCTGAACTTTCCAGAAGAATCGTATCACGGAATTTATCCCTGATCTTAAGGTAAATATTCATGGGAGTATGAAGGTCTCCCAGTGTTTTTTTTGAAACGGTTTTTATCGTAATTGTTTTGGTCAACATTTTATTGTTTTTTGTGAGATTAGGAATAAAAAAAGGCTTTAACGGTATCCGTCAAAGCCTATATATTGTTTTTTGATTATTTCTGCTGTAATTAACAACATGACAATACCTCCAGACCCGACGAAGAGTTTGAAAGCCACCACCAAATATTGTTGTTCATTTTAAACATGGGACAAATGTAGAAATTTTTTTAATACAAAGACTAAAAAATTTCTGAAAATAAAAAAACTTAACATTGAAACCTCTTATTTAAGCTGTTTGAGTTCTTGTTTCAATACTTTGATTTTTTCTCTGTAAGTTTCATCATCATAGTCTTTTACATAATCTTCCAATGCAGCAATATATTCTTCAATGAATTGTTTATTTGTTCTGTCTGCTTCATATTTGATTCTTGCAGAATTCACAGGAGCCATTTTTTCATTTTGTAATACAATTTTTCCTTCCCTGGATTGGTCATAAAGGATTACCATGTTTTTTTCATATCCCGGAATGTATTTTACAGGAATATCCTTATCACCTGGAATTCTGATTGAATTTCTGATAGGATAAATGGCTGCAGTAGTAGTGGAGAAAAAGGTAGTGGTATATGTTCCGTCCTGTTTCTTTACAATAGCCTCATAATCGTGGATATACATATCATTCAGGGTAGAATTGGTTTCTACATCAGAGGTGATAATAGCTGTGCTTTCTACTCCGTATTTGTTTAAAAACCATGCATTTAGAAACTGTCCTCCAAAACCATTCAATATAGCAAGTGGAATGATCGGAATCAAAAACCATGCTTTTTTGGTCAGATAGGAGAGCAATCCAAAGAATGCAAACAACAGAACCACAGTATAAAAACCATGATGGCTGGTGAAAAACAGAATTTTTGAAATTAAAACCATGGATTAAAGATAACTATAATAATCTTTTATTTAAACGCTGAGATCGCAAAGATGTTATTAAATGACTGTTAAAATGATCACAAGGGCGTTTCACTCAGCAAAAGACGCTGTCATTAATTAAACGAAGTGCCCTTGTGAATAAAAAACAGAGTTTTATCATCATTACCTTGCGAACCCAGCATTTGAACTATTTATTGTACTGGCTCAGATAAAGGAATGTCAGGAGTTCCACTATAGAAAACAATCAGCGTTGCGCCGAGGTCTCCGGTTTTACCTCTGTGGCCGGTATTAACCATTTCAGGAAGCACCTGACCTTTTCTTATCCATTGCGTTTTTCCATCCTCTTTTCTTTCAATCTGAATTTCACCCTTTTCTACATAAGCAGCATTGATGACGGGATGTTTATGCCAGCTCAGTGCCGAATTGGGAGGTACAGCAATTTTAAGAACCGAAATTTCCGGCTGAGTTGCGGGATAGGCAGGATATGTAGCTCCGTCCCAGGATTTTGTCGTTTTTAAAAGCGTTACCGATTCAATTTTATCAGAATATTCTGATTGTGGTTCATTGGATGAATTATCACATGAAAAAAGGAGAGAAGAGAGTATAGCAAAGCAAGCTGTACCCAATACATGTTTTCTGGTCATACATTTTTAAATTAATACGTTGATTTTTGGCTCGGATCATCCGATATACAAAAATACTAACCTAATTTAAAATTCTCCCATGTTTGAATTATTTTTTTATTAGTTGTTAAAATCCTGATCTCAAAAATATTTCCTAAAGAAAACATTTGTCATAAGTTTAAAAGTTTATTTTTTATATTTTTGCTTCCAAATTAGAAAAAAATGAAAAAAGTATTAGCAATCGCATTTATCGGAGGTTTATTATTGGCAAGCTGCAAAAAAAAGCCAGATCACTCTTTACAGGATAGCAACACAATGCTTGAGGAACCGGAAGCAACTACAGTGGTAGATTCTACTGCTAAAACTGCTGCTCCAGCTGCTGCAACTCCGGCTGCAACTGCACCTGAAGCTGCTAAAACAGATTCTACAGCGAAGAAATAATGAAAAAAATACTTTTGGCAGGAACACTGGGTCTTATGATCATTTCCTGTTCTAAAAAAGAAAATACAGCAGAAGTGGCATCTTCTTCTGAAACTACAGCTGTTTCAGAACCTGCTCAGTCTCATCTTTCCGGTGATCAGATCATGGAAACATTGGACTGCTCAGGCTGCCATTCTGTGAATGAGAGAATGATAGGACCTTCTTATCAGGAAATTGCAGGAAAGTACTCTGAAAAGGATACTGAACTGCTGGCTTCCAAAATTATAGAAGGCGGAAGTGGAGTATGGGGAAGTGTCCCTATGGCTGCTCATCCTCAGGTATCTAAAGAAGATGCCAAAAAAATGGTGGAATATATTTTAAGTCAGAAGAAATAAAATATGTCCGCTGAAAAATCCAGTCTGCACACAAGAAATCTGCATCGTAATCCCTACGATTTTGATCAGCTTATTTCTTGTGTGCCGGAACTGAAACACTATGTTTTTACAAATGCCTATCAGACGGCAACCATTAATTTCAGCATTCCACAGGCTGTTAAACTGCTCAACAAAGCCCTACTCTTACATTTCTACAACATTAAAGGCTGGGACATTCCTGACACCAATCTTTGTCCACCGATCCCGGGAAGAGCAGACTATGTACATTATATTGCCGATCTATTAGGTGAACCACTTAATAAAATCCCGACAGGAAATTCTGTAAAAGGATTAGACATAGGAACAGGCGCGAATCTCGTGTATCCTTTAATCAGCTGCAAATCTTATGGCTGGACCATGCTGGGAACGGATATCAATCAGGATTCTTTGAAAAATGCTCAACACATTCTGAATCAAAATGAAGATCTTTCCTCTGTTATTCAGTTAAAAAGCCAGCCTGATGCTGATCATATCTTTACCAATATCATTGGTCCGGAAGACAGATTTACTTTCACCATGTGCAATCCTCCTTTTCATGATTCCGAAGAATCTGTCATGAAAGGGAATATCAGAAAAACAAAAAATCTTAGTAAATCAAAGAAAACGAAACCTCTTCTTAACTTCAGCGGACAGCAGTCTGAACTTTGGTGTGAAGGGGGTGAACTTGCTTTTATTACTAAAATGATCAATGATAGCAGATTGTTTTCATCACAGGTTCTTTGGTTCACGTGTCTTGTTTCGAAAAAAGACAATCTCAATAAACTCAACAATCTTTTAAAGAAAGTAAATGCTGGAGAGGTGAGAACTATCGATATGGCTCAGGGACAAAAAATAAGCAGAATGCTGGCGTGGACGTTTATTCCCCGAAAAGACAGAAAAAGCTGGTTGATTTAAAATTCAAAGTTCAAAGTTTAATGTTATAGCACAATCATTCAAATCTTTGATCTCTAAACACGTATTCCGAACCCCAATACCCCGCATCTTTACCACTTTTTAAAATTTCTTAAAAAAGCCATTGACGGTCATGTCAAAAATGCCTAAATTTGTACGCTTTTAGAAAAATAAGAAATGCAATTATCAGAACAAGAAATCATTAGAAGAGAAAAGCTGAATAAGCTTACTGAAATGGGGATTAATGCGTTCCCTGCGGATGAGTATATAATTACAGATACTACAGAATCTATAAAACAGGATTTTTCTGAAAGTAAACAGGTGAAGATCGCTGGTAGATTGATGTCCCGCAGAATTCAAGGAAAGGCTTCTTTTGCAGAATTGCAGGATTCTAAAGGAAAAATCCAGGTTTATTTCAACAGAGACGAGATCTGTCCGGGTGACGATAAAGAACTCTATAATGAAGTATACAAACACCTTCTGGATATCGGTGATATTATCGGTATTGAAGGAGAATTGTTTACCACTCAGGTAGGAGAAAAGACGGTTTTAGTGAAAAACTTTACGCTTCTTACAAAGGCTTTACGTCCGCTGCCTCAGGCTAAAACTGATGAAAACGGAGTAGTACACGATGGTTTTACAGATCCTGAATTAAGATACAGACAGCGTTACGTAGATTTAACGGTAAACCCACAGGTAAAAGAAATTTTCGTGAAGAGAACAAAATTGTTCAATGCCATGAGAACATTCTTTAATGATGCAGGATATTTTGAAGTAGAAACACCAATCCTACAGTCAATTCCTGGTGGAGCAGCAGCTAAACCGTTTATCACGCACCACAATGCATTAGATATTCCACTATATTTAAGAATTGCCAACGAATTATATCTGAAAAGACTGATCGTAGGTGGTTTTGACGGAGTATATGAGTTCTCTAAAAACTTCAGAAATGAAGGAATGGACAGAACCCACAACCCTGAGTTTACCGCTATGGAAATCTATGTAGCGTACAAAGATTATAACTGGATGATGGATTTCACTGAGAAATTACTGGAATTCTGTGCTATCCAGGTAAACGGAACTACAAAAGCTACCTTTGGGGAACATGAAGTAGATTTCAAAGCTCCTTACCCAAGAGTTTCCATGACAGAAGCGATCCTGAAATTTACAGGTTTCGATATCACCGGAAAAACTGAGAAGGAATTATATGATTTCGCGAAATCTATCGGTATCGAAGTAAATGAGACGATGGGTAAAGGAAAATTAATCGATGAAATCTTCGGTGAGAAATGTGAAGGAAACTTCATCCAGCCGACTTTCATTACGGATTATCCGATCGAAATGTCTCCACTGACAAAGAAACATAGAAGCAAAGAAGGCTTAACAGAGCGTTTTGAATTAATGGTATGCGGTAAAGAAATCGCTAATGCATATTCAGAGCTTAATGATCCTATCGATCAGAGAGAGCGTTTTGAAGCACAGATGGCGTTATCTGAAAGAGGAGATGATGAAGCCATGTTCATCGATCAGGACTTCTTAAGAGCGCTGGAGTATGGTATGCCGCCAACTTCAGGATTAGGAATCGGTATGGATAGATTAATTATGTTCTTAACGAATAATGCCTCAATCCAGGAAGTATTATTCTTCCCTCAGATGAGACCTGAAAAAGCAGTTCCACAAATTGAATTAGGAGAGGATGAAAAAGTAATCCTTGAAATCCTTAATTCTCAGGACGAGCCAATGGCTTTGGCTGAAGTAAAAGAAAGAAGCCAGTTATCCGGTAAAAAATGGGATAAAGCTTCCAAGACTTTGACAAAAAACAATATTGTGAAAGTAGAGAAAATTGATGAAAATCTTTTGATGAAACTGGCTTAAGATTTCTCAGAAAACATAAACAAAAAAGGTACAGTGTTATGCTGTACCTTTTTCTTTTTTCCATTTCCGGAGCTGTGCCCTGAAGTTTTTAAAGGGAGCTACGGTATTGATATGAATCCATTTCCAAACCGGCCACTGGGCGGGAGTAGTTGCCCATTTTCTCTGTCCGGGAGTGAATAATGTTCTATCGTCAAGATTTTCTATCCAAGTGATAATTTCATCAACCTTACTTTGTAGCAGTTCTCTTTGTTCTTGTAAACTATAAGAACCGTATTCATTATAAAAAGACTGGTATAATCCTCCCAGGTTATTCCATTTGTATTGAGGAGTGGGAGTTTTTACTTCATTTCCTTTGCTTTCATCAGATTCCCATTGTAAAAGGAGGTGAGTCCAACCCAATTGATAGGAAATATTTTGTGATGGAGTTTTATCAACTCCCGGCTGCAAAAGATCTTTGTCCTCTTCTTTGATATCATTAAATTCCTGATCATAGAGAAGATATCTTTTCTTTAGCTCTTCAATGAGTTCTGTTTTATCTTTATAACCCTGCATACTTACTATTTTCTCAACTTACTGAAAGAAGCCATCAGATAAAATAAGAAAGGAAGAATAAATAGTGATCCCAGCATCAATGCCCATCCCAATGCAGCGATAGTTTTTTCAGGAGCCATATGTTCCAGTAATGAAAGATGCTGTCCGTTTCCTAATAAAATAATATCCGGATTATGCTGATACGTTGCCGCTACTAAAATCATCACCATCTGGAATCCTGCCAAAGCACGTACGGGAAGTAGTTTTTGACGGTTCATCGCTCTTAGAATAAGCAACAAGGCAATGGTGGCAAAAGCAATCGCCATAATACCCAAAGGCTTTGAAAATACCCACATCAAAAGTGGAATATCGGAAATATAAGCAGCTACGAATACCAGTATTCCGGTTATCACAACAAAGATCATGGTCTGCTTGGATTTTCTTATCATTAACAAAAGATCGGCCTTATCACGGGTTTCTCTTAATGAAAAAATAGAAGCAAGATAAGCACAAAGGGCTACAGTAAATAAGCCCACAGAAACCCCAAACCAGTTCAGCCAGCTGAACACATACAAATCCAGAAAGCCTACAGCATCAGGATTGATAGAATGTGAAACCGTTGCAGCAGCTATTAACCCTAAAAAGAAAGGTGTTAAAAGGCTTGCGTAGTAGAAAATATGAGTGTATAAAACCTGCCAATTGTCTTTCACAGCATCATAATGCCTGAACGTAAAAGCTGTTCCTCTTGCAATAATTCCTAAAAGCATTAAGACTAAAGGAATGTGAAGATAAGTAGACATAGTGGTATAAATCTCCGGAAAGCCAACAAAAAGGATAACGATGGCAATAATCAGCCACATGTGATTGGCTTCCCAAACAGGAGCAATAGATTCATACATAATCTCATGGGTTTTATGGCGGGCTTTTTTATTGGTGAACATTTCTACAATACCTGCTCCAAAGTCAGCTCCTCCCAGAATAATATAAAGACAGATGGATAGCCAGAGAAAACCTATTACAATGTAAATCATGATTTTTTGTTTTTATCGTTAAACTGAGCATCAGTAGGATCGTAAAGCTTCGGTACCATTTGAATCTGTCTCTTTAAAAGGAAAACAAGGATCAATGATAATGATACAAAAATAGCCGTGAAGAAATAGAATGAATACTGTATTCCCGGCATAGGAGTTACCGCATCTGCTGTCCTCATAATTCCATAAATAATCCAGGGCTGTCTTCCGACTTCTGTTACCGTCCATCCCGCTTCCAGAGCAATATATCCAAAAGGTGTTGCGATTAAAAAGGTTTTTAGTAACCAGTTTTTATTCAGCCATTCTTTTTTGAAGAAGAAGGCATATAAATAGACAGCTCCGATAACGATCATCACCACACCGAAGAAAATCATAATCTGAAAAGCATAATGAACCACAGCAACCGGAGGCCATTCATCTCTCGGAAAATCTTTTAGTCCTTTTACTTCAGAATTAAAATCATTACTTACCAGAAAACTCAACACTTTTGGAATTTTCACAGCATATTTTACTTCTTCTTTTTCTTCGTCAGGTATTCCTCCAATCACAAATGAAGCCCCTTTTTCAGTTTCAAAATGAGCTTCCATGGCAGCCAGCTTGATCGGTTGTCTTTCTGCAACGGATTTAGCAGCAACATCACCGCTCAAAGGGGCTCCAAAAGCTCCGATAAGAGCAAAACCTACGGCAATTCTAAAAGCTTTGGTATGAAACTCAATATTCCTCTTTCGCATAATCATAAAAGCGTGAACTCCTGCAACTGCAAATCCTGTTGCACAAAAAGCAGCAACTGTCATATGAAGGGCCTGCGGAAACCATGCATCATTGAACATCGCTTTGATAGGATCTATATTAAGATACTGTCCGTTAATATAATCAAAACCGGTGGGAGAATTCATCCATGAGTTGGCTGCTACCACCAGAATTCCAGAAGCCAGCCCGCTTACTCCTACAAGAAAACCACAGAACCAGTGAAACCATTTATTGAATCTTTCCCATCCGTATAAAAAGAAACCAATGGCAATCGCTTCGATGAAAAAGGCTGTTCCTTCCAGAGAAAAAGGCATCCCGAAAATCGGACCTGCATGTTTCATAAATCCGGGCCATAAAAGGCCAAGTTCAAAAGAAAGCATTGTTCCTGAAACGGCTCCCGTTGCAAAAAGGATAGCCACCCCTTTACTCCATGCTTTTGTAAGTCCTTTATATACCTCGTTATTGGTTTTCAGATATTTCCAATGGGCAAAAGCCATCAGAAAAGGCATCACCATACCCACACAGGAGAATATGATATGAAAGCCCAGAGAGAGTGCCATCTGAGCGCGTGCTGCGATAAAATCATCCATAATTTCAACTTTTCAGTTAATAAATTTAAGCATAAATTATTGATGTTGAATATGATTTACAACAGTTGCTATCTCACCAATACATTTTAATTTTGTTTCTTTTACCGGCTCACCAATCCTTATGTTTTTCTAAAGAAAACTCCACATTTTTTTGACACTTTTTAACTTTCATACCTCGAAAAAAATCACGATATTTGTGAGTCTTTGCATATAGCAGGATTTTTAATTTTTAATATGAGTCAAAAACAATATACAGCTAGTAGTATTCAGGCATTGGAAGGAATGGAACACGTTCGTATGCGTCCTTCAATGTACATTGGTGATGTAGGAGTCAGAGGACTTCACCACTTGGTTTATGAAGTAGTAGATAACTCTATTGACGAGGCATTGGCAGGGTACTGCGACACGATCTTCGTTAGCATCAAGGAAGGAAACGGAATTGAAGTAAGTGATAACGGTAGAGGTATCCCGGTTGATTTCCACGAAAAAGAGCAGAAATCTGCCCTTGAAGTGGTAATGACAAAAATTGGAGCCGGAGGTAAGTTTGACAAAGACTCTTATAAGGTTTCAGGAGGTCTTCACGGAGTTGGGGTTTCGTGTGTGAATGCCCTTTCCAATGAGATGATCACTACGGTTTACAGAGACGGAAACGTTTACCAGCAGATTTATTCAAGAGGAAAAGCCCAGACAGGTGTTGAGGAGATTGGTCACAGCGAAAAAAGAGGAACCAAGCAGTTTTTCCAGCCGGATGATACCATCTTTACAGAACTAATATATAATTACGATACATTAGCAAGCCGTTTAAGAGAGCTTTCTTATCTTAATAAAGGAATTACCATTACTTTAACGGATGAAAGAGAAAAACTGGAAGACGGATCTTTCCGCTCTGAAGTTTTTCATTCTGAAGGCGGATTAAAAGAATTCGTTGCTTATATTGATGGCAACCGTGAATCTATCATGGAGCATGTGATCTTCATGGAAGGTGAAAGAGATGATATTCCTGTTGAAGTAGCAATGCGTTACAATACTTCTTTCAACGAAAATCTTCACTCTTACGTCAACAACATCAACACTCATGAAGGAGGAACTCACCTTGCAGGTTTCAGACGTGCTTTGACGAGAACCCTTAAAAAATATGCTGATGATTTAGGAATTCCACAGAAAGAGAAAGTAGAAGTTACAGGAGATGATTTCCGTGAGGGATTAACAGCTGTAGTTTCTGTAAAAGTAATGGAACCTCAGTTTGAAGGACAGACTAAAACAAAATTAGGAAACTCTGAAGTTTCCGGGGCTGTAGATAAAATTGTAGGGGAAATGCTTACCAACTTCCTTGAAGAGAACCCAAATGAAGCTAAGCTGATTGTTCAGAAAGTGGTTTTGGCTGCAAAAGCAAGACAGGCTGCAAAAAAAGCCCGTGAAATGGTTCAGAGAAAATCTCCGATGGGAGGTTCCGGTCTTCCAGGGAAATTATCAGACTGTTCATCAAAAGATCCGGCAGAATCTGAAATCTTCCTTGTAGAGGGAGATTCCGCAGGGGGTACGGCTAAGCAGGGAAGAGACAGACACTTCCAGGCTATTCTTCCGTTAAGAGGTAAAATCCTGAATGTAGAAAAATCTATGCTTCATAAAGTATATGATAACGAAGAGATCAGAAATATCTATACTGCTCTTGGGGTTTCTGTGGGAACTGAGGAAGACAGCAAAGCATTGAACCTGGCAAAATTAAGATACCACAAGATCGTGATTATGACCGATGCCGATATTGACGGATCTCACATTTCAACACTGATTCTTACTTTCTTCTTCAGATATATGAAGGAACTTATTGAGAATGGTTATATCTATATTGCTCAACCACCTTTATACCTGTTAAAGAAAGGAAACAAAAAAGTATATGCTTATAACGAAAAAGAGCGTGAGGAATTTACTTTAGAAATGTCTCCGGACGGAAAAGGAGTAGAGGTACAACGTTACAAAGGTCTTGGAGAGATGAACCCTGAACAGCTGTGGGAAACTACATTGAATCCTGAACACAGAATTCTGAAGCAGGTAACCATTGATAATGCAGTGGAAGCAGATAGTATTTTCTCAATGCTGATGGGAGATGAAGTTCCGCCAAGAAGAGAATTTATCGAGAAAAATGCGAAATATGCAAAAATTGATGCATAATCCTTTTTAAAAATATAATAAAAAAGCTTCTGATTATTTAGAAGCTTTTTTTATATTTGGATAAACCAAAAAAACAATAATATGTTAACTCTTTTACAAACAGATCCTTACAACGGAGCAGATGCGGCTTCTGGTGCAGTTGCTGCAGGATTAGGGATCGGAACAATGTTCTTCGGGCTGCTTTGCTATATATTCTATGGATACTGCATGTACAAAATTTTCCAGAAAGCAGGAAGACAAGATGCCTGGGCTGCCTTTATTCCTATTTACAACACGATAGTATTACTGGAAATTGTGAAAAAACCGATTTGGTGGATCATTCTTTTCTTTATTCCACTGGTAAACATTTATGCATGCTGGGTGGCATATGACAGACTTGCCAAAGGCTTTGCGAAAGAAACACCTCTGTACACCATTCTGATTCTCCTTTTCGGATTTATTTTTATTCCTGTATTGGGATTGGGAAGTGATCGCTTTGACAGTAAGCTGGTCCCGAATGACTAAATAGAAAGAAAAAAATTAAAAGACTTCAGCAATGAAGTCTTTTTTTATTGATCATCGATAGGATTGTAGAATTAATTGTACTTCCTGTTATTATTAATTCTACAGTATTTGAATCATATGGATTGTAAATTATTATAAATTTGAGTGCAGACAATTTGAAGTTTATCCCTTCATGTTACAGAATATATATTCTTATTTCAATATAGAATGAATATAAATATTCTGTTTTAACTTTTCAGAAATAAGCAATGAAAAGTTGATAATGTGTTCATTGCCTTATAGGTACATTTAAAACAGTACTTTTTTAAGTATTAGGTTGAAGGCTTCACATGTTGGAGCCTTTTATATTTTTTTAACAGTTATTAAGATTTTATTATTTTTGTACTATCTTAATAACTATGATGAAAATATTAGTCCTCGGGGCATTATCTACCGCCTCATTATATTTCGCACAGAGCTATCCTGCCTCTGCCATTCCTGAGAATTTAAAGAAAAATGCGAGTGTTGTAATCCGAAAAGAAATTACAACCGTTCAGATCAATAAAATCGATGAAATAAAATATCAGAAAAATAAGATAATTACAGTCTTAAATAAAGATGGTGACGATGAGGCAGTAGCTTACATCCCTTATGATAAATCAAAAAGTATTTCAAACATAAAACTTACGATTTACGATGAGGCCGGCAAAAAAATTAAAAGTGTTTCAAAATCTGATTTTAAAGACGTAGCGAACAATCCTCAGGGAGTTTTTTATTCTGATAACAGGATATTGGTTTATTCATATACACCGGTGCAATATCCTTATACTATTGATTTTTCCTATGAAGCTGAAGATGAAGATACTGTTTTTATCCCGGATTTTGTACCTTTTACTTCTACTAAAATATCTCTTGAAGAAGCACAGTTTAAAATCGTTAACACTTCTGGAATAGAACTCAGATCTAAAATTTACCCTTCAAAATACAATTATACCTCTGTGATAGAAAGCGGTAGTGGAAATGATAAAACCTATTCATACAAAAATGTACCTGCTATTGACGATGCTTTTATGATTCCAGAGCCTGTTAAAATCTTACCTGCGGTCAACTTTGCACTTACAAAATTCAGCCTTGCAGGAAAACAGGGAACTTTGAATAACTGGACAGATTTCGGAACCTGGATTTACAATGATCTTTTGGTACCTGTTTCTGCATCTACTCCTTCTATTAAAGCTGAGGTAGCCTCTTTACAATTACAGGGATCTGTAGAAGATAAAGTAAAGAAAATTTATCAGTACATGCAGAACAAAAGCCGATATATTGCTGTGGCTTTGGGAATAGGTGGATGGCAGCCTATGATGCCGGATGAGGTTCAGAAAAAAGGCTATGGAGATTGCAAGGGGCTTACGAATTATATGAAAGTTCTTCTGAATGAAGCAGGGATTCCTTCCAACTATTGTATTATTACTTCCAGTCGGTCACAGGTTTCTTTTGATCCCGAATTTCCTTCTATGGGAGGAAATCATATTATTCTTATGGTTCCAACAGAAAAAGGAAATATATGGCTTGAAAATACCTCTCAGCAAATTGCTTTTAACCATTTAAATTACAGTACTACCGACAGAAATGTACTTGCTGTAACTCCGAAAGGAATCGAACTGATCAATACACCGGTGTATAAAGCTGAACAGAATAAAGAAAAACAAACATTGAGAGTTAATCTTAATGAGGATAACAGTATTATCGGCACCGGTAACTTTTCTTATACCGGAAATCAATATGATGATAATCTGAGATTTGCCAACCTTAATCCTAAAGAAAAGAATGATGCAGTTAAAGAAAGGTTTAATATCCTGAACTTTGAAAAAGTTGAAATGAAAAATTTTAATAACGACAGAGACAATGCCGTTATTACCTATGATCTGGATTTTAAAACCAATAATTTCTCTAAAAAAGCAGGAAACAGCCTATTGTTCCGATCTGTGCCTATTTTTAATGATGCAGTCTTTAAAACTGATGAAAACCGTGAGCTTCCTTTTGAAGTAGGCATGTCTTATGAGGATGAATATGAAATTGCCTTTGTGCTTCCTTTAGGATATAAAGTTGATGAAACTCCGGATAACGCAAGCATTACTTCCGAGTTCGGATCTTATAAGCTAAGCTTTGTTAAAAGTGATGATCAGGTAAAAGTGATCAGAAAAATACAGATTAATAAAGGGCTGTATCCAAAGGAAAAGTACAATGACTATATCAGTTTCAGAAAAAAGATCCTGAATATGGATAATTCAAAAATTTTAATAACAAAAATATAACCATGAAAAAAATAATAATATTGCTTCTTTGCTCAGCCGGCACAATACTGGTAAATGCTCAGAAGAAATATGAATTTCTGAATCCTCCGAAATTTAATGATGCAGATTTATCTAAAACCAAATCATTACTGGATGAAAATGCTCCTGCAGAGATCTTGTATAAATCTGCTTATTTTATGATCGATAACAATACCGGTAATCTGCATAAAAGATATTTTTACAGAGTTAAGATTTATGATAAAGATAAAGCTGAAGATTGGCTGAATCTCGAAATCCCTATCTATAATATCGGTTCAAACAGAGAATCACTGGGTAAATTCAAGGCTTTTACCTATAATCTTGAAAATGGAAATTCTGTTCCTGTAAAAGTAGAAAAGAGTTCTCAATATAAAAGCAAAGAGAATAAATATGTTACTCTCACAAAATTTGCATTCCCAGGTGTGAAAAATGGATCAATCCTGGAGTATCAATATGAAATTGTATCTCCGTTCAGATTTATGATTCCTGAAGTATTGATAGAATCCGACACGCCTTCTCTGAATACAGAATACGTTTTTGATACTCCAATTAATATGTCATATAACGTAAATTATACAGGGGGAATTACTCCTAAGTACAGAGAAATGGAGGAAAGATACCTATATGGTGCACAATACAGAACCTACAGATTTGCTTATGAAAATCTGAAAGGCTTTAAAACTGAAAAATTTGTAAGAAATGACAGAAACTTCAGAACAAAAATCAGTGCTGAGCTGAATTCTACAAATTTCGGAGAGCTTAAGCTGTATTCTTCCTCATGGGATCAGATTGGAAAGAGATTGTATGAAAGTGAAGATTTTGGAGGAGAACTGAAAAGAACAAAACTGGCAAAAGAAAATATGCCGGCAGGAATTTCAGAAATGAAAACGGATCTTGAAAAGGCAAATGCTATTTTTTCCTATGTTCAAAAGACCTTTACCTGGAATAAAGATAAAGGAATCTACACAGAAGATGGCATCAGGAAACTGTTGGAAACTAAAGTTGGGAACGCTGCAGAAATCAATCTTTTTCTTGTTATGATGCTTCGTGAAGCAGGTCTTAAAGCTGATCCGTTGGTAATTTCTACAGTGGAAAACGGGTTAATCAACCTGGTTTCGCCTAATATTTCCAATATGAATTTTGTATTAGCAGCGATCAGTATCGATGATCAGCTGCATATCTATGATGCCACCTCAAAACAATCTTCTCTGGATGAAATTCCTCTTAAAAACTGGAATCAATATGGAATTTTAGTCACCAAAAACAAGACTCTTCTGATTCAAATGGCCAATGTGAAGTCAAGTAATACTTTCCTTACAGTCAATGGTAAAATCAATGATGACGGAAGTATTTCAGGAACGTATTCTGACAGAGATACCGGCGCCTACGCAATGTATGTAAAAGACAGCTATGACGATAATGCCGAGAAATACAAAAAACAGTACAAGGAAAACTTCTCCATGGACTTTACGGATATCGATTCAAAAGTCTTAGAAAATGGAGACTTTGAAAGCAGTATGAAATTCTCTTCTCCCAACCTGATTGACAGAGTAGGAAAGAAAATGATCATTAATCCTATGCTGTTTTTAAACAAAAGTTCCAATGAATTTGATCAGACGGAAGTAAGACAATATCCTATCGATTTTGGATCACCGATCACGAAAGTAAAAAAAGTAACTCTTGAAATTCCGGAAGGATATGTGATTGAGGAAATGCCTAAAGAAAAAAAGATTGTTACAGAAGATAAAGAAATAGAATATACCTATTCTATCGTACAAAAAGGAAATAAGCTGGAGGTAACAACCACTACAAAAATTAACAGTTCAGATTATCCGAAAGAGTATTATCCTGCATTTAAACAAATCTGGGGCGTTGCTTCGAAATTTGAAAATCAGGTAATCAGTCTTGTTAAAAAGTAATGTTCGACGTGATCTGAGTAAAAAAATATATTTTTTTCCAAAACCATTCATCTTTTGAATGGTTTTTGTATATATACTCAAAAAATAAATTATGAAAAATACGATTGCTGTTATAGCATTATCTTCTTTCCTGGCAGTTACGGCCTGTAAAAAAAATGAAAAGGCAGAGCAAGCAGAAAAAACAGAAAATAAAGCGACTGAAGAATTTGTAGTGGACTCTGTGAAAATCAATGACTCTACAAAAATTACAGACTCCTTAAAAGTGAGCTACACTTCAAAACTATTGGTTTTTCCTTCTTTAAAAGATAAAAAACTACTGGACAGCATCTATTTTCAGAATGAAAAAATTAAAGACTTTTCCAAAGCCGGTCTTCAGGCTTATCTGGACAATGAAAAAAATAGTTATTTCAATTCTGTAAAAAATGATAATAAAGACTGGGCTTCAGATGTCACTTATGCTCAAAACTGGTATTCAAGCTCACATATGAATCTTATTTCCAACACAAACGGGTATATGCATATCCAATACGTGGGAAGCGGATATGAAGGTGGAGCACATGATAATTACGGATTTTCCGAAAGGGTTTTTGATCTCAAAAACAGTAAAAAATTAGAATTGACAGACATTACTTCAATGCCTAAAAATAAAATTGAAGCCATTCTAATGAAAAATATCGATAAAATGAATAGTGGTACGATGGATGGTGACGGAGAAGTGAAAAACTCAGAAATGCTTTTAGTGGATAAAATTCCGGCATCTGATAACTTTTATTTTGATGATAAAAACCTGTATTTTCACTACAGTCCTTATGAAATTGCTGCATTCGCTGCCGGAGATATTACCATTCCGGTTTCATGGGAAGACCTGAAAGGCACATTAAATGCAGAATTTAAAGAAAGAATGAAAATTAAGTAAATTAATGCTTCCAGTTTAGGAAGCATTTTTTAATTTTGCTGTAATGGACAAAGTAGCTTTTATTATCAATCCTTTTTCGGCCAAAAAAAACTATCAGCCGTTTTTGAACGAACTTAAAGCAAAGGTTAACAATCCTCTGTATTACGTTTCAGAATCTATTCCCGGGACAGATGAATTTATCCAGTCTCACTTCGGAAAGGTAGATATTTTTGTGGCAATAGGAGGGGATGGTACCATTTCTACAGTGGCCAGGAACCTTATTAATACAGAGAAAATTCTCGCAATTTTCCCCGCTGGTTCAGGAAACGGTTTTTCCAATGAAACACAATTCAGTAAAAATCTGGACGAACTTTTAGAAAAAATAAAAGCAAAAAATTCCAGGAAGATCGATACATTTACCGTGAACGACAGGCTTTCCATCAATGTTTCGGGAACAGGTTTTGACGGTAAAGTGGTTAAAGAGTTTGAAAAAACAAGCCGTGGATTCAAAAACTATATCAAAGTTTCTCTGAAAACCTTTTTCAATTACAAGCCGATCAAAGTGAAGTTTTTTGATGAGGAATATCAGCAGTATAACGGAAGATATCTGATGATGAACATTGCCAATACCCGGCAGTTTGGTAACAACGCCTATATTGCACCAAAAGCCAGTAAAAGTGACGGGCTGGTTGATATGGTTTTAGTAAAAAAATTTCCTTTGACGTATTCTGCGCTGTTTGCTTTCAGAATGTTTACCAAAAGACTGAAAGATGATGAGTATGTGACCTATCTTCCGGTCTCTGAAATATCATTTAAAGTCAATACGAAAAACTGGCATCTTGACGGTGAATTCAATAAGATAAAATCACCAATTCATGTTAAAGTACAGCCTTCAAGTTTGAATATTTTGATTTAAAGCCAGTTACTGGTGTGGGTTAATCTGTTTCGGGTGATATTTTACACACAACATTAAACCTTGAACTTTGAATTCTATCCCTATTCCCCTGCCATCTGCCATCTATCTACACTTCCAATTTCTTTTCCACTTCAGCCGGATGTTCCAGACAGTATTGAAGCTGTTTTTTATCAAGTTGTTTTTCCCAGTTGGCTACTACAACTGTAGCCACTGAATTTCCAATGACATTGGTTAAAGCTCTGCATTCGCTCATGAACTTATCAATTCCAAGAATTAAAGTCATTCCTGCAATCGGAATTTCAGGAACTACGGCAAGTGTTGCTGCAAGTGTAACAAATCCGGCACCTGTGACACCAGCTGCACCTTTTGAACTTAACATGGCTACCAAAAGAAGCATCAGTTGCTTTTCGAGAGGAAGATGAATATTTAATGCCTGTGCAATAAAGAGAGAGGCCAGTGTCATATAAATATTTGTTCCGTCAAGATTGAAAGAATATCCGGTAGGAACTACAAGGCCTACAATTGCCCTTGAGCAGCCTGCTTTTTCAAGTTTTTCCATAATTCCCGGCAGGGCAGACTCTGAAGAGCTTGTGCCCAGAACGAGAAGAAGCTCTTCCTTAAGATAAAAAAGAAGTTTGAATATATTGAATCCATTATACCATGATACTGCTCCCAATACAATAACAACAAAAAGGATAGATGTAATATAAAAGGTACCTACCAGGAATATTAGATTCAGTACAGAGTGAAGTCCATATTTTCCGATGGTAAAGGCCATAGCACCGAAAGCTCCTATCGGGGCAAGTTTCATGAGCATATGGACGATTTTAAATACCGGAGTTGACAGATCCTGTAGAAAATCGGTTACTTTCTGGCTCTTTTCTTTTGTTAAAACCAAAGCAACTCCCATTAAAATAGCCACCAGAAGAACCTGCAGGATATTATCACCCACCAAAGGGCTGAATAAAGTCTCCGGAATAATATTCATAATAAAACCCGTAAGAGTAGATTCATGAGCTTTTGCCTGGTATTGTGAAACGTCACCCGAAAGGGTAGCAGGATCAATGTTCAAACCATGTCCCGGCTGCAGAATATTTCCTACCACTAATCCGATGATAAGAGCAAGGGTTGAAAAGGTAAAAAAATAGATCATTGCCTTGATTGCAATTCTGCCTACTTTTTTCAAATCGGTCATGTGGGCAATTCCTAAAGTAAGGGTTATAAAAATTACCGGAGCGATAATCATTTTTACCAATTTGATGAATCCATCCCCCAATGGTTTCATCTTTTCTCCCAATTCAGGGTAAAATTTCCCAAGAAGAATACCCGCAATGATGGCGATAATTACCTGAAAATAAAGCTGATTGTGTATTTTTTTTGCTTTCAAAGAACAGTCGTTTTGTTTTTTTAAGGGCGAAAATTAAGAAAATTTATCTGAAAACATGACAAAAGTCATTCAAAAGAATCTGTTGAGCTTATTTGATAGATTGATTACAAAGTCAGGGCTTCATTCGAAGAATGAAGCCCTGACTCTATTTTAATATATTAGTATATAGTTTATTCCACTGCTACAGAATCATCTCCACGGCCGTCTGCCACAGCATGAATATTTCCGTTTTCATCAAGAACAATCATTTCTGTTTTTCCGATGTACTTCGTCTTTTCAATGACATAATTCTTGCTTTTCAGTTCAGAAATAGTACTTTCCGGAAAATTATTTTCAACCGTTATGGTTTCAGGAAGCCACTGGTGGTGGAATTTTGGTGCATTGACCGACATGTTTGCATTCAATTTAAAATCAACCACATTCACAATGGATTGGTATACTGAAGTCGGTATTGTAGTACCTCCGGGAGTTCCCACAACCATAAAAGGTTTTCCATTCTTAAGAATAATCGTTGGCGTCATTGAAGAAAGCATTCTCTTGTTGGGCTGTATTGAATTGGCCTCTCCACCCACAGCTCCGAACATATTCGGGACTCCGGGTTTGATTGAAAAGTCATCCATCTCATTATTTAAAAAGAATCCTGCTCCCGAAACTAAAACTTTACTTCCGTAATATCCGTTAAGAGTCGTGGTTACAGAAGCTGCATTTCCATCCTTATCCAATACGGAAATATGTGTAGTCTGCATCGATTCTTTCGGTTGTGCTATGATTTTACCGACTTCTGCACTTGGTGTCGCTTTGTCAAAACTAAAACTTTTCCATCTTCCTTTCAGATAATCATCAGAGATCAGGTAAGAGGTCTTGTCCTGAATAAAATCCGGGTCACCCATATATTCAGCCCTGTCTGCGAATGCTCTTCTTTCCGCTTCAGCCATGATCTGAACTGCTTTTGTTGAGTTCTGCTGATATTTTTCAAGGTTTTCAAAACTGGCCATTCTGAGCATCTGGGCAAGTAGCACTCCGCCGCTTGATGGTAAAGGCATAGTGACAACATCGTTTCCTTTGTAATCAAATTCCAATGCTTTTCTCTCAGCAACTTTATAGTTTTTAAGATCTTCCAATGTGATGATTCCGTTCCCTCTTTTCATTTCAGCTACTAAAAGTTCAGCTGTTTTTCCTTCATAAAAACCTTTAGCTCCCTGTTTCTGGATCAGTTTCAAAGTTTCAGCTAAATCTTTTTGAACCAATAGATCTCCGGCTTTCCATGGGGTATCTTTTACAAAAATGATGGAAGATTTATTATGTTTCTGAAATTTTTCCCTTTGGTTATTCAGCATTTCCGCTTCTTTGTCTGTGATGGCAAATCCTTTTTCAGCAAGATCAATGGCGGGCTGAATAATCTTTTCCATAGGAAGTTTACAGTATTTCAACGTAGCAAAAAATCCTGCTACGCTTCCCGGGATGCCTACTGCAAGTCTGCCGTTCTGGGATAAATCTGTATCTGCCTTTCCTTTTTTATCAATATACATATCACGGGAAGCCTTTTTCGGAGCTGTTTCCCTGTAATCCAGTGTGAATTTTTCACCATTATTTTTTACACCTACCAGAAATCCTCCGCCACCGATGTTTCCGGCCTGCGGATACACCACAGCAAGGGCATATTGTGTTGCGGTAACAGCATCGTAGGCATTTCCGCCCATCTTTAAGATTTTGGCTCCTGCTTCACTGGCTAGCGGATGTGCAGAGACTACAACACCTTTCTTTTTTACCTGTACTTCTTTGATAATATTGATGTCAGTAAATTGTGCCCAGCTGAGCTGTGCAGCCAAAAGCATCGAAGCAATTAAAATCTTCTTCATATGATTGTTTTTTCTTACAACAAAATTATTGAATTTTTTGTGTCAATGGCTGTTTTTATTAGGAATATGAAAATTATACTTTACTTTTTGTATTTGTTAATATTTTTTAAATTTTATTCTTTTTATATGTTTATTTATTTATTTTTATTATATGATATTTAATTAATTTAGATTTTTTATGATATTGTTTTCATTTTTTAAAATTTGAATCATTACATTTGAAAAAAAAATACATGAAAAAAAATTACCAGAAAATTATCTTTTTGGGAACCTTGGTCTTTGTGTCAGCCAGCCTAAATGCACAAACGAAAGATTCTATAAAAGTAAAGGCAGTAGATGAAGTTAAAATTACTGTAGGATCCAGAAATAAAAGCCGAGTTGCAACCGATACACCCGTTCCTGTGGATGTTATCAATATTGGATCACAATCTGTGCTAAGTCCGCAAACCGATCTTAATCAGATCTTAAACTATGCTGCGCCGTCTTTTACTTCCAATTCAACAACTGTAGCAGATGGTACGGATCATGTTGATCCAGCTCAATTGAGAGGGCTCGGGCCGGATCAGGTACTTGTTTTACTTAATGGAAAAAGAAGGCATACTTCATCACTGGTTAATATCAACGGTTCTCCGGGTAGAGGGTCTGTAGGGACCGATCTGAATGCTATTCCTGCTTTTGCTATTGAGAGGCTGGAAGTATTGAGGGATGGGGCTTCAGCACAATACGGCTCTGATGCAATTGCCGGAGTTATTAATGTGATCATGAAGAAAAATACCAATGCATTTACCGCAGCAATTATGGGAGGTGGATTTAATTCGAAAGGAGCTAATGATCATACCGGAGGATGGGATGGAGAGAAATATCAGCTTGATCTTAATTACGGAACTAAAATTGGTAATAATGGGTTCGTCAATTTTACGGCAAGCTTTCTGAACAGAAATGATACCAGAAGAGCCAAGTCGGCGACAGGCGATATTTTTAATGCATATAATGCTATTGAGCAAAGGGCATTAGAAAATGGAGTGAATATTTCTTCTCTTTTCGGGAATATCAATAACACTTCCAATACGCAGCAAATCATAGATTATATACATCAGTATGCTCCGCATGTAAATTATTTTACTGCAGCACAGCAGGCTGATATTCAGTCAGCAAATACAATTACAGCCCTGCAGAACCTACTGAAGGGTGATGTAACTGAAAATGAACTTGCCTACAGAGGGTTAACAAGAGACGACTTTAATATGAGGGTGGGGCAGTCCAGGTTAGGTTCCGGTCAGTTTTTTATGAACTCCGAATTTGATCTGTCCTCAACAGTCCGCGGATATGCTTTTGGAGGAATCTCCTACAGAGCAGGCAATGCAGCAGGGTTTTACAGAAGGCCTAATCAAAACAGAACTTCAACGTCAATATATCCTAATGGTTTTTTACCGGAAATTGCTTCTGACGTTATAGATCTCTCTTTTGCAGCAGGATTTAAAGGAAAATTAGGAAATATTAATTATGATATCAGTAACACTTACGGAAGCAATACTTTTGACTATACAATAAAAAATACAGCCAATGCATCCATGCTGTATCCTGGTAAAAGAGAGTTTAATGCAGGAGGTTTGGGATTCTCTCAAAATACCATCAATGCAGATTTCGATACAAAGTTAGACTGGTTAAAAGGATTTAATATTGCCTTTGGAGGAGAAATGAGGTTTGAAAAATACAAAATAGAAAATGGCGAGGAAGCCTCATGGGCTCTTTATGATATTAATGGGAAGATTCAGAACCCTGCAACAGCTACTGCACTAAAGCCTACTGATTTCTTTGGAAACACAAGGCCCGGAGGATCACAGGTATTCCCTGGTTTTCGTCCTGAAAATGCTTTAAATAAAGGAAGATATTCCGTAGCTGCTTATGTGGATACGGAGCTGGATGTTACTGATAAATGGTTGGTGAGTGCTGCTTTGAGATATGAAAACTATTCAGACTTTGGTTCTACATTCAACTATAAGCTGGCAACAAGATATAAGCTGACGGATCATATCAATCTGCGGGCGGCACATTCCACAGGATTCAGAGCTCCTTCCTTACAGCAGATTTATTTTAATGCTACAGCGACACAGTTTGTGGGCGGAACAGCATATGAAGTAGGTACGTTTTCTAATGATTCCGATGTAGCACGTATTCTTGGAATTCCACAATTGAAACAGGAAGAGTCGGTGAGTTATTCTGCCGGTTTTACGGCTAAGATTCCACAGGCGAATCTTACATTCACAGTAGACGGTTATTACATTAAGATTAAAAACAGGGTGGTCTTAACAGATCAGTTTTCAAGACCGTCAGGAACCTATCCGGCGGGAAGTGATCTTGCTAAATTACAGACTGCCTTTGATAAAGCCAATGCAAATGCTGCCACTTTCTTCGCAAATGCGATTGATACTCAGACTAAGGGTATTGAAGGGGTGATTTCACATAAAGCAAGGTTTTCTCAGGCGGTAGCTTTGAATTCTGATTTTGCAGTTACGGTGTCAAAGACGAACAGAATAGGTGATATACATGGATCTGATATTTTAATCAATGCCGGGCAGATCAACAGGTATTATTCGGAATCCAGCCGTGTTTACCTTGAAGAAGCTATCCCGAGGTTCAAAGCTTCCCTGAATAATGCCCTTGAAATTAATAAATTCAGTGTGCTGCTAAGAAATGTTTATTTCGGAAAAGTTACCGACCCTAATACGATGGATGCTAACGGGGACGGAATTGTAAGCGGAGAAATCATTAACGGCCAGGCTGTCGCTACTGAACATCCGGTTTGGGGAGGAAAAATAATTACCGACCTGTCTGTTGGATATAATTTTAATAAAAACTTTAAACTGACAATCGGGGCGAATAATTTGTTTGACATTTATCCTGATAAAAACTACGGCCCGGCAGCGGTAAAAACTCCTTCTCTGGATGCTTCCGGTAACCTTGTGTATGTCAATACATCTACTATCGATCTTTCTAATCAGAATCAGTTTGTATACTCGAGAAATGTTTCTCAGTTCGGAATGAACGGAAGATTTCTTTTTGCCAGAGTAAATCTTACTTTTTAATTACAAGCTTAGGGAATATAAAAAGGTGTACGAAAGTATACCTTTTTTATTATGGTTGACATGTTTTTTTTACTTTTGTACAATTCTAAAAAAAATCTGAAAAATGGAATCCTATACGGAAAGAATATTGATTACAGGTGCCTTGGGACAAATTGGTACCGAATTAACGAACAGACTTGTTGAAATCCACGGAGCGGAAAACGTAGTTGCCTCAGGATTGGACAGATGGCAGGAGGGAATTACCTCTGCCGGACACTATGAAAGAATGGATGTTACCAATACCCAATTGGTAAGACAGGTGATCAAAGATTACGATATTACGACAGTGTACCACCTTGCTTCGCTTTTATCCGGGACTTCGGAAAAGCAGCCAATTTTTGCGTGGAAGCTGAATCTTGAACCGCTGCTTCATTTTTGTGAAATGGCAAAAGAAGGACTTCTTAAAAAGATCTTCTGGCCAAGTTCAATCGCTGTATTTGGAAAAGGAATTCCAAAGCATGACGTAGGACAGGATGTGGTGCTGAACCCAACAACCGTTTACGGAATCTCCAAAATGGCAGGGGAGAAGTGGTGTGAGTACTATTTCGATAAATATGGTGTGGATGTAAGAAGTATCAGATATCCGGGATTGATCTCATGGAAGACTCCGGCGGGAGGTGGAACAACCGACTATGCCGTTGAGATTTTCTACAAAGCAATTGAAGACGGAAAGTATACAAGCTTCATTTCGGAGAATACAGGAATGCCGATGTTGTATATGGATGATGCTATCAATGCAACCCTGAAACTGATGGATGCTCCAAAAGAAAGTTTAACGGTTCGTTCTTCTTATAATTTAGGAGGAATGTCATTTACTCCAAAAGAATTGGCAGAAGAAATCACAAAAGAAATTCCGGATTTTACAATCGATTATAACCCGGATTTCAGACAGGCAATTGCAGATTCATGGCCGGCATCCATTGACGATTCCGTAGCTAAAAAAGACTGGGGTCTGACGTATGATTTCGGAATTTCTGAGATGACAAAAGATATGATTAAGAATTTGAAGGTGAAATTAGCAAAGGATTAATAATGTAAAGTAATACTTTAATTGAAAATATCTTTAACGTCTGATTTTTAATATTTTATAGAATTTACATAAAATTTAATTTAAATGGTATTATTGACTTTTAACATCACTTGTATTGAAGCCGGAGTAAAAAATGGCTCTCAAATTTCTGATGAAGAGCGATTAAAAATCACTGAAGATAATACCAGAGCGATTCTGAGAATTTTAGATATTCATGATGTCAAATCAAGTTTTTTTGTAGAGGTGTCTCTTACTGAAAAACTTCATCATTTAATAAAAGCAATTTCATCCAAAGGGCATGAAATTGCTTTTTATAATAAAGGGTCAAATCCGGACGAAATTGAAAATGCCAAGAAGAATATTCAGGATCTTCTGGAAAAACAGATCAGAGGAATCCGTCAGAAAGATGTAAAGGTTTCCCAGGAAATTTTGAAGATGATGGAATTCAATTATGTCTCCAATATCGATAATGCCAATATTCTTTTTCCTTTCAAAAGGCTTAAAAGAGATACCGAAATTACAGAAGAAGACGGATTGAGCATTGTCCCGGAAAGTATTTCTCCGTACAGTCAGCTTCCCTATAATGATTTTGTATTTCAGATTCTGCCGATGAAGTACTATCAGAATATGGTACTGGAAACTTTGCAGAATGAAGAATTTGTGCTGATCTACCTGAACACATGGCAGTTTACGGATTTCAAGAAATACCGTTTTGATATTCCTTTTTACCGGAGCTTATTTTCGGGCAAAAAAATGGAGGACAAATTAGATGCCCTCCTTACTTTTCTTAACGACAGGGAAATGGCTACTTCCCGTATGAAAGATTATATTTTTTAGGTTGCAGGTTATAGGTTGCAGGTTATAGGTTGCAGGGATTAGGGAAAGAATTCAAGGTTCAAGGTTTAATGTTGTGTGTAGCATGTAACGAAATAAACGAACTCACAACCAAACAATTCGCTACTAATAACCCGCACCCCGAATCTCGCATCCCGAAGCCCGGACCTCTAGCTCAACTCAAAAAGCGTAATCTCTGGCAATACACCTACTCTTCCCGGATAGCCCAATACTCCGAATCCTCTGTTGACATACAGCAGTTTTCCTTCACTTTCGTATAAATCGGCCCATTTTGGATATTTGTATTGTACCGGTGACCATTTTACATTCTTAAGATCCAGCCCAAACTGCATCCCGTGCGTGTGTCCCGAAAGTGTCAGGTGAATGTTTGCAGGGTGCTTTTTTACCACATAATCAAAGTGGGTAGGGTCGTGGCTCATTAAAACCTTAGTGGCAGATTCCGGTACGCCTTGTAAAGCATCATCAATCTTTCCGAATTGTGGGAATGGCTTCAAACCCCAGTTCTCAACACCTAGGATATACAATTTTTCACCGTTTTTTTCAATCACTCTGTGCTCATTTCGAAGCATATCAAAACCAGCTTGTTTTTCATAGCCAATTAAGGTGTCAAGGTTTTCTTTTTTAGCTGCAGGTGATTCCCAGCTTACATAATCTCCGTAATCGTGGTTTCCCAATACCGCAAACTTGCCGTCCTTAGCCTGGATTTTTGAAAATAAGGGAATAAAAGGTTTGAATTCATCAGCAACGTTATTCACCATGTCTCCGGTAAATAATACCAGATCCGGCTTCTGCTCATTAATGAGCTCAATGGCATGCTCTAATTTGCCGGGATCAGAGAAACTGCCGCTGTGGACATCAGAAATCTGGATGATTTTGTATCCTTTAAAACTTTTCGGAAGGTTGGCGAAATTCACTCTTACCCTTCTTACCTTATGTCTGTACTTTCCAAATGTAATCCCGTCTATGAAAAGAGCGGAAAGAACGCCGCTCATTCCCAATCCAACCAGGCTCAGGAACTTTCTTCTTTCCGGGAAGAAATTTTCCGACGGCTTGGCGAAACCGATCAGGTAACCGCCCGTTCGGACAATATCATCAATCAATAAAAATAAAACGATAAAGATCTTTGGAAGGATGAAGATTAAAAATAACGAAATCATGATCTGAGCTCTTACCATACTTCTGTCTGATCTTTGGTAGTGGGTAACTTCATACGCGAAAATTCCATACACAACTAAAGATATGACCCAGTATCCGATTCTGATCCAGAAATTATCGGTAAGTGTTTTGACGGCCTGATAAATGTACACTTCCAGAAAAAGGAAGATTGCAGCAATGATTAAAAAATTCTTTTGCATGTTCTGATCAAAAAAAAGCACAAAGAATAAACTTCCCTGTGCTTTTATATTTTTAATGGTTTAATATTATTTTTTGGGAAATCTATAAACGATAGCATTGATGTTCATTCCGGCACCTACCGAAGTCATCACAATGTTACCATTATCTTTAAACGATTGACCCACCATTTTTCCTTTAATTATTAAATCATACATGGTAGGAATCGTTGCCACGGAAGTGTTTCCGAAATCCTGAATAGTCATAGGAGAGATGGCATGATCGTATTCTTTCACGTCATAAAGCTTATGAAGTCTTTCAATCATTGCATAATCCATTTTAGCATTGGCCTGGTGAATTAAGATTTTGTCTATATCTTCAATAGAAAGACCGGCATCAGTAATGGTATCCTTGATGGCAACCGGTACGTTTTTTAGAGCGTATTCGTAGATTTTTCTTCCTAACATTCTTACATACAGGCGTCTCTGATCTACTTCTTTATTGATGGAAGGAGCGTTTTCAAGATAGTTTAATTCCGGTCCGTTATCACAAATTGTATTGTGGGCAATAATTCCAACATTCTCTTCATCCGTAGCTTTTACCACTACAGCTCCTGCACCGTCTGCAAAGATCATTCTGTTTCTGTCATGCGGATCTGTTACTCTGCTTAAAGTTTCTCCTCCGATAACAAGAATGGTTTTGGCTACTTTAGCTTTAATAAGGTTATCCGCCAAAATCATTGCTTCTACCCATCCCGGGCATCCGAAAAGCATATCGTAGGTTACGCATTTTCTGTTTTTGATTCCCAGTTTGTTCTTCACTCTCGCTGCCATTGTAGGCATAAAATCAGCATATCCGTGTTCAGTAACTTCCCCGAAATTGCTTGCATAAATAATATAATCCAGGTCTTCGCCATCTACTTTTGCGTCCTCAAGGGCAATTTTTGCAGCTTCATAACCGATTTGTGAGTTGGAAAGATCATCCTCAATGAATCTCCTGTTTTCGATTTCTGTAATCTCTACAAATTTCGCAATGGTCTCTTCCACAGGCTTTTCAATCTTTACCCCGTCTTCAGTGTAAAACTCGGAATTCATGAAGTAATCTCTACCAATAACTCTGTTCGGAATATAACATCCAGAGCCAATAATGATCGTATTCGGCATTCGTTTATATGATTTTTTTAAAGATGCAAAGTTAATAATTAATATTAATAACGGAGAATTAAAAATATTATTAAATTTGCAAAAATTGTACTTTACAATCTATGAAAAACAACTCGTCCTTAAAAGGCTTACTTATTGCAGCTGTGGCGTTTATCGTTGCCTTTGGGATCTACTTCCTTTTTTTAGCCAAGAAGAATTATTATGTTGTAGATAATCCTACCCCGAATACGTATTATTTTAAGATCAATAACGGATCTGAAGGAATTATTTCTGCGGGGCAGTATGTGCATGTGGATTTGAATAAAGGGAAAAACTCTATTCAGGTTTTTGATCAGAACAAGAAAATGCTTTACGATTCAGCATTTGAAGTGAATAAACTTCGCGGTCTGATTAATATTACCCATCAGGATTACTACGTAAATGATCAGTATTACGGATATAATCTTAAAAAAGATTCGTTGCTGGCTAACCTTGATAAAACTGTTATTGACGGAAAGGATTATTACGGAGGGGCAAGACGCTTCAATAAGCTTTACACAGAAGATTTTTATTACAATGTAGATGAAGACTATGACAAAGTGATCAAAAACATCCAGAAAGTGGAATCACGATCCAAAATCTTCAGAAAGCAGGATTACCTAAATTATTACAAAGAATATTACAAGTTTTAAGTTTTGACAAAAGATATCACCAAAGTTACTCCCTACAATTCAGAGGCTACCAAAAAAAGCCAGGTAGAGGATATGTTCGACAACATTGCACCGAAGTATGACCTTCTGAACCATGTTTTATCCATGAAAATTGACGTTCTATGGAGAAATAAACTGGTAAAATGGATGAAAAATGATAATCCGCAGGAAGTGCTGGATGTGGCTACAGGAACAGGAGATCTGGCAATTACTATTGAAAAAGGAACCGGTTCTAAAGTAGTTGGATTAGATTTATCACAACAAATGCTGAATGTTGGCGTTATTAAAATAAAAAAACTTAAATTAGACGGCAAAATTTCCATGCAAAAAGGAGATGCAGAAAATTTACCCTTCGAGGACAATAGATTTGATGCTGTTTCCGTTGCATTTGGAGTAAGGAATTTTGAAAACCTTACCAAAGGTTTGGCAGAGTTAAGAAGAGTAGTTAAAGATAACAAAAGTGTTTATATACTGGAGTTTTCAAAGGTTGAGGGTTTCATGGGACCATTTTATATGTTTTATTTCAAAAATATATTGCCTGCCATCGGCAGACTGGTTTCTAAGGATAATAGGGCGTACACATACCTTCCGGATTCTGTAAATGCTTTTCCTTTCGGGGAGAAGATGAAGCAAATTCTTTTAGATACGGGATTTAAGAAAGTTGAATATAAAAAATTAAGTTTAGGTATAGCCACAATTTATAAAGCAACAAAGTAACCTATGAATAAATTTCTATTAAAAGCACTGGTTTTAACCTCAGTAAATGTTGCCGTTTTTGCAAACGCGCAATTCAGAACCCGAAACAGAATGGACAAGTTGGAAGATTTTGACGAACAGAAATTCAGTTGGGGGTTTTATTTGAACGGGAACAGACTGGATTACCGCATTGTTTTACATCCGAAATACGGGATGAATGATAATGAAAACCTTGTTACCTCTAAGGAAAGCTATAGTTTCGGTGCCGGGCTTATTGCAAAATGGAGACTGAATGACTATCTTGACGTGAGAATAGAACCAGGTTTACAGTTTGCACAAAGACAGTTGACTTTTAATACTCAATCCAATGACATATATGCAGGAGGATCTTTAACGAATGATCCTTTTATGCCATTCCCTTTACAGGAAAAGGATAAAGTAAGAGAAATTAAATCTACGTTGATCGATATTCCGGTTCTTTTGGAGCTTCACGGCCAGAGATGGTACAATTCAAGACCTTATGTTGCAGCAGGGGTGAATTACGTTGTAAACCTTCAGTCTAACGCTACTTCTACAGACGACAACATGCAGGGAATCTACAGATCTACTACGCACAACTTTGCATGGTCTGCAGAAATGGGAATCCAGTTTTATTTCAACAAATTTAAACTGACTCCTGCCGTAAGAGGAACATTCTTCATGAACAATGAAAAAGTGGCGGATAACGCTACTACACCTCCTTACTGGTCATCTGCAATCTCTACATTGCAGACAAGAGCAGTAATGTTCGTTCTGAAATTTGAATAAAAAATATTTCAATGAAAAATACACAGGAGGTGCGCTGGCACCTCCTTTTTTATTGTTATATCAAAATATAGAGTGTTTTATTTTTGTTAGTGTTATTATTTTTTTATTTTTGCTTTTAGTTAGAATATACAAACCTGAAATGCTTCAAGATTTAGAAAACAATTTTTCAGAATTAGAGAGAAAGATTTCGACTCTGCAAAAGAACTATAAAAATCTTACGGAAAATTTAAAAGAATTAAGTATTGAGCATGAAGAGTTGAAGAAGAAATATGATGAGGAAAGAAGAAAGAATCAGGTATTAGCAGAAGAACAAAAAAATATAAAACTTTATTCAGCAATATCAGGAAATCCTGAACACAATAGGTTAATGAAAAACCATATCAACAGATTGGTAAAAGAAATTGATTTCTGTATTGCTCAGCTTCAAAACAGTGGATTATAATGGAGATAAGGAGAATAACCGTCAACATTGCAGGAAGAGTGTATCCGCTGAACGTACCGGCAGCAGAGGAAGAAACTTTGCGTAAAGTAGGGAAGCAGATCGAGAATATGATTAAAGATTTTGAACAAAATTTCGATGTAAGAGATAAACAGGATGCTTTGGCTATGTGTGCCCTTAAACTGGGAACCAATGCGGAAGTCGTATCTCTGAACTACGAAAAAAATATTAATTCTACCAACGAAAGGTTAAAGCAGATTAATCAGTCGTTGAATGAAATCGGGAAATAGATTTTTTTTCCTGAAAATTACTGCCTACAATAATTCTAACACATTAAAGGTAAACTCAACGCT
Organism: Chryseobacterium sp. 2VB; assembly: GCF_005503635.1. Taxonomy (NCBI): domain Bacteria; kingdom Pseudomonadati; phylum Bacteroidota; class Flavobacteriia; order Flavobacteriales; family Weeksellaceae; genus Chryseobacterium; species Chryseobacterium sp. 2VB. Next base: position 56,046 of record NZ_SCNC01000002.1, read on the forward strand.
AAACAATTACCGAACAAATGTCCATTGAATGGCGTGCCGGGCTTCCGGATTACAGACAGTGGAAATCAGTTCAAATCGTGTTGATTAGGAGTTTACTCTCAATCTCTGGATTATTGTGGGCTTTTTTTATTGAACAAGAATATGAATACAATTAAAACTCAATATAAATTATGATAGAAGTTATAGTCGGTGTTGTTTGTTTGGTAATCGGAGCTGTCGTGGGGATGTTTTTTTCCAGAAGTTCTCTGAATACTAAAGCAAAATTCATCATAGATGATGCCAAGAAAAATGCCGAAAACCTTATAGAAAAAGCTAATGTACAGGCTGAATCCATAAAGAAAGAAAAGAATCTTCAGGCTAAAGAAAAATTCCTGGAACTGAAATCACAGCATGACGCTGATATTCAGTCCCGCGAAAAGAAAATGCAGGAAGTTGAGAAAAGAATCAAAGACAAGGAACACAAGCTGAATGACGAGCTTAGCAAGACTGGGAAGCTTGAAAAAGATCTAGACAGACAAATTGCAGATTATGCCAAGAAGAACGAGATTCTGGATAGAAAACAGCAGGAATTAGATACGGCTACTGCCAAGAAAGTAGAAATACTTGAAAAAATCTCTAATTACACCGCTGAGGAAGCTAAAGCAGAATTGGTAGAAACCATGAGAGCAGAGGCCAAAACAAGAGCACAGGCACATGTTCAGAGCATCATGGAAGAAGCTCAGATGAATGCTAAAAACGAAGCGAGAAAGATCGTTATCCAGACAATCCAGAGAATCGGAACGGAGCAGGCAATCGAAAATTCAGTATCCGTTTTCAACATCGAGTCAGATGAAGTAAAAGGTAGAATTATCGGTAGAGAAGGTAGAAATATCCGTGCTTTGGAAGCGGTAACCGGAGTGGAAATTATCGTTGATGATACTCCTGAAGCTATTCTTCTTTCATGCTTTGATCCGGTAAGAAGAGAAATTGCAAGACTATCCCTACACAGATTGGTAACCGATGGTAGAATTCACCCGGCAAGAATTGAAGAAGTGGTAGAAAAAACAAGAAAGCAGATTGAGGAGGAAATCATTGAAGTAGGGAAGAGAACCATCATTGATTTAGGAATCCACGGATTACACCCTGAACTGATCAAAATCGTAGGTAGAATGAAATACCGTTCTTCTTACGGACAAAACTTACTACAGCACTCGAGAGAAGTAGCCAACATTGCTGCAACTATGGCTGCTGAATTAGGATTAAACGTAAAATTAGCAAAAAGAGCAGGTCTTTTACACGATATCGGTAAAGTTCCTGAGCAGGAATCAGAATTACCACACGCATTATTAGGAATGCAATGGGCTGAGAAATACGGTGAAAACCCTGAAGTAGTAAATGCTATTGGAGCTCACCACGACGAAATTGAAATGAAGTCATTATTATCTCCGATCATTCAGGTTGCTGATGCGATCTCTGGAGCTAGACCGGGAGCAAGAAGACAGGTATTGGAATCTTATATTCAGAGATTAAAAGATCTTGAATCTGCAGCATTAAGCTTCGATGGAGTATCTAGTGCTTATGCCATCCAGGCAGGTAGAGAACTGAGAGTAATGGTAGAGAGTGGAAAAGTAAATGACGAAGTAGCTTCTCAGCTTTCTTACGACATCTCTGAGAAAATCCAGAATGAACTGACTTATCCGGGGCAGGTAAAAGTAACAGTAATCAGAGAAACAAGAGCTGTGAATATTGCCAGATAATAATCAGAAAAAGATATTTGATAAAAACCTTTCAAGAAATTGAAAGGTTTTTTATTGTTAAAATAACGAAATTATTTTATGATTTTAGACTTCTAATTTCTTCTTTTAGTTCTTCTATTTGATTTTTCAAAAGATTGATATAATCTTCCATATTTTTTAAGATGAATTCTGGAATACTGTAATTATTATTTATATGAGGAAAATAGCTTCCCGAACTATTATCATAATTATTGATAATACTTTGAGGAATATCCTCTTCCTTTATATCATCTACTGTAGTATCCAGCGCTTTTGCCATACGCTCCCATTCGTCATCTGAAATTTTAATTTCTCCTTTTTCCCTTCTTTGGTATTGAGACTGTGTCATATGTAATATTTTAGCCATGCTTTCCTGAGTGTATTTTTCCTTACGGGCTTTTATAAGCTTATTTTTTATCATAATTATGTTTTTTGGTTATTGCAAATATATTATTTATGTGCTGAAATTCACATAAAATTCACATAAAAACCTTGAAATTATTTCAATAGTATCTGATATATTTGAAATGTCAATAAGACACAAAATAGTTTAAATTAATTTATTATGAAAACAAATGGAAAAAAAGATGCTTTAATGCAAAAATTTCAAAATTCAGCACTTGACAGAGTTAAACTTGAAAAAATTTCCGGTGGAGGGTGGGTAACATCACCTTCTCAGGATATGCAAACTGGACTTATGTCTGATGGCAACCACGACAACAACCAGACACCTCCTGATCGATGGTATAATGGAGGTTCAGCAATGTCTAATGATATTAATTAGAGATTGTAATAATAACTAACAATTAATACAAAGAAGGATAAAATTTTTTTATCCTTTTTTTAACCCATAAAATCAGATGCGCATTAGATTATATCATATTTTATTAACCGTTATGGTTTGCTGTTTTTCATGCAAAAAAAAGGAAGACTACTCAGAAGTACAAAAGACCTTGGAAAAAGCTTTAACAGAAGATCAGAAATACAGAGAGCCTGATTATGATTATATAAAGCAAAACCCAATTGATGAAAAGAATATTGAAATCGTAACCAAAATAATCGACAGTTTAGGTTGGTTGGGGAAAGATAAAATAGGGGAGAATGCAAACACTGCCTTATTTGCTGTTATCATGCATGCAAATAAATTAGAAACAATGGAAAAATATCTCCCTATACTGAAAGAAGCTGCAAAAAAAGGAAACGCTGAAAAAAGTCAGGTTGCCTATCTGACTGATAGAATTGAGTTACTGAATAACAGAAAGCAGATTTATGGCACGCAACCTTCTATACGAAGCAATGGTAAAACATTTATAGAAAATCTTATTGATTCTGCTAATGTAAATGCGAGAAGAAAGTCAATGGGTTTAGATCCCATTGAAAACTACATCAGAATTTGTGATTCTGCAAACAGCGTAATGAATAAATAAATACAGTATGATAGTTATTTATACAGAAGACAATGATATTACAAGCAATCTGGTCATTGACTGGATTTCTGCTTTGTATAGTGGTGAAATAAAAAGAATAAACACCGATTATTTTGCAATGCCAAAGGATGAAGATTACCACATTGATATTAGCGAAAGTATTCCGGCAAAATCAATATGGTATAGAAGACCCGGCAGAAAACCTTTACCTATCAGGATGATACAGGAAACTCTATTCTTAGAAAAAAATAAATATCCGGAACTAGAAGTAAGGATGATCCAAAGTGGTAATAGTGAACTTGAAAATATAAATTCTTATGATTTAACATATAAGTATAAAGCAGAAAAGATATTAGGTGCTTTAAAGTTTGATGTCAATAAATTTGAAGTTTTAAGGATTGCTAAAGAACTCGGAATAGTAATTCCCAAGTCTATTTTAACAAATAGCAAATCCAAACTTATCAATTTCTTTAACGAGTGCAATGGTGAGATAATTTCTAAAATGCATGATATGCTTTTATGTGATATAAAAGAAACACACTCCACCTATGCAACTTATACAGAGAAAATTGAAATTGACTTTATTAATGACCTGCCGGAGCGTTTCTTTGTAGGACATTTTCAGGAAAAATTAGAAAAGTTGTATGAAATTAGAACTTTTTATCTTGATGGTGAACTCTTTTCCATGGCAATGTTTTCTCAGAAGGATAAACGGACGAGTGTAGATTTCAGGAGATATAACAGAGAAAATATGAACAGACGTGTTCCATATAAATTACCTTCTACCTTAGAAGATAAAATTCGTCTTTTAATGCAAAAGATAGGTTTAAATAGTGGCTCCCTGGATATCGTGAAAACCAAAGACAACTATGTATTTTTAGAAGTTAATCCGATTGGGCAGTTTGGATTTGTTTCAAATGCATGTAATTATAAGCTTCACAAAAAAATTGCCGAATACTTAACACAATAAATATGAAAGAGAAAGAATTTGCAACACTTTTCAAAAAAGAAAGTCTTAAAACCCTCCCAATAAACTATCACTTAATAAGAAACGTGTATTACACAAAAGAAGAAGTGAAACGATTCAATTTACATTATTCTGCACAAAGTAGTTTCCATCAGACTACGATATACGATATTTTTCATAATCACAAACCTATAATTAATATCATATGAGTAGTTACTTTAATCTTTATGCCAATTGTATTGCTGTTCAAGGCACACAGGAAAGCATAATTGCAGATTTACAAAATAATGAGTATATAAATATTCCTAATCTACTGATTGATGTTCTTAAAAACACCCGTGGAAAGACAGTAGCTGAAATTAAGAATTTATTCAATAATGAACTGAACGAGGGTATAGATCATTATTTTAGCCATTTAGATGAAATCGGTTACGGATTCTTTCTTGACAACCCGGAAAGCTTTCCGGAGCTGGATATTACTTGGGATTCTCCTTTGAAAATAAACAATGCAGTTTTGGAGATAGGACAAAATTGTAATTACAACATCAGCTCAGCCATTAAGGAACTTGGCTCTTTAGGATGTGCAGGAATTCAAATAAGAATTTCTGATGCTGATATCAATAAAATTTTGCCTGAAATCGTAAATGCAACCCGGTTTTCCAGAATTAAAGCTGTTGAAATCCTGTTACCGGAACCTTTATTTGATGATTCTTTAACCCAATATTTAGAAGATATAGAAAATAGAATTTCTTACATACTGGTGCATAGCGTTACAGATGAAGAAAAAACAAAAGCTCAATACGAAGATTATAAATATTTTAAAGATAAAAAGCTTGCTTTTACTTCAAAAATAGTTGATAACACAACCACAGATCTTATAGGGAAAGAAAAGTTTATAACAAACATTGAATTTTTTTCTGAAGCTCAGGAATATAATGTTGCACTAAACAGAAAGGTCTGCATTGATAATAACGGAGATTTTAGAAATTACCTTTCTCATAATGCAACTTTCGGAAATTTCAATAATACAAGCATTACTGAAATTATTCAGAATAGCGACTTTACAAGAAAATGGTTTGTTAACAATGACAATATAGATATCTGCAAAGATTGTCAGTTTCGTTATATTTGTTTTGACAATTCAGATATTGAATTTAATGGCTCTTCTTGGAGAAAATTAAATCAGTGCCTATTCGATCCATATACTAATAAATGGGAATCAGAAAAAGATATTTGATAAAAACCTTTCAAGAAATTGAAAGGTTTTTTATTTTTATCAAAACTTAAAAATGCAAGAACTGTCCCTGTCTTCAAAACTGAAGTACATTTTCTCTATTCCCGTTATTATTTCTGCCCTTGGCTATTTTGTAGATATCTATGACCTCCTTTTGTTTGGTATCGTTAGAATACCCAGTTTAAAAGCTTTAGGGCTTAATCCGGATGCGGACGGAACTTTTATTCTGAACTGTCAGATGGTAGGTCTTCTTATCGGAGGGGTGTTCTGGGGAATTTTTGGAGATAAGAAAGGAAGGCTTTCCGTACTTTTTGGATCCATCTTAGTGTATTCTTTAGCCAATATTGCCTGTGGTTTTCTGCCTTATTTTCCAAAAGAGCATTTGGTATACCAATATGCTGGCTTAAGGTTTATCGCAGGTATCGGACTTGCCGGTGAGCTTGGAGCCGGAATTACACTGGTTTCTGAAAGTCTGCCGAAGAGTTTAAGAGCCATCGGGACCTCGGTTGTTGCCGGTTTTGGATTAATGGGTGCCGTTGTAGCTCAGCTAACTGTAGAGCTAGCCGGAGGATGGAATATTTCTTACATTATCGGTGGGATCATGGGAATTATGTTATTGATACTGAGAATAAGCGTATCGGAATCCGGAATTTATAAAAATCTTGAGCATAAAAACATCTCAAAAGGAAACTTTCTTTCCTTTTTTACCAATAAAGACAGACTGATAAGGTATTTGAAATGCATTGCAGTGGGATTACCTACGTGGTATTGCATAGGGATTCTGGCTGTTTTAGCCAATCAGTTTGCCCCTGAATTAGGCATAAAGGATATCAACCCCGGAAAAGCCATCATGTGGGCTTATGTAGGTATTTCTGTCGGTGACCTGTTGAGTGGTTTTATTTCCCATGCTTTAAAATCCCGTAAAATGGCCATCTTTTATATGCTGATCTTTACGCTGATCGGGGTGGCAATTATGTTATTCGGGAATACCAACACAGAAACCAGATATTACCTGTTTTGTGTATGGCTGGGATTTGGAACAGGATATTGGGCTATGTTTGTAACGTTGGCAGCAGAACAGTTCGGAACGAATATCAGAAATACGGCAACAACTACCGTTCCTAACATGGTAAGAGGTCTGGTACCGGTAATGATATTTGCTTTTGATTCTCTTAAAGGACATTTCCCGGTTGTGGAAAGTGCTGCCATAGTAGGAGTGGTGGTATTCGGGCTGGCATTTTATTCTTCACTTACCATTTCAGAAACCCACGACAGAGATCTTGAATTTACGGAATAATTTAACTTGTTTAATAAATAACATAGTGCTATTCCTTATTTTGAACATAATAATAGGGTTATTATCAATAAATTATTCAATTTTACATTAATTTTTGTTGCGAGTATTTAATATTTGTTTAACTTTGAAAGGTAACTAAAACTATATTTTTAATCAAACTAAATCTCATGAACATTATGAAAAACGCTAAAAAATTAAGAAAACAGGATCTGAAAAACATTACCGGAGGAATAAGCGGAAACCCTGATTTATCACTTTGCGGATGCAGCTGCTCAGGAGCAGTAACCGGACCTTGGTATTGTGTACAATATATTGGCTGCCCACAGGTTTATACCTGCGGGGAGATCTAAGAAATTATTTCAATTAGAAATAAACATTTCCACATTTAATATGCAGAACCCTTTTGATTTCAAAAGGGTTCTGCTCTTTTAACGGATAATGTAAAGAAGGCTGCCGATGCTTATCGTTACCCATAGTATAATTGCCATTACCAAAGGTTTTAATCCGATTGATTTCAGCGTTTGAACAGAAAGGGTAGAACCAATCAAAAATAAGGTCAGATTCAGACCGGATTTTGCCAGAACAGTAATTGAAGTACTGAAACGGTCAAGAAAGGGGAAATAAGTATTCAAAAGGATGGCTACAATGAAATATCCGATAAACCAGGGAATCTTTATTTTGGAATCTTTACTTTTAAAAATAAACATGGTGATCAATGAAACAGGAATAATCCATAAAGCACGAGCCAGTTTAACTGTGGTGGCTATTTTCAAAGCTTCATCTCCATATTTACTGGCAGCACCCACTACAGAACTCGTATCGTGAATTCCCACTGCACACCAAAGCCCAAACTGCTCCTGTGAAAGATTCAGCAGGTGTCCTATTGCAGGGTATACAAACAAGGCAACCGAATTTAAGGTAAAAACAATAGCCAGCGCAAGAGAAATTTGTTTTGTATTAGGTTTAATGATGGGAGAAACAGCAGCAATAGCACTCCCGCCACAAATAGCAGTTCCTGCGGAGAGAAGATAAGATAAAGGTCTTTCCAGTTTAAATAATTTTCCCAGAAAATATCCTAAAACCATAACAGTGACAATACTTACAACAGTCAGCATCAAGCCTGTTTTTCCGGCATGAAGCGCTTCATCAAGCTTCAGCCCGAATCCAAGACCTACTATTGAAATCTGCAGCAGTAAATGAATATAGTGATGAAGGTGTTTTTCAAAAGGGTTTCCGATAAAAACAGCCAGGGCAAATCCCATAGCAAGAGCAATTGGAGAAGATATAAAAGGTGTAAGGCATAATACAGCCAAAACAATAAAAAATACTTTCCTTGTTATTTCATTTTGAATGAAATCTTTCATAATGCGAACTTTTAAAATGAGCATCAAAAGTCCGGAAAATAGTATTACAAAGTAAATTGTATTTTGTTATATCGGATAACTAAAAGTTATATCTTTGCTTATTGCTTATTGCTTATTGCTTATTGCTTATTGCTTATTGCTTATTGCTTGTTATTCTGCAAACCTCAAAAAAAGTTTGATCAGTTCAGATTGTTCTCCTTTGGGAAGGATAAAATGAAAATCTCTCTCAATAATGAAGTTTTTAATATCAATCACTGTAAGGATGTTGTTTTTCAGTTCGTTAAGGATAGTGCTGATAGAAAGAAACGCCATACATTCCGAGTGTAGAAGGTAATTTTTAATACTTTCACTGCTTCCCAGCTGTATGACAGTATTCAATTCATGGATATTAATTTCCTTTTCTTTAAGCCTGTTTTGGATGAATTCCAGCGTTCCGGACCCCTGTTCCCTGAAGATAAGATCCAGCTGATAAAGATCTTTTAAGCTTAATGTTTTATGGGCAAGAGGGTGATCTGATTTTGCTGCGAGAACAATTTCATCAGGTTTAAAAGTTTTATATTCAAAATAAGAAGACTGTGATTCCCCTTCAATGATACCCAGGTCAATTTTTTCTTCTTTTAAAAGTGTTGAGATGGTTTCCGTATTTCCGGTAAGAAGCTCAATCTTAATATCTTTATAATAAGAATTGAATTTGGCTAAAATCTCCGGTAAAATATACTGTGCAACGGTTGTACTTGCCCCGATAATCAGTTTTCCCTTATGCTGCTGACTGATCTGGCTGATCTCAAATTCCATGTCACGGTAGATATTTCTGATTTTCTCTGCATGTTCAAACAAAATCTTTCCGCTCTGGGTCAGTTGGATAGAAGTTCCTTTACGATCAAATAATTTGGCTCCTATCTGAATTTCAATCTCTTTGATATGCTTGGTAACGGCAGGTTGGGAAATATGAAGCTCCTCTGAAGCCTTCGTGAAACTTAATCGGGTAGCTACCGTATGGAAAACTTTTAATCTGTAATCGAACATGGGGTAAAATTACGAATTATAGTTGGAAATGATGAAGGGAGCGGGAGAGTTTAAGGGTAATGAGATGCGTGTTGCGAGTTTCGGGATTTCGGGTTTCGTGGTGTGGGATTCGGGATTTCAGTTTTGGTTTTTTAAGTTTAAGGGATTTTGGGTTCAAGATGTTATAAGTGAAGAACTAAGAATCAATAAAAACCAGCGTCCGCATCCAGCAATAAAATAAATAACTGTGACTCCGCACCCTGCATCCCGTAACTCGTAACCCGCACCCCGTATCTCGAAACCCCTTATAAAAAATCAGAAACAGACTTGTCCTGCTGACTTTCATATCTTCTGTTTTTTGCTTCTCCGATTTTCTGTCTTGAATAAATACTGTTATGTCCTGAAAGAAGATAAGAAACGACACACGCAATCGCTACATATACACCGCATTCTGCCCCGAATAATTCAATTCCCATCAGCATACAGGCTAAAGGCGTATTGGTGGCTCCTGCAAATACCGCTACAAAGCCCATCCCAGCCAATAACCCGAAAGGTAGAGGAATGAACAGTGATAAGGCACTGCCTAAAGTGGCTCCGATAAAGAATAAAGGAGTAACTTCTCCACCTTTGAATCCGGCCGAAAGCGTAACAATGGTAAAAATCATTTTTAGAGCAAAATCATATAGTGGAAGCTGCTTTTCAAAAGATTCCACAATTACAGGAACGCCCAGCCCGATATAACGGGTTGTTCCCATCGCAAAAACGGCAAGCGCTATAATAATTCCTCCTACCACAGGACGAAGCGGAGGGTATTTGATATTTGATTTGAAGACAGAGCCCATCCAGTGGATGATTTTACTGAATGCAGCAGCGCAGATTCCAAAAGCTATTCCTGCCAGAATGCTGTATAAAATTGGTAAGAACTCAAGTTTAGGAATAAAATCAATATGGTAATGGGTATGTTTTACATTCCAGAGATTGGTAGCCCAGTCCGCCAGAATTACAGAAGCAAATGCCGGAAAGATTGCATTGTAACGAATCCTTCCGATCAGAAAAACTTCAAGACCAAAAACGGCTCCTGCCAGCGGCGTTCCGAAAACAGAGCCAAATCCGGCAGCAATAGCAGCAATAATTAATATTTTTCTTTCATTTCGGTCAAGTTTAAAAGGTTTGGTGAGCTGATCTGCGATAGCACCTGCCATCTGAAGAGCTGTTCCTTCACGGCCGGCAGAGCCTCCGAAGAAATGCGTTGCAATTGTTCCCAGATAGACAAAAGGAGCCATTTTAAAAGGAATTATTCCCTTGGGTTCATGGATGGTATCAATCAACAGATTATTTCCAGCCTCCACATCTTTTCCGAAATAATAATAAAGAAGTCCTATCAGAAATCCTGCAGCAGGAAGTAAAGCAATCAGCCAGAGATGATTTTCTCTGAAGTTTGTTGCCCATTCTAAAGACTGAAGAAATCCTGCAGAAGCGGTTCCTACCAACACACCAATGATGATACTGATATACAGCCATTTTAAAATATAAGGAATTGCTGGAAATTTTCTGAAGAAAAGATGAGTATGGAAAATTGCTTTTTTCGCTAATGTTCTTTGACTTTTTGACATAATAATCCTGATTAGTTATTTGTTAATAATCTTTTAATCAGGCGTCATCAGCTTTTATAAAGCGGTTGGGTAAGGAAGAACACCATTTCCTTTTGAGGGTACAAATATATGAATTATGTTAAAAAGATAAAAGATAAAAGATAAAAGATAAAAGATAAAAGATAAAAGATAAAAGATAAAAGATAAAAGATAAAAGATAAAAGATAAAAGATAAAAGATAAAAGATCTTATTGTTAAAATTCAATAGGGGTGGGCTTTAGCCCAGCCAAATAAATTTTAAATCCCATTGGCTTTAGCCCAAACTTAAAAATAACCATAGCTTTAATATACCGGATAATGCATCGCCTTATTGATTTCAATCGGGTTATTATATTTTCTGATAACCTCCTGCATGCTTTTGGTCTGGGTATTCAGTTCATCAACATTATGAATTTCCTTTCCGTTGATATTAATTCTAAGGTCATTATTGGATTTGCTGATATTATTTCTTTCAAAAGCAAAAGGATCATTATAAAATTCCATAAGCAGCTTATGTTTTTGCTTATCGTTAATAGGAATTGCTTTATTACCAAAGCTGGATTCCAGGAAATCTGAAGTAGAGGAGACTTCCGGAAGTTCTCTGCTTTTAACGAGCGTATAAAGGAAATTTTTCTTAGCATCTGATAGCTCAAAGATTAAACCGGGTAATCCACGCAGTTTGAATGGCCCTTCATTAAATGGAATGTCTTTACAGAACCAGCCCGTCCAGCTTCTCCCTCCAAATTTTGCAGTTGCTTTTTGTAAAGTATAGTTTTCTACCTTTTTAATCTCATCAGCAATCGTCCAATTGATCTTATCCGTTGTTTTAAATGTGTAATATCCATTTTTAATGTTGATGAAATTTTCATTATCAAAAGAATTGATCTTTCTCTTAACCACCTGTCCGGTCATATCCGTATAGCTGAAGTTCGTTCCGAATTTTTTATTCAGTGAGTCTCTGATAGCGAGATCTTTTCCATAGAATTTTACTTCCTTCGGGGTGATATCCAGGATCATATTCACTTTTTCATATCCAGCCTCGGTAGAATCCATTTTATACTGAAGCTCATAAATAAACCGGTGTGTCTGAGACTGCACCAAAGCTATTACAAGCAATGCTGTTAAAGTAAAAAAACTTTTCATATCATGTGATTGGTCGTTTTTTGTTACTGGTTTCCCAAAACCTTAAACCTTAAATCTCGCAATATCGCATCCCGAAACCTGCTCTTACAAAAAAGGTTTCATTTCATCTTCAATCTGCGTTCTCAGCTCCATCAGGCGTTTGGCATACATTTCAAGCTGTTTTTCTTCCTCTGTTTCCGGTGTCCATTTTGGAACAGGGAGTTTTTTTCCATTTTCATCCACCGCTACAAACACGATAATACAATGTGTTTTCTTCTCAAAGTTGGGCTGTTTTAAATTTCTTGAAAAAACATTGATGGCGATATGCATGCTTGAAGTTCCGGTATAAATCACCTGGGCATCTACTTTTACTACTTCCCCGATTTTTATAGGATCATAAAAACGGATTCCACCAACATAGACGGTAACAGAATAATTACCACTCCAGGTTGTCGCGCATGCATAACCGGCCTGGTCAATCCATTTCATAACACTTCCTCCATGTACATTTCCTCCGTAATTAACATCTGAAGGCTCCGAAATAAACTGAAAAGTAATTGGCTTGTTCTGCATCTTTATAAAATTTGAATAAAGTTATTTAATAATTTCCAAAGTTTTAGATTAAATCCTACTTTTGAAAGACGAAACTTTCAATGAAAGAGAATTTTAACCCATAAAAGATTTAGAACCCGTAATGAAGAAAGTATTTTATCTCAATACATGCGATACATGCAGAAAAATTTTAGCCCAATTTGACCTTACAGACTGGGAACTTCGTGAAATCAAAAAAGAACCAATTACAAAAGATGAATTGGCGGAAATGCATAAAAAAACAAAGTCATACGAAGCATTATTCAGTAAAAAATCTACTCAGATCAAACTGAGAGGTCTGGATGTAAAATCATTAACAGAAAAAGATTTTAAAGAATTGCTGCTGGACCATTATACTTTCCTGAAAAGACCTGTATTTATTACCGATAAAGAGATTTTCGTGGGTAATGACAAAAAAAATGTTGAAGAACTGCAGAAGTTCTTTGGCGTAAATGAATAAATTTAACTGGAAACTAATTTTGCAAATAATAAACCTTATAGGTTTTTAAAACCTATAAGGTTTGGATATAAACCCAAAAGAGGCTGTGATTTGTTCACAGCCTCTTTTGGGTTTTTTTCCAATTATACAAAAGGAGCTTTCACCACTTTTGCAGGAATGTTCTTGTTTCTTACCTGGATAAAGATTTCAGATCCTAATTTGAAGTGAGGTTTGTCTACGTAAGCAAGACCTAATCCAACTTTTTTCATTGGAGACTGTGTTCCGGAAGTTACTTTTCCGATCACGTTTCCTTCAGCATCCACTACAGGATAGTCATGTCTTGGAACTCCTTTATCTGTCAGTTCGAAACCTACTAGTTTTCTTGTAACTCCTTCTTCTTTCTGTTTTGCGAAAACATCTTTAGAAACGAAATCTTTATCAAATTTAGTGATCCACCCTAAACCGGCTTCAATTGGAGACGTTGTATCATCGATATCATTTCCGTACAGGCAGAATCCTTTTTCTAATCTTAAAGTATCTCTGGCAGCCAATCCGCAAGGAATAATTCCTTCTTCTTTACCAGCTTCCATTACGGCATCCCAAAGTTTTTCAGCACTTTCGTTATTGAAATAAATCTCAAAACCACCGCTTCCTGTGTATCCTGTGTTTGAAATAATCACATCGTTTTCGCCCGCAACAGTTCCTATAGTAAAATGATAGTAAGGAATTTCTGAAAGATTTACGTCTGTAAGTTTTTGAAGAATTTCAGTAGCTTTAGGCCCCTGAACTGCCAATAATGACATCTCATCAGAAGCATTGGTCATTTTAGCCCCGAAAGTATTGTATTTTGAAATATGATTCCAGTCTTTGTCGATGTTGGATGCGTTTACTACTACAAAATATTTGTCATCTTCCATTTTGTAAACAATAAGGTCATCTACAATTCCTCCGTTTTCGTTAGGAAGGCAGGAATATTGAGCTTTTCCGTTTTCAAGTGCATCTACATTATTGGTAGTTACATACTGCAAAAGGTCTTTTGAACCCGGCCCTTCGATGAAAAACTGTCCCATGTGGGAAACATCAAATAATCCCGCTTTTTCTCTTACTGCAAAATGCTCCTCTGTAACCCCTGAATATTGAACAGGCATTTCAAAACCTGCGAAAGGTACGATCTTAGCTCCCAAAGAAACATGTTTGTCGTACAAGGCTGTTTTCTTCATATTTAATTTTTATTTCTTTATTTTAAAACTGTTAAAAGTCTCATTGAACAGGGTCATATAGTTTCCGTTCCAGTATTTCTGGCCACAGTTGATGGAAACCAAATATAAGTTTTTATCTTTTTGAAAAGCTTTGGTTACCCAGAACAGCTTCTCTTTTTCATCGAAATGCTCATAGAAATATTCTGTATATCCTTTCTGGCTCTTTTTTTCTTTTACTTTATCCTCCGGGTCTTGTGATTGATAAAGTGCCAGCATAAATTTTTTTACTTCCGCTTTGGGAAGGGGAAGATCATGATATTCCGAAATGGTAATTGCCCCTATCTGGCTGGTAGGGAAAATATTAACAATTTCACTGTCGTTGGTAGATTTCCAGCCTTCAGGAACAGTAATAGAATAATTGGAATTTTCATAGACCTTTGCTTTTTGGGCAAAAAACAGACTTCCCGTCAAAAGTGCAGAAAAAAGCAATATTTTTTTCATCGTTAAAAATGGTGTTTATATTCTTCGAGGATGATTTTGAACCATTCTGTAAAGTTTTCAGGATGTTTGGAAATTTCCTTATCCAGATCTTCCATGGAAATGAATCTTACTTCTTCCACTTCTTCTTTATTTAAATTGAAATCAGTTTCATGATTTCCCACAAATACATGATCCAGCTCGTGCTCCCAAAGACCACCGCCTACATCTGCTTTGTAAATAAAATGGAATTTTTCTGAAAGTTCTGCTTCAATTCCCAGTTCTTCCTTTAGTCTGCGTACCGCTCCTTGCTGATAAGTTTCCCCGTCACGCGGGTGCGAGCATACGGCATTGGTCCATTGGTTAGGAGAATGATATTTTCCTGAAGCCCTTTTCTGAAGAAGCATTTCCCCTTTACTGTTGAAAAGAAATACAGAAAAAGCACGGTGTAACAGGCCATTGATGTGAGCCTGCTGCTTTTCCATCAGCCCTAAAACCTCATCTTCAGGATTTACTAAAACAACAAATTCTTCCATTCCTACAAATGTAAGAGTAATAAATGTATTTTGGAAATTTTTAGATAAACATCATGCTTTTTGTAATCATAGCAATGAAATTGAGGAAGTCAGAAAAGACTGGCAGGTAAATTTGTCCATTCACTGAGTAGTTGCTTTCAGATCTCCACTTTATGATGTAAAAATAAATGTGAAATGAAAATTTTTAACTAATTCGGCTTGAATGGTTGATAAAATATTGATATTATTCTTTGAAAACCAGTTTTTATAGTAAAATATTAATATAAAGCAAGATTAATATGCCTGATAATGGTAAAAACGCTAACTTTGTTTTTTAATATTTAGTAATGGAATTAGAATACATTGAACACATTAGTCCTATTCTAAAGGATGGAATAAAAAATTACTTAATAGATATCGACGGAACCATTACTGATGACGTTCCCAATGAAGAGCCGGAAAGAATGGTTACCTGCGAACCCTACCCTGATGCTCTGGAAACGATCAACAGATGGTATGACGAAGGACATCAGATCTGCTTTTTTACTTCAAGAACCGAAAATCTGAAACAAATTACGATCGACTGGCTGGATAAGCATGGCTTCAAATACCACAGCGTGCTTTGCGGAAAACCAAGAGGAGGAAATTATCACTGGATAGACAACCATCTGGTAAGAGCTACAAGATACAAAGGAAGATTTACGGATTTGGTAGAAAAACAAGTGACCATTGAGGTATTCAAAGAAGACGGCGAATAAAAATATAATTCAAAGATTTAAAAATTAAATGTGAACCAGTACCTTTAATTTTTAAATCTTTCATTTTTTAATATACTTGAAATTTTATGAAAGTTTTAGCAAACGACGGCCTGGATCAATCTGGAATAGATGCATTGACAGAAAAAGGCTTTGAGGTGATTACTACAAAAGTTCCCCAGGAATTTTTAGTAGATTATATTAATGAGCACAAAATCCGCACATTATTGGTGAGAAGTGCCACACAGGTAAGAAAAGATATTATTGATGGATGTCCGTCTATCGACATTATTGGAAGAGGAGGTGTTGGTATGGATAATATTGACGTAGATTATGCAAGGGAAAAAGGGATTCATGTGATCAACACTCCTTCAGCATCATCGGAATCTGTGGCTGAGCTTGTTTTCGCTCATTTATTTTCCGGGGCGAGATTTCTTCAGGATTCTAACAGAAAAATGCCTGTTGTAGGAGATACTGAATTTGCAGGTCTTAAAAAAGCATATGCTGCAGGTATCGAACTGAGAGGAAAAACCATCGGTATTGTAGGAATGGGAAGAATCGGCCAGGAAGTGGCAAGAATTGCTTTAGGACTTGGGATGAGAGTGATTGCCGCTGATAATAACGTCGGAAGAGCAAGTATCAAAGTGAAATTTTACAATAACCAGTTCATCAATGTTGATATCGAAACAGAGCCGTTACAGGATGTTTTAAAACATTCGGACTTCATTACTTTACACGTTCCTGCACAGAAGGACGGTTATATGATCGGGAAGGATGAGTTTGAAATAATGAAAGACGGAGTGGCTGTGGTAAACTGTTCAAGAGGTGGAGTTATTGATGAAGCAGCTTTAATTCAGGCTTTGGATTCAGGTAAAGTACGATTTGCCGGTTTGGATGTTTTCATTAATGAACCAACACCATCAAAAGAAATCCTTACGCATTCTAAAATTTCTCTTACCCCTCACACGGGAGCATCTACTCTTGAAGCACAGGATAGAATCGGGCTTTCCCTGGCAGAGCAGATTTCAAGTATCTTACAGATTCAATAAGTTGAAATGATATCATAAATGAAAGTACCTCAATTTAGAGTGCACCCAAAAGTTTAGACAAAATCAAATAATCTTTTGATAATAAAGAGTTCGATATTCTATCGGACTCTTTCCTTTTTAAATTAAGTCTTATTCTGTCATTATTATAATAGTATAATCGCAAATTCCCAACGCCATAATCGACTTTCCCAAGGTCTTAATTTTTGAGCAATACAAAGAAAAATAAAAGCATCCTGATGGATGGTTTTTCATTTCAATGCCATTTAAATACTACTGAAATACTCATTAAAAAATCTTTCTTAATTACAATATGGAATTTAGTAAAAAAATTACAATCTTTATTTTTAACTATACAAAGTAACTAGAAAAAAGCAACTTAACATAAAAAATAATTCCTTTGTAGTTTGATTTATTTTAATATTTTTGAAATGAGTTCTTAAAAACAATAACTAACATTAAAAACACTTTATTATGAAAAAATTAATTTTATTAGCTGCCTTCGGTGTAGCTGGACTTGTTAACGCTAAAGGCAATGACGCTGGAAAAATGATCAAAACTGTTGAAAGCACTGAAACTGTAACGGTTCAAAAAACCGTTGTATATCAAGAGTGTAGTGTTGTTGTTACTTATTGGTCTGGTGGCCAAATAGTAGGGCAAGAAACGATAACATCAGATCAGCCAGATTTACAGAGTTGCCAAAACTTCCAAACAGGAGTTAAAGTCGCTTTATGGGCAGCTGGTTTCTGGCTAAGTTAATTAAGTTGATTTAATGCTTCTAACCCTTTCAGCAGATGTTGAAAGGGTTATGATTTTAAAAAAGATAATTTATGAAAAAGATACTTTTATTACCCTCAATTTTAATTTGTGGGTTTTATTTCACTCAACAAGTCCATGTAAAATATCTAAGAGTATTATCCTCTTTTACAACAACACATGAAGACCTGTATATAAAAAATAATCAAGTGTTGTCAATCCAAGATTCAATTATCATTAATAATAAATTAACAGACTCTTGGACTTTGGGTGTGAATTTAGATAATGGTAAAAAACCAGCAAAACAATACTTTGTTTCTGATTTAGATAAAAATAATGAAGCGGAAAGAAACTTCTTTTTCACTTCTAATGTAGATAGTAGAGAGTTTTTTATTTACGACAAAGTTCCACAACCAAAATGGAATATTGAAGAAAAAGAAACCAAAACAATAGCTGGTTACAAGTGCCAAAAAGCGACAACGATCTTTAGAGGTTCAAAGGTAACTGCTTATTTTACTAAAGATTTACCCTACTCTGCGGGACCATTCAAATTTTATGGCCTTCCAGGATTAATTCTTGATATTAGAGTAGATAATAAAGATTATGACATATGGAAAGCTGAGTCGGTAGATGTAAATGATAATTCAAACATTGCTTTTAAACCTGAATTCTTAAAAAAAGAAAAAATTAGTTTAAAGGATTATGTTGCAGCAAAAGAAGCTCATATGAATAAAATATTTGCTAAGCTTTCAGATGCATTGCCAAAAAACTATAAAGCCAGAGTGACTACAAATCAAAGGTTTTCTGTAGAGCAAAAATATGAATGGGAAGAGAAACTATCTGAATAAAATGAAAGCACCTCTAGAGTAGACCTGAGGTGCTTTTTTATTTTTAAACTGTTGTTTAAAAGATTAGATATTTTTGCTTTTCAGCAAATCTCTGATCTCCATCAGTAATTTTTGATCTTCTGTAGGTCCGGCAGGAGCAGGAGCCTCTTTCTTGTTCACTTTGTTAGCCAGTTTGATGATCCAGAAGAGAACCATTGCAATACAAAGGAAACTGATTACTGCTGAAAGGAAGTTTCCATAGGCAACACCATTCCATGTAAGTTTTGCAATGTTTTCTGCGCCGGCGGCTTTCAATGCCGGGTTGAGTATAAGAGGAGTGATTACATCTTCCACTAATGAGGAAACAATTTTACCAAATGCTGCCCCAATGATCACACCGACAGCAAGATCGAGAACATTGCCCTTAAAGGCAAACTCTTTAAATTCTTTTACAAATCCCATAATTTATATTTTTTTAATTAGTATATACACAAAAATATAATTAAAAAATGTAAAAAACACTACGTTTAATCGTTTTTTATTTCCAAAATATTGAAATTTAAGCTCATTTCCTGCTAACAGTTTTAATGAATATTTCAGCATTTTAACAATACATTATTTCATTAATGATGACTTTTTATTTTTATTAATGACGTGATATCATAATGAAAAATCTTTTGTAATTTGCTTAAAAGTTTGTTTCATCTATGAAAATTTTTACCGCAGAACAGATACGCAGCTGGGATCAGTTTACAATTTCCCATGAGCCGGTTTCTTCTATTCAATTAATGGAAAGAGCTTCAATGGCTGCTGCTCATTGGATTTCGGAACACTGTAAAAACCATAAGAAACTGGCTGTATTTTGTGGTAACGGAAATAACGGAGGTGACGGCCTGGCTGTCGCAAGGCTACTTTATCTGAAAGGTTTTGATTTGGATGTATTTGTAAGCGATTCCAAAAGGAAATTTTCAGAAGATGCTTCTGTTAACCTGAAAAGACTCCGCGATTTGTCGGGAATTACCGTCAGAAAATTTGATCCCGAAGAACACTATAATTTTGATGATAAAACAATTATTATCGATGCTCTTTTCGGAACGGGATTATCCAGGCCGTTGGAAGGTGATTATAAAAGGCTTGTTGAACAATTGAACAGCAAAAAAAATAGTAAGATATCCATCGATATTCCTTCGGGATTATCAGCAGATGAAATGTTTGATAATAATCCGGTTATTCTGAAAGCTGATTATACACTGACCTTTCAATGTTGGAAAAGAACCTTCCTTCATCCTGAAACAGGGAAATATACCGGAAAAGTAGTACAGCTGGATATTGATTTAAGCAAAATATACACAGATACAACTGATTCTGATTACTCTGTAATTGATGATCAGCTGGTGGGATCGATATTCATTCCGAGACAGGAATTTTCTCATAAAGGCAGTTATGGTAAGGCTGCCATCATAGGAGGAAGCTATGGAAAAATAGGAGCAGCAGTGCTGGCAACACGATCAGCTCTCAAAACCGGAGCAGGGCTGACCTTTACACTCGCTCCGGAATGCGGATACAATATTTTACAGACTTCATGCCCTGAAGCAATGTTTATAAAAGGAGGGGAGCAGTTTATCACAAATTTTGAAATGGACAAAGATGTTACCTGTGGTGCAGGTCCTGGTTTGGGAACGCATTCCGGTACAGAGAAAGGCTTTTTGAGTTTTCTTAAAAACTATTCTCAGCCATTGGTTCTGGATGCAGATGCATTGAATATTATTTCAAATGATCCAAAAAATTTGAAACTCATTCCCAAAAAATCAATCATAACTCCTCATCCGAAAGAGTTTGAAAGACTTTTCGGAAGTACAGATAATTCTTTTGAAAGACTTGAACTGGCAAGGAAAAAGGCAAAAGAACTTGATCTTTACATTGTTCTTAAAGATCACCATACCCAGGTTGTTACTCCGGAGGGAAAAGTATTCTATAATATAACCGGAAATGCAGGTCTTGCCAAAGGAGGAAGCGGAGATATTCTTACCGGAATTCTCACTTCGCTTCTGGCTCAGAAATATTCTGAAGAGGAAACCTGTATTCTTGGGGTATGGCTGCATGGCAGAGCGGCCGATATTGCTTCAGAAAAACATTCAAAAGAATCGATGCTGCCCACTGATGTCATTGATGCCTTTGGGTCTGTTTTTGAAGAACTGAACAGGAAAGCGGAGAGAAATCTGTAAGTAAACAGTTAATAAAAAAGGCAAATCTGTATTTCTACAAATTTGCCTTTTTATTTTTCAGTTTAAATGGTTTATTCCGGCTTCTCGTTTTCTGCCTCAGTGATCTTGAATTTCTTAGAAACAATCATGATGACAACTCCTGCAATCATAAACGGAATCGAAAGAACCTGACCTGTATTCAGCCCGCCAATCTGGATGAATTCATCTCCCTGTGGCTCTTTAAGGAATTCAACAAAGAATCTGATCGCCCAAAGGATGATAAAGAATAAACCAAATAACCATCCTTGCTGATATTTTTTATCTGTTTTTCTATAAAGTACCCATAGTAAAATGAAAAGAAGAACATATCCTACCGCTTCAAATAACTGGCTTGGGTAACGGGGTACAGTAAGACCATACTCACTGCTTTGTTGTGGGAAAAGCAAAGCAAACGGAGAATTCGGGTCCGCTGGTTTACCAACGATTTCAGAATTGAAAAAATTCCCCATTCTTACAAACGCTCCTCCTAAAGCTACGACAATACCTAGTCTGTCATATACCCAAAAAGGGTTTTTCTTAATGATTTTAAATGAATAATAAAGCGTGGTGAAAATCAGGGCAATTGTAGCACCATGGCTCGCCAGTCCTGAAAAACCTGTGAATTTTAAACCGTTTTTTGTACTTATCGGTAAAAATACACTCCAGAAATCCTCTTTAAATAGTTCCGGCTGATAAAAGATAACATGTCCTAATCTTGCTCCCAGAATAGTCCCGATCAATGTCCATGTGAACAGAGGTTCAAGGTATTTCTGGTTCACATTATCAATCTTAAAGATTCTCGTCATTAAAACATATCCGAATCCAAAGGCAAAAACAAACATCAAACTATAAAAGTGAAGCGTAAATGATCCGATGTGAATACCTTTTGAAGGATCCCAGATTTTAAATGAAGTCTTAAGTTCTACTTTATCAGAATCAGTGATAGGTTTTACAGTCTTTACTGCATATTTAAAAGTAGTGATATTTTCTTTGGTAACACCAGTATCAATCAACTTAAAGTTTTTATCAAAAAACTGATACTTGGAATCCTTATACTTTGCTAAAGTTGATGCCCCATAATTGTAATAAGCAGGTTCAAAATTGGATTCATTAAGAATCACAACGAAAGACTGGTTCTTGTCTGATTCTCTGTCCGGAAAAGCTGTAAGGTCTCCCATCTCTGTGGTAGAATAGATTTTTACAGGAACATTGCTTCCATTGATATCTAAAGTTCCGTCAGATAAACCTCCAGGGTATTCCTGTGCAAAAAGAAGCTGCGTAGTGAATGCAAACAGCACAAGATAAATTCTGAAAAAGATAGTATTCATTTTTCTATTGATTTAATAGTTTGATTATTGACATTTATGTTTGGGTGGAACAGGATCGTAACCGCTTCCTCCCCAGGGATGGCATCTTAAAATTCTTTTAAATCCCAGCCAGAAACCTTTAAAAACACCATGTACCTGAAGCGACTCAATCATATAGTGAGAGCAGGTAGGTTCGTAACGGCAGTTTTTGGGAAGTAAGGGCGAGATGAACCATTGGTAAAATTTGATCAAAATTACCAGCGGAAATGTAATGATTTTATTGAATGTAAGTTTCAAAACAATGCAAAAATAGGGTAAAAAAATGAAAATTAGTTTAATTTTGTTATAAGTTTCGGAGATCGGAAATCCGGGACATTGATCTTAAAAAATAGAATTACTTTGAATCAAAATATCCCATTAGCTGAAAAATTAAGACCCAAAACCCTGAACGATGTTCTTGGGCAGGAGCATCTTACCGGCGACAAAGGAACAATCAGAAAGATGATTGAAAACAATACCCTGAATTCGCTGATATTCTGGGGGCCTCCGGGAACGGGGAAAACAACACTCGCTGAAATTATCTCTGAGCAGTCGGGGAGAAAGTTTTATAAGCTTTCTGCAGTTTCTTCCGGGGTGAAAGATGTACGCGATGTAATTGAAGATGCCAAGAAGCAGAATTTGTTTTCCGGAAAATCACCGATCTTGTTTATTGATGAAATCCACAGGTTTAATAAGTCGCAGCAGGATTCATTATTGCATGCGGTAGAAAAAGGCTGGATTGTTTTAATTGGAGCAACTACTGAGAATCCAAGCTTTGAGGTGGTTTCAGCGCTGCTTTCAAGAAGCCAGGTTTATGTTTTAAAAGCTTTAAGCTATGAAAAACTGGAAGAACTGATTGATATCGCATCAGAAAGATACAATAAAGATGAAGCAACAGATTTTAAAATCCTTGAAAAAGAAGCTTTCATTCAGTATTCCGGTGGTGATGCCAGAAAACTGATCAATTCCGTAGAGCTGGTTTTGAACCAGTATAAAAATTCGGGTACAACGGAAATCCTGAATTCTGATGTTCTTGAAGTTCTCCAGGAAACGATGGCTTTGTATGATAAAAACGGAGAGCAGCATTATGATATCATCTCAGCTTTTATCAAATCCATGCGCGGAGGTGATCCGAACGGAGCGGTGTATTGGCTGGCAAGAATGATTGCCGGGGGAGAAGATATTAAGTTTATTGCAAGGAGAATGCTTATTCTGGCTGCTGAGGATGTAGGGCTGGCTAACCCCAATGCTTTGGTAGTTGCCAACAACTGTTTTCAGGCGATCAATGTGATCGGGAATCCTGAAGCAAGGATTATACTAAGTGAAACAGCCGTATATCTTGCGGTTTCCCCTAAAAGTAATTCTGCGTATATGGCGATTAATGAAGCGTTGGCTCTGGTAAAGCAGACCGGAAATCTGCCTGTACCTCTTCATTTGAGAAATGCACCTACAAAATTGATGAAAGACCTTGATTACGGAAAAGAATACAAATATGCCCATTCTTATGAAGGAAACTTTGTGGAACAGGATTTTCTTCCGGAAGAAATCAGGAATGTGAAATTATATGAGCCTGGTAATAATGCTACAGAAAAGAAGATTTACGAGGAGCTTAAGAAAAAATGGAACAATAAATATTAAAATAAAAAAGGATGCTGTTTTCAGCATCCTTTCTATATTATTCAAGTTATTCAGTAGTGTAAATAAATAATGTTTTCTTACCGTTGTAATCTTTTGTTTCAGTTCTTTTCTTGATTTCAGGATATATCATTGTGCTGGTATCTGCAAATTCATATCCCTCAATAAATACAGGGTTATCTGCCGGAATATTGTATTGTGCATTCATATTGGATAATGCCATTCTGTCAAGTACGTTTTCTCCGTTTTTAAACTTATATTCAGTTACGCCTTTTGTAAAAACAGAACTGTATTTTTTTAAGCTTTGGGGAAGACTCGCTGGAGTATTGTATACTTTAGAAACCTGTAATACGTTCTTTTTTGTATTGAATAATTCTACTGTCCCAATGGCATTGTCAGCCACTGCAAACTTTACAGCAGGATTTTTTTGCTGAGCCAATAAAGTAGCAGAGGATAGAAGTAAAAAAGAATAGAATAGTTTTTTCATAATTGGAATATGTAACTGTTAAAAACGTGATAAATATAGTTATTTTTTATAAAATCTTAATAAAATATTGAATTGTTTTACATTCTATTTATAAATAAAAACTTTTTTTCTGATTATCAGTCTGCGCTTTCATCTTTTTTATCCTTTTTATCTACCATATTTCTGATCATATTTTTCAGTCGCTGGAAAGTAAAAGAGCTTAGTAATAAAATAACTCCGAGAACAATAAAGGCGCTGATTCTTGAAATATTATCCATTTGCCATACATCATAACCATAAAGTTTCAATACCATCAGGCCTACCAATGCAAAGCCGATCTTGTTATATTCCTGAATATTCTTTTTCAACCCGGTATAAATAAAAATACTGGCAAGAATTGTCCATATAACAGGAAGATAAAGAATATTGAAATGTTCACTTGCTTTATAAGAATGGGAAATATCATTGGAAAGTATTAAAATATAAGAATGGTGCAGCTCGCAGCTTACAGAAATGATTAGCGCCAGAGCCTGTATCCAGTAAGAAATCTTTTGCTTGTTAAACGCTGAAGCAGGAATAATTCTGTATCCTATGTATATAAAAGGAATCCATTGCAGAAGATGAAGGAAATAAAAGCTTAAATGGAGCTTTTTTGTTAAGACAGCGGTCACAACCGGAAGAGTCGAAACCGATGTATTTATTACGATCAGGAAGAAAAACATATAAATCAGTAGGTTTTGAACATCATTTCTGATGCTCAGCAGTTTCCTGAAAAACAATAAAATAAAAATATAATAAATGCTGAATAAAAACCCTGTGCTGGTAATGGCTGACCATGGCATTTCCGAAATATGATAAGTGATTTCAAGAAGAAAAGTAATATAGATAACCCCATAACTGATTACGGTAATAAGATCTTCAAAAAAGTTATTGCTTTTTTCCTGTGCCTCTTTCACTGTGTTCCTTAGCAAATACAGATTAATCATGATGGAAACAATAGTAAAGGAACTGGTGATAAACGGAGGATTGAATATGATATTGAAATCTTTTGTTCCAAAATATTCAGTCCAGGTTATAAGCTGGGCGATCATCACCAATGGAAACAGGATATAAAAGAAGGTTTTGAAAATCTTATGACCTGTTTTTTTCCAGATAAAAAGAAGGAGGGTAGTTTCTATGGCCCAGATGCTGGTGATGAGATGCGTTTTAAACTGAATAGCAACCGCAATGGTTATAAGGCTGGTAACAAGCCCTGCAAATACAGAATAAGCTACTCCAAAGCTTTTTCGGGTATATTCTCTGAAAAGTAAAATAGTGTTGACAGCAGCAAAAATAAGCGGAAAAACAATCGGGGGTTCATATTTTAATGTATCAAAAATGTAAAGAAGCCCCAGAATACTTGAAAAATTAGCGAAAGCAAGTATTAAAATATCAGAGGTTGAAAGGATATTTCTTCTGAAGTAATCGTACAGACCAAAAATATAGAAAATTGCATAACTGATCAGATAAAAAGTAATGCTTAAAAGCTCCGGGCTTTCATGGGTCCAGAATAAAAGGTAGCCTGTTGTAAAAATATAAGCTGTCCATCCCACACTTTTCCAGTGCTGGAGAAAAGAGGCAGCCAGCATTCCTGTATTTAAAAGAGTAATATAAATAAAAAGGAAAAGATAATTACTTTGTCCTGTACTGATCATGAAAGGAGCTGCAAAACCTCCTATCAGTGAAAAGATAATCAATACTTCACTTTTATAGTAATAGGACAGGATGATAGAAGCTGCGGTAATCAGTGCTGTTATGATAAAAGCAGTATTTTGGGTAAACAGATGATATTCACGAAAGGCAATGGTTGCTGTGAAATACAGAACAGCAACACCGCCTCCTGTAATGATGGAAGAAAAAGCCTGATAATTTTTTCTGAGAAAATGCCCGGTGATGATGATTCCTGCTCCGGTACAAAAACCGATTCCCGCTCTTGCTGCTTCGCCGATCCAGTTTTTATCAATGGCATATTTTACAAAATAACCAATTCCGAGAACAAGGGTAAAAATTCCGATAATGGTAAGTGCATTTTGTTTTAAAAAATCAGAAACAGGAGCAAGCCAGTCTTTTTGAACTGGTGTTGAGGTTTTTTCACTTTTTTCACGGTATGGTATATCTTCCTGCTGAACCTGTTGAGGTACCTCTTGCTGCGGAATCAAACTGTTTTCCGTTGAGGTTGTCTTATGAATTATTTCTGTCTGAGCCTGAGCAGTCTTGTTGATCTTATTATGAAGATCTGAAATCTCCTTTTCCAATTTTCTGATTTTGCTGTTCAGATTATTCAAAATGACGAAGATAATTATAAGGATGATAACTGCAACAAACTCATTCATTTCATTAGTTTTTATCAAATATAAAGAAATGTTTCAAATGCTATTTAAAAATTAACCCATCGCGTTATAAGCGATGGGTTAAATGGTATAGATAACTAACAATATGTTTTACTAGTTCGATACTTTGTAAATGTAGAATGACGCAATACTGGATCCTAATAATCCTGCCGTGATAACACCGGAATCTACAAGTCCGAAAGAAACTTTGTCACCCGCCTGGAATGAATACAAAGAATTGATGCTGGAATCGGAAAGTGTTAAGTTAACTGCTAATGCAAGATTAACTCCACTGAATGGACGTGTGTCTATCAAAGTGGTTACTGCAGATCTGGTTCTTGCGATAGCGATACCGGGAGATCCTGACAATAAAGAAGCCTGTAAACCTGTACCATATCTGAACGCAAATCCAACAGCATATACTCCGGTTGATGGAATATTATAAGAACCATCAGCATTGGTAAATAACGCCGCAGTTCCTATCGTTCTGTCGGCTTGTACAAAGCTGACAGGCTGAAAATCAGCAGGTAAAACCCCTAAATTCAGAAGGGTTATACCAGTTGTTTTTTTCGCAGAATATACAGAAGTGTTGGTTCCGGCAGCTGCACTTAGCAATGACGGGTCAACTGAGAATACCTGGGTAGTTCCCTGATTAACAGCTAAAATCTGATATCCAGGTAGGGCTGTAGCGGCAGGGGTATCACGAACTTTCAAAGTTCCATTAACATCTAGAGTTGCAGATGGGTTGGCTGTATTAATACCCACCTGTGAGAATAATGGTAACGCTGCACATGCTAACATTAAGCTGTAAAGTTTAGTTTTCATGATCAAGATTTTTAAATTAGTTGCTAAGCAAATATACAACAAAAATTATACTCAGCATTGTGAAATCTTTAAAATTAACATTATTATGATGTAATATATTTAAACATATGTTTATATTTTAGTTAATATTTAGACATAATTTGGTTACGACTTATTATATTTATTTTTAATTTAATATATTGTTTATCAGTGTTTTGGTAAAAGATAATTCTCCCTGTTGTGTGGGTTATTTATTGGTTTAAACAGAAGGTGTTATCCATAGATAATTTATTATAAAAGTTTTTTTGAATTTAATATTTCTCAAATGAATAAAAAAAACACTGCCGTAACGACAGTGTTTTTGAACAGATTTATTTGTTTTCTTAGCTTTCCAAAAGGAATTCTTTATAATTCCCAAGAAAATCTACATTAGCGTTGATTGATTCAAGCTCTTTGAGTGCATTTTCATGCAAAACCTCCTTCCATGGTCCTTCCACATTGATAAAAAAGAAATAATTTCCCAAACCTGTTTTTAAGGTTCTGGATTCTATTTTGCTAAGGTTCATTTTTCTCCATGCAAAAACCGATAAAACCTGATGTAAACCACCGGGATGATCTTCCGGAAGCGTGATGAGCATTCCTGATTTTTCACCCAGCGTTTCCAGTTGGTCATTTTGATATTGGTTCTGCTCCTTGGAAATAATGATAAACCGGGTATGGTTTTGTTCAAAATCCTGAATATTACGGTTCACAATTTTTAAGCCATATAAATTGGCAGCAAACTGATTGGCTACTGCAGCAATAGGAGTCTCCGGGTTTTCAGAAACAAATTTTGCGGCCGCTGCAGTGGAGGAAAAATCCTGTTTCGGAATCTCTTTGTAATGAGTGTCCAGAAAATGGAAGCTCTGTGCAAGAGCCTGTGGGTGAGAATATATTCTTTCGATATTCTCAATAGAATTTTCCGGATGAATCATCAGGTGATGCGCAATAGGCATTACTGCTTCTGCTTCTATCTTAATAGACGGAGTCTTATATAAATAATCCAGCGTCATCGATACGGTTCCTTCAATAGAGTTTTCCAAAGGTACTACTGCTTTTACTACCTCTCCGTTTTCAACGGCATCAAAACAATCCAGGATGCTGGCTTGCGGTACTATTTCGTCATCAGGGAAAAGCTGTGCTGTAGCAAGCTGGGTGAAACTGGCATGAGGTCCCAAAAATGCAATCTTCATAATATAATATATAAGGGATGATTAAAATAATGGTACAAAGGTGCGAATTAATTCATAAACATAGAGGGGGTAGAGTTTAAAGTGTAATGTTTTTAGTTGCGAGTTACGGGTTACGAGTTGCGGGTTTATTTTGTGACCGGATAATTTGAGATAGATATTTTAACTCTATTGAAAATTCACCCTTCACCTTTATAAAACCTCTACCCAATATTTCGTAGGGTATCTCCCTAATTCCTGCAACCTACTACTTGCTACCTATCATTTCCAGTTCTTCTCAATCAGTTCCATCAGAAAATCCGGACACCTGATCACTTTGTTGGTTTTTGAATCTAAAAAGAAGAGAGTAGTGGAAGCTTCTGTTATTTTAATATGCTCTTCATTGTAGATTTCATATTCAAATTCGATCCTTACCCCCGGAATTTTTTTAACATAAGTATGGATTTCTAATTTTTGATCATACAAAGCAGGGCGGATATATTTAATTTTGTAGTCCGAAACGGGAAGCCAAATTCCTTGGTTTTCAATTTCATCGTATGAAATTCCTATGCTTCTGAAGAGTTCAA
This sequence comes from Chryseobacterium sp. 2VB, assembly GCF_005503635.1. Taxonomy (NCBI): domain Bacteria; kingdom Pseudomonadati; phylum Bacteroidota; class Flavobacteriia; order Flavobacteriales; family Weeksellaceae; genus Chryseobacterium; species Chryseobacterium sp. 2VB. Next base: position 85,110 of record NZ_SCNC01000002.1, read on the forward strand.
CTCTCGCTACTTCGAAGTACGTTGCATAGTTTCCGTAGTATACGTATTTCATCGGATCTGTTTCTGCGTAACGTACTCGTATTGAGTGTGTTGTGTGTATCATTTTAGGCGTTAAATTATACATACAAATATATTTTTAAATAATCAATACCTGCAATATTTTTTTTTGAAAAGAAAAAATTGGACCTTTGTCTTCCTTCTAAACACAGTACAAACAAAGAATAATCGGGGCTTAAAAAATGGATGACAATTTAATGATGATATGGCAGAAATGCCTTCAGTTTATGCGCGATAACCTGAACGCCGCTGAAGACAATTCTGACCTTAAAAAACTTGAAAAATCTTTCGATATGCTATTCGATAAGGTTCAGCCGCTTTCATTGGTGGCCAACAACCTTACGCTGATCGTGCCGAGTGATTTTTACAAGGAATATATAGAGGATAATTATCTGTCCTTGCTTTCTGCTGCCCTGAAGAAAAATATTGGAAAAGGAGTGAAATTATGGTATTCTGTGATGGAAAACAGACCAAAAGGTGAAGAAAAACCTGTTACCATGAACATCAAGGGACAAAGCGTTCCTACTCCGAAAACACAGGAAACAATGCCGCAAGGTTTTTCTGCTAATATTGTAAACCCGTTTGTCGTTCCTGGAATTAGAAAAGTAAACATAGATTCTAACCTGAAGCCTGACTATTCGTTTGATAGTTATGTAGAAGGGGAAAGCAATAAATTTGCAGCCACTGTAGCCAGATCCATTGCCAAAAGACCTGGAGCAACAGCTTTCAACCCGTTATTCCTATATGGAGGTTATGGAGTTGGAAAAACCCACCTGGGACAAGCTGTTGGTCTTGAAGTAAAAAATCAGTTTCCTGATAAAGTAGTTCTTTATCTGTCTTCTGAAAAGTTTATCCAGCAGTTTATCTCTGCGGCTAAAGCTCATAAGCAGACTGAGTTTGCTAATTTCTATCAAATGGTAGATGTACTGATTATTGATGATATTCAGTTCCTGTCCGGAAAATCGGCAACACAGGACAGTTTCTTCCATATTTTTGATCACCTGCATCAGAATGGAAAACAGATTATCCTTACTTCAGATAAGGCTCCCGCAGATATTATGGATATCCAGGACAGAATTGTTTCCCGTTTCAAATGGGGACTTTCTGCAGAAATCAAATCTCCGGATCTATCTACAAGAAGACAGATCATTGAAGATAAGCTAAGCAGAGACGGAATTGTTCTTCCTGGCGATATGCTTGACTTCCTTGCTGCTGAAGCAAAAACCAATGTAAGAGAACTTATCGGGGTTATCAACTCTGTGATCGCTTACTCTACAGTGTATAAGAGAGACCTTAGTCTTGAGTTGCTTAAAGAAACCATCAACAGAATTGCTGCTAACCAGAAGAAGGTGATCAATATTCCTTACATTCAGGAAGTGGTTTGTGATTATTTTGGAATCAAAAAGGAGCAGTTGCTTTCAAAAACAAGAAAAAGAGAGATTGCATTACCAAGACAGCTTGCGATGTACTTCTCCAAAGAGTTTACCAATTCTACATTTACCAAAATTGGTGAGGAAATGGGAGGAAAAGATCACTCTACAGTAATGTATGCTTGTGATACAATCAAAGACGTTTCAAAAATTGATAAAGAAATCAAGAAATACGTAAAAGACCTTACTGAAAGAATCAAACAATAAATAAGGTTGAGCTTACATAAATTAAAATGAAGGATAGTTTTATTCTTCATTTTTTATTTAGTTTTGTCGTAACAAAAGACTTTTTTAAAAAAAACAGAATATGAAAATTTTAATGGTTTGTCTGGGAAATATATGCAGAAGTCCATTGGCGGAAGGAATTATGAAAACGAAACTACCGGATCATTATTGGGTAGATTCTGCCGGAACTATTTCAATGCATGAAGGCGAGCATCCGGATAAAAGAGCCATTAAAACTGCAGCTAATCATCATATTGATATATCGCAGCAAAGATCAAGACCTATCACCAGGAAAGATTTTGAAACCTTTGATAAAATCTACTGTATGGATGTTGATGTACTCGGAGATGTTGTTTCTAAAACTAAAAATGAAGAAGAACGTCAGAAAGTATCCTTGTTTTTAGAGGTATTGGGAGATCACAAAAATGCTGAAGTGCCAGATCCTTATTGGGGCGATATGAACGATTTTGAAAAGGTTTTCCAGCTTTTGGATAAAGGTTGTGAAGCTATCAAAAATCAATTATCATAATAATGAGCATGACATGCAGAATATTTCCAACACCTTCACTTAAAAAGAACTAAAAAATAATACAATGCTTTTTTTACTCCCTGCTTACTTATCAGAAAATACTTCTATCAACCACTTTTCACCTGTTGTGAAGGATTATATTATGCAGACCGATTATTTCTTTGTGGAAAATGAGAAAACTGCCCGAAAGGTTGTGAAATTTTTTGCTCCTGAAAAAAAGCAGTCTGATCTGAAGTTGTTTTTGTTAGATAAATACACGGAAAACGCAGATATTAAGGAAGCTCAGGAGCTGATGCTGAAAGGGCAGGACTTTGGATTATTGTCAGAAGCAGGATTACCATGTATTGCAGATCCTGGAAATCTGATAGTGAAATGGTGTCATGAGAAAAATATCAGAGTGATCCCGGTTTCGGGGCCTTCATCCATTATCCTGGCGCTGATTTCAAGCGGATTTAATGGACAGGAATTTACTTTCCATGGCTATCTTCCTATTGATAAAGGAGAGAAAAAGAAACAGATCATGAACCTGGAAAGCTTTGTTCAGAAAACCGGATATTCTCAGATTTTCATGGAAACGCCTTACAGAAACAATCAACTTTTTGAAGATTTGTGTAAATTCTTATCACCCAATACAAAGCTTTGTATCGCTGCTAATATCAACGATCCTGAACATGAATTCATCAAAACAAAAACCATAAAAGACTGGCAGAAACAAAAGCCGGAGCTTCACAAAATTCCTGCAGTCTTCGTACTTGGGAAATAAACTTTGCTCCTGTAGTTGACAATAAGTACGAGAGTTTTTGAGTACAAAATAGAAAAAGGCTGTGATTATTTCGCGGCCTTTGCTTTTTTATTTAGAATGGGTTGGAATATTATAAATACGATTTATAAGTTTTCTTTTTTCGTTCTTTCATTTATTGATGTATAATTTTAACTAAAATATTTCAACAATTAGTGATAAATATCATGGCGTTTATATATTTTTGTAATGTAAAATGTTCTAATTTTATATTTAAATATAACGCATTATGAATTTTAAAATTTTAATGTAATTGATAATATTTATGATCTTGTTTTATATAGTTTGATTTTTTATTATACATATCATAATTGAACTGATTTAAACGCTGCAAGTTAATTTAGCTTGTATTCATTGAATTACAAATGATGTATGTTCCGTTTTGCTTACAATCAATTCAGCCCAAACAACACCAAAATCTTAAAATATGATGACACGTAAAATTTTTTTTCCGGTACTGCTGATGTTGGCCATACTGGTACCTTCTTTAACTCATGTTTCTGCACACGGATATGTACTGAGTCCTGCATCAAGAGGATATCAGGGAAGCCTGGACAAGGCTGCACTAGGTTATTCTGCCGCATTTAGTATCTATGGATCTGTTATTAATGAACCTGGATCTCTGGAAGCTCCGAAAGGGTTTCCTGCAGCGGGTCCTGCAGATGGAAAGATTGCCTCTGCTAATGGAAGTATTGGTGGAGACACTACACTGGACATACAGACTGCCGACCGTTGGAAGAAAACCAATATTTCCACGGGTGTGAATGCCTTTATCTGGAAATATTCCGCGTATCATGCGACAGCAAAATGGCATTATTATATCACAAAGCAGGGCTGGAATCCCAATCAACCACTTTCCCGTCAGGATCTTGAGCTTATTGGAACTGTTGCACATAATGGGACACCTCCGCAGGATAATGTTTCTCATCAGATTACCGTTCCTGCAAACCGTAGCGGCTATCATATTATTTTAGCGGTCTGGGATGTAGCAGATACAACCAATGCATTTTATAATGTAATTGATGTTAACGTAACCTCCGGAACAGGAGTTTCTGCACCTGCCACCCCGACAGGCTTAGCACAGGTAGGAATAACAAGCACTTCTGCCAAAATAAGCTGGAATGCACAGTCTGATGCGGTATCCTATAACGTTTTCCGCAACGGACAAAACATTCAGCAGGTAACTACGGCTACATTCCAGGATACTGGTTTAACAGCCAATACGACATATACCTATGAAATTCAGGCGAAAGGATCTTCAGGGCTTACTTCAGCGAAAAGTGCACCACTCAATGTAAAGACAAACAGTGAAGGCATTCCTGAAAAGCCTACAGCACCATCCAACCTGCATTCAATGGCAGTTACTGAAAACTCTGTTTCACTAATGTGGACGGCCTCAACCCATTCGCAGGGAATCAAAAATTACCAGGTATTTGAGAATGGAATTAAAGTAGGAGAGACAGTACAAACAAGCTTTTTACGAACCGGATTGACACAGGACACAGAATATACTTATACGGTAAAATCTGTTGCAATGAACGATCAGCTTTCTGATGTAAGTAATGAATTAAAAGTCAGAACAAAAAAAATTACATCAGGAAATGGCCAGACCCAATGTGGAGCAGAGCAATATAACGCTGCCAATGCTTATCCTGCAGCCGGAACGAAAGTTTTTTACTCCTGTAAAATCTGGAAAAACAAATGGTACGCAAATCCGGGAGAAATGCCTGGAATCAATATGGTATGGGAGGAAATAAGTACATGTACTGAAGGGACAGGCTGCGAATCAGGTGGTACGGTTACTTATTGCGGTGCACAGGAATATAATCCGGCAAAAACATATCCAGCAGCAGGAACAAAGGTTTTCTATACCTGTAAAATCTGGGAGAATAAATGGTACGCAAATCCAGGGGATACACCGGGAAATAATGCTGTCTGGAAAATTGTAAGCGACTGCAATGAAGGACAGAACTGTCAGGGATCAGCTCTTGCCAATAAAGAAAATGACCTTTCAGTAATTGTATCTGAACATATGATCAATTTTGCACCGGAAACTTATTATGCTCAAATAAGCAGGGTAGATGTCATTACCCCTCACGGACTTCAGATCTTGACTTTTATAAATCCCGATAAAAACAGTATGAACATTAGCCGTCTTCAATCCGGAATCTATTTTGTGAAAATCCTTTATAATGACGGAAAAAATAGTACTAAAACCATCAGAAAATAACAAAAACGATCTGAAATATCAAAAAAGCCGTCCATATTTTGTGGATGGTTTTTTTTTGCAGAATTATAAAAATATTTAACAGCCCTTAACAAGACTATTGCATTATTCTTGTTTTTAAGTATTTATCACTTAAAATTATATGATTATGTCTGATAAAAAATTAGCAGGAATCTGGATTGATACAGAGAAAGCCATTGTAGCCAGGAATCACGATGCACAAAATGTTTCTGAATTTATCCTTTGCAAACCGGTGAAAGCAGAGATACAGCACGGAAACTCCAGTGAGAACGCTGGAAACAACGCTGAAATTACCAACAGAAACAAGTTTTTTAAAGAAATTGAAAAGTTACTGACCAATTCTCAGGAAGTGTATATTACAGGACCGGGTGTAACACAAGAGGAACTTAAGCACTTCCTTCATGATACGGCTCAGTTCAGAGATTTGAAAATTACATTGGGAACCTCACAGAAAATGGCAGATGAAAAGGTACTTGAAACAGTAAAAGAATATTTTAATAGTTAAATTGTAGATAATGCAGTGAAAATCCGGGCATCGAAGATGCCCGGATTTTTAATAAGTTAATTTTAATCCTTTTTCTTTGATCTCCATTTTCTCCAAATAAAAATAATAACAGGAATAAGCAAAAAGAAAGGCCACAGAGAAATGATTCCAAGCATAAAGCTTACAAAACTGTTCCAGCCTTCCGTTACCGAATCTACAAAACGGCTCCCAAAACCTATTTTTGACGTGGCGGAACTTCTCACTTTTTCTTTGTATAAATTCAAATTCAGAGTACTGTAATTCACCCGGTCATCAATAAAACGAAGTCTGCCTTCGGCCACATCAATTTCATCTTCCAGTTCACGGATATTTTCCTGGATCTCCAGCATATCTTTTGTGGTAGCAGCACTTTTAAGCATATCACGGTATTTTTCAAGATATATCTTTTTGTTGGCCAGCTTTATCGCTACATCAGTATATTCTTCAGTAACGTCATTGGATGAAATGTTTTTAGACAAAACGGTTCCAACGCCATCTGAAAAAGAGTTAATCAATGCATCAAAGTTTTTATGGGGCACACGAATGATCAGACTAAGATTATCATCCATATCCGTATTTTGAAATTCTTCTTTCTGGATATAAGCACTGTTTTTCCTGATAATTTCATTGACCTGTTTCTGTGCTTTTTGTATATCGCCCACCTGAATCTTCATATCACCGTTTTTGATAATTTTTTTGGAGACCGTATCTGTTTTCTTAGGGGTATAAACGTCTTTGTTGGTTCCATTTTCATCAGATACCAGCTTTTCGGAAACAGAAATTGGTGAATATGAAGCTGCGGAAGAAGGCGCTTTATCCTCGGTTATAACTTCCATCATGTCGGCTTTCGCTTCGTGTTTTTCGCCGCCTGATTTGCTGCAGTTGATTAGAATAAGACCTGATAACAGGAAAATAATTTTTTTCATGGGTTAATTAGTTTTTTATGGGTATGATCAAAAAGTGTGCTCAAAAATGATTATAAGGTAAGATTGATTAAAATTTAAAAATAATTCGCTGTAAAACCAATCTGAAAATTGCTGAGACTGGTAAATAATTTCTATTTTTAATTCATGAAAAAAAGTCTTTTAGCATTAGCGTTTTCTCCATTTCTGATGTATGCCCAGGAAGCTCCGAAACTTACAGACGAAATGGCAATGAAATTATCCGACAAGCCTCTTCACTGTATCAAGCAGGAATATCCTAATAAAACTGCCCATATCATCAATAATGCAGGCGAAGTTCCTTTGACTCCAAAAGATCTTCACCCTAGTTTTTATGGATGTTTCGACTGGCATAGCTCTGTTCACGGTCATTGGATGCTGACCAGACTTTTGAAAACGAAACCCAATCTCTCCAATGCCAAAGAGATTGAAAAAATTCTGGATGAATCATTTCAAAAAGAAAAACTTCAGACAGAAGCAGATTACTTTACAAAATATCAGCTGACAGGAACTTTTGAAAGAACCTATGGCTGGGCGTGGATCTTAAAACTAGATGAAGAACTCACAACCTGGGATCATCCGAAAGCTAAAATATGGCACCAAAATCTGAAACCGCTGACAGATCAGATCCTGAAATCATGGAAAACTTATCTTCCAAAGCAAACATATCCTAACAGAACCGGAGTTCATCCTAACACGGCATTTGCCATGTCTTTTGCCATCGATTGGGCCAGAGCCAATAAAGATAAGGAGTTTGAAAGCCAGTTGACGGAAAAGGCAAAATACTTTTTCTTGAAAGAACTGAAAACACCTGCTTATCTGGAACCGGACGGATCCGATTTCTTTTCGCCAAGTCTTGAAATTGCAGACCTGATGCGAAGAGTGCTTCCTCAAAAAGAATTTGTACAGTGGCTGAATGCTTTCTACGAAAAGAGAAGTCTTGAAAATGTTGAAAAAATTCCTGTAGTAAGTGATCTGAGCGATTACCAAACCGTTCATCTTGTAGGGCTATCTTTTTCTAAAGCATGGTGTATGAAAGGAATCTCAAATGCACTTCCCGCTAATCATCCCCTGAAAAAAGATTTTAAGAAAACAGCTGATGTATTTCTCAATAATGGATTACCATTACTTTTTCAGGGAAATTATGGCGGGGATCACTGGCTGGCCAGTTTTGCGGTATATGCGCTGGAAGATTAATATCTGATTCCTGTCTTTTTAAGAACAAAGCCTAAAAGCCATATGGGTCCTATCAGAAGAAACTGGAGATCTTTAAGGAAAGTAGGCTTTTTTCCTTCAATTTTATGCCCGATAAACTGAAAAATCCATGTGATGATAAACACAGAAAGGTAAACCATCCATGATTGTCTTCCGAAACTGATATTGGCCAGATAGATGAAATGTTCCATCATGAGCATGACCACGATCATGATAACAGCGATCAATAAAGACAGCCTTATATAGAAAAGGGTGATCAGAATAATCACAATAAGGCTTACGATACTGGCACATCCGAAATAGGAAGCGCAGAAATGAGGGGAAGGAATCAGGGAGGCGAACCCCAGAATCGTCCAGAAAATTAAGGGTACACAAATCCAGTGAATGAACTTGTTGGTCGGGTTTCTATGGCTTTTACTGTATTCTGCAAATAATAGATCAACCTTTCTCATACTAAAGGGAAATTGGATTCCTGCTAAAATAATAAAATTTTGTAATCACTGGTAAGATTGCTTACATTTGTCTTATGTCTGCCCTGGAAAAATTTGGCGTCGATATTTTTACGGAACGGAATATTTTCGAGCGAATAGCTGTAGGTAAACCGTTTCGTCCCGAAAATCCTGCATTTATATTTATTAAATCAGGAACTATAAAACTTCGCCAGCACTTCAGTGATCTGGAGGTTTCTGCCAACATGTTTATGGTAACCGATCCCCAAACTATTTATGAAGTGGTAGGAGTAACGGCTGACTTTCAGTCGAGGATGGTTTCTTATAAAAGAGAATTTATTTCTGCCTTATCATTAAAATTTAATCGTCTGATTACTTACCGATATTTCAGACAGCAGATGAATAAAGGAGTTCCTTTTCCTGAAGACGAAATGGAAGTCGTTTGGAAAAGCGTCAATTTCCTGAAATATATCCTGGATTCTGATACCGAAATGCTTTATAAGAAGGAAATGGTAGAGCACCTTTTTTCTGTTTTCTGCTATCAGATGGCAGGAATTATTTCCAAGGAGGATAACAGCTCTATGAACCAGATGTCCAGACAGGAAGAAATTGTATTTGTCTTTCTTACCGATCTTGCAGAGCATCATCTTACTGAAAGAACCGTTGAATTCTATGCCGAACGGCAGTCAATTACAACCAGACATCTTTCTTCTGTAGTAAAGACCATTACGGGAAAATCTGCAAGTCAGATCATTGCTTTAATTGTTATTAATGAAGCGAAAGTGCTCTTAAACTCTTCCAATAAACCGGTTTCGGAGATTTCCTCAATTCTCGGATTCAGCGATCAATACTCATTTTCTCATTTTTTTAAGAAGCATCTTGAGGTAAGCCCTAGACAGTACAGACATCAGTTCGAAAATTAAAATCTTACATTTGAACATCTTTTTCCAAAAATCAAACATTTGATTGATTTTGTTGCTGACCTAACTTTGCATCTGTAAAACAAGGTAAAATGACAAAGAAAATAAAAACAGCACTATCAGTATTGATAGCAGCTTTTCCTGCGCTGTTTTTTTCACAACAGATCAAACAGATGACCGCAGGTGAGGTGGCGGAACTCGCTGTTCAGAATCACCAGCAGCTCAAAGTCTCCGCACAGAATATTGATATTGCAAAGCAGAACACCAATGTGGTTAAGCTTCAGAAACTTCCTACAATTACAGCTTCTACAAGCCAGTTCTATTTAGGAGATGCAGTAGCCATTGATAAAGATTTTTCAAATTCTACAAACGTTCCGATGCCACATTACGGAAGTTCGTATGCGGTACAGGCAACACAGCTGATCTTCAAAGGAGGATTGGTGAATAAATCTATTGAAATGGCTGGGCTTCGCGAACAGCTTTCGGAACTGGATTTAGAGAAAAATAAACAGGATGTGAAATTTTTAGTGATTTCCAATTATCTGGATGTCTATAAAATCATCAATCAGGAAGAAGTATTTCAGAATAACAAAAAACTGGCTCTGGAACGTCTGAAAAATATCCAGAAGTTCTATCAGCAGGGAATGGTAACGCGAAACGAAGTGATTCGTGGAGAATTGGCCATCAAAAACCTGGATCAGGGGATTCTTACCCTTACCAACAATAAAAAAATCCTTAATTATAATCTGAATATTGCTTTAGGTTTAGCTTCTGACACAGAGATCGTGCCTACAGAAAGTCTGGAGACTAAAGAAGCAGGAATAGGTATGGATTACTACACAGATCTTGCACACGAAAGCAATCCTTTGCTGAAATCTGCTCAAAAAAACATTGCGGTAGCAGATAAGAATATTGAAATCATCAAAACAGACAATTCACCTACGCTGGCCGGATTTGGCGGATATACGCTGCAAAGACCGATCACGACGAGAAATCCTGTTTTGGATATGTACTCAGGGGGCTGGCAGACTGGGGTTTCTCTGAGTTACAACATTGATACTCTCTATAAAACAAAAGAAAAAGTAAAATTAGGAGAACTGCAAAAGAATCAGGCAAATGATGCCATGACTCTGGTGCAGCAGAATGTAGATATGGCAGTGAATGCTGCCTATACCAAATATCAGGAAGCGATTCAGCAGGCAGATATTCTGAATGATTCCAAAAGACTGGCGGAAGAAAACTACAAGATTACGGAAGCCAAATATCTGAATCAGCTGGCCGTGCAGGCGGAAATGATTGATGCACAGAACCAGAAACTGCAGGCAGAGCTTGATTACGCCAATGCTGAAATCAATGTTTTATATCAGTATTACAACCTTTTGAAATCTACAGGAACACTTTAATTTAAAACTGAAAATCAACACAATGGAAAACAAGGGACAAACTACTCAAAATACAACACCTACTCCGGCAACATCTGCTGCAGAGCATAAGAAAAAGAAAAATAAAACCAATAAAATCAGAGCCATTATATCCAATATCATCGTTTTTCTGGTGATCGGTTTCGGATTATTCTGGTTAATACGAGAATACTTTCATATCGGAAGTAAAACCTATACGGAAGCAGCACAGGTAGAAGAATTTATCAATCCTATCAATACCAGAGTTTCTGCCTATATCAAAGAAATTAAATTTATTGAACATCAGCGTGTAAAAAAAGGCGATACTTTGGTCATTCTTGACGACCGTGAAATCCTTACGCAACTGGGACAGGCTGAAGCCGCCTATCAGAATGCTATGGCTCAAAAAACAGCGACCAGCTCTTCTGTAAACACAGTTTCCAACAATATCAATGTGATGCAGTCCAATATTGCAGGAGCAAAAGCAAGATTGTGGAATGCCGAACAGAATTTAAACCGATATAAAAATCTTTTGGCAGCCGAAGCCGTTACGAGACAACAATATGATCAGGTGAAGACAGAATATGATGCTCAGAAGGCTGCTTATGAAACCTTAGTCAATCAAAAGCAATCTGCAAACCTTTCTACAACTGAAGTAAAAAGCAGATTGGGGATCAATGATGCTGAAATTAAAAGAACAAAATCTGCTTTGGATATGGCGAGGATCAATCTTTCGTATACTGTGATTACAGCGCCTTATGATGGAGTAATGGGAAGAAGAACTATTTCTGAAGGCCAGCTCATCCAACCAGGACAGCAGGTTGCGACAATCGTTCTGAACGGCCAGAAGTGGGTAACTGCCAATTTCCTGGAAAGCCAGATGCCGAATATCAAAGTAGGAGAAAAAATTTCTATGACAGCGGATGCTTTAGGAGGGAAACAATTCGAAGGAATTGTGACTGCTGTTTCAGCGGCTACCGGATCAAGATACTCAAGCGTGCCTACAGACAATTCTACCGGAAACTTTATCAAAGTACAACAGAGAATCCCTGTAAGAATTGAGTTTACAGCTTCCAACAAAAAAGAAGATCTGGATAAGCTGAGCGCCGGAATGAATATGAATGTGAATATTAATAAAGACTAAAAGATGAAAGATATCAGATGCCGGGTATTATGCGTATGGAAAGCTAACGCTGAATGTTGAAAGTCTGCCATCTGATATCTGAAATCTATTCCCTAAAAAATCATGTACAACAAAGGATTATATAGCGATTGGGTACCGAAACCCGTACAGCTGTTGCTGATTGTATTACTGCTTGCTGTGGTAATGCCCATCGGCGGGGTGTATACAGGAAATATCAGTTCTCTGGTAAGCGGTACCGGCGCCATGACAGAATATTTTATGTGGGCCAATTACGCCACTACCATTGGGATGGGAGCTTGCATGCCTGTTGTTCTGAGAATCAAAATGAGATTCAAAGTAAGGGACAAGATGGTGTTGCTTCTGGTGCTTTTAGGGTTGCTGAGCTACGTGAACGGGACTACTTTACAGCCAATGATTTTTATTTTTACTTCTTTAATGATTGGCTTTATGAAAATGATGGTTACCATAGAACTGTTTCTGCCATTAATGGTTATGATCGGAAATCGTGGAGTATTTTACGGAGCTTTCTATACCTTCGTTCTTGTAATGAACCAGGTGGCAACCTATTATGCTGCTGAGTTTGCCCTTCTTTACAACTGGCAGCAGTTCTACCTGCTTACAGCTGTTTTATGCTTTATTTTAGCATTGATACACTGGATTTTTATGCATGACAAATATTTTGCATTAAAAGTACCGCTGCATTATATTGACTGGCTGAGTATTTTGCTTTTCATTTCAACATTCATGTTTTCGGCTTATGTGTATTCATTTGGAAGACAGCAGGACTGGTTCAACTCCAGGAACATCATCTATGGAAGTATTGCAGCTTTTGTCAGTTTTGCACTACTTTCTATCCGTCAGTTGACTTTAAAACGCCCCTACCTTTCGTTTAAAATTTTCACAAAAAATAATGTGCAGCACGGTTTGTTCATGCTTTTCTGGCTGGGAATGTTTCTGGGAACAGCTTCTATTCAGAATACGTTTGCGGTAGGAGTTTTGGGATATGATCAATTGACCAATACCAGGCTGAGTCTACTGATGATTCCCGGAATTATCTTAGCCGGAGCTCTTGCTATTTTCTGGTTCAAAAAAGAAAAGCCATTGAAAATGTATATTTTTTCCGGTTTTGCCGCTATGGTTGGATATGCTATTATTATGTATTTTTCCATGGTGCTGGAGTTCAGTTATGACAACTGGTATCTGCCTATGTTTTTAAAAGGCTACGGAATGTGTTCATTGTTTATCTCCGTATGGTTTTATACACTGGATAAGCTTGAAATGGATGAAATGCTGGCGGCCATCGGGCTTGTATTGGTTTGGAGAACCTTCCTCGCCGTAGGAATTTTTTCAACTTTATATTCCTGGTTTCAATACCGTTTTCAGGTTACGGCAATAGGAGATCTTGCTGTTTATATGGATGGAATGACGGTGACTCCTCAGAATGTAGCAGCCAATATGAAAGCCATTCAGCTTAATGCCATTATCATAGCCACCAAGAAGATATTCGGATATATTATTCTGGTGGGACTGGGAGTGCTGATTTATGTTGCGACTCATCATTTCGGAGCAAAACGATTCCAGTATTTCAGATTTGTAAGAGTTCTTGGCGGTAAATCGGTCATTGCGAGAAGAAGACTTCGCGAAAGAAAAAAATTATTAGAAGAAATAAAAGATGCTGCAGGTCCTGCAGTATAAAAAGAAACCTTGTTTTTACCAGTAAAATCCTGGTCCTTAGTTGGGCTGGGATTTTACGTTTTAAGAAGAAGATATCAAATTTTAAACTTTTTTGAAATATTAAGATTATAGTAAGGTGTTTAGAGTATTAAGATGAGCTTCGCCTTAAGCTTAAAAATCAGAATGATTTATCTTAAGTATACTTTATTCCTTAAATCCATTCTTAATGGTGTATATATATCCGGATTTAGAAAACTTTTCTGTAAAAGAGGTTTACTATCATAAAATAAGGGAAAATTTCATGTTTGGTTATTTTTATTCTTTCTAAATAAGAATTATCTTTGCAAGATTATAAAACGTTGAGTAGAAAGAATGAAAAAGAAGTATGCATTCATAGGTCTTTTGGTTTCGGGACTAATGCTTTCCCAGACCGTAAAAGATTCTATTGCCTCTAAAGGTATTGAAGATGTGGTAATCGTAGCCTCCAGAAAACCTACAAAAATCTCTGAAGTTCCGGGAACGGTCTGGGTAGTACAGAAAGAAAAGATTCAGGAACAGGCGAAAAGCGGAGTTCCTATCAAAGAAATGTTGTCGATTCTGATTCCTTCCATGGATATTGGTCCACAGGGAAGAACCAATTATGGTCAGAATATGAGAGGACGTTCTGCCCTGGTGATGATAGACGGTGTTTCTCTGAACAGTATCCGTGCGATCAGCCGCCAGCTGGATGCCATTGATCCTTTTAACATCGAAAGAATCGAAGTGCTTTCAGGAGCAAGCTCAATTTACGGAGGTAACGCTACCGGTGGGATTATCAATATAATTACAAAAACACCTTCCAAAAAAGGAATCAGCGGTGAAACTGAACTGGGTGTACGGACAGGATTTATGGGAAAAGATGACCATGATTTCCGTGCCGCTCAGTCTATTGCGGCTAAAGGAGATAAGTTCTTCGGAAGACTGGGAGTAGCTTATCAGCAGAATGGTGGAGTGTATGGAGCAGATCAGAAACAGCTTTTTACCGATATTACCCAGACTGACCTTCAGTATAATCAGTCTATTGATATCCTGGCTACCGGAGGATATCAGTTTAACAATAAACATAAAATAACAGCCTCTGTTCAGTATTACAATTCTAAATTTAATGGCGACAGAAGCTTATTTTTAGGAGAAAATCTGAGTGCATTTACAACAAAAAATGCTTCATTACTCGAGATGAGAGATGGGTTTTCATCTGATAAAAATGTAGGTACAGAACGTTATATGGCAACTGTAGCTTATAACGCAAACGGAATTTTAGGCGGACAGGATTTATATGTGCAATTGGCTACGCGAGGTGAAAAGTTAGGATTCTACCCATTCCCGGGAAATGTTACCTTACAGACGGGAAAAATACCTTATATGTCTTCTTCTCAGCAAGATACCTATTATTCCGGGATTAAAGCTTTATTGTCAAAATCATGGAGAGGACTGAACGTTACCTATGGAGCAGATTTCGATTTTGAAAAATTTGAAGGAACACAATCTGTTTATGATATTGCCAAAACAATGTCCAGCGGTGGTTTAGTGAATGAAACAAAGTACAGCTTGGGAAGATATCCGACTAATCATTCACAGAGTTATGCAGGGTATGTTCAGGCAAAATACAATATTCTTCCCAAATTACAACTGAATGCCGGAATCCGTTATCAGCATATCAACGTAAAAATGGATGATTTTGTAGGTTCTGAACAACAGACCCAAATTGCAATGGGCTATGGAAGTTCAGCATCTGCAATTCCGGGAGGTGAAAGTTCTTATAATGTAACCTTAGCTAATGCAGGGCTATTATACAAATTTAATGAGCAGCATCAGGTTTGGGGAACATTTTCCCAGGGAGCAAGCTTAGCAGATCCTGCCAAATTTTATGGAATAGGACAGTACAAATTGGTAGGAACAAACTGGGATGTAGTATCCAGTATCAATGTGAAAGAACAACCGCTGCAGGCCATCAAAACCAATCAGTTTGAAGTAGGATACCGTGTGAACAGAGGAGGTTTAAGAGCGCAGATTGCCGGATTTTTAAGTAATTCTGATAAAACGGTTACTGTAGATAAAAAGACCTTCCAGATTCTTGTGAATGATTTGAAATTAAGAAACATGGGAATTGAAGCTGAGGTTTCCTATTCTTTAAGCAATGGAGTGTATTTCGGTGCCAGCGGACTTTTGATCAAATCTGAAGTAGACAAAGACGGAGAATGGCAGAAACAGGAGATTTACAATGCTTCCCCTTCAAAATTGGTGACGTATATCGGATATAATATTAAGAACTGGTCATTCAGATTCCAGTCGTTACAGAATTTCAAGCAGAAAGACGAGCTTAATAATGTTGTTGAGGGCTACAATACCTCAGATCTGATGATGGGATATCGTTTCAACTGGGGAAAATTCAACGTAGGAATTCAGAACCTGTTTAATACCGATTATCAGACGATCTGGAGCAAGCGTTCCCAGGTTTTATATGCTACTTACGGACTTCCGGAACTGTTTAATTATAAAGGAAGAGGGAGAACATTCAACCTTTCCTACACTTTTGAATTTTAAAAAAATGATCGGGATTTAAAATACCCTGATCTGAAAACATATTGTATTTCAAATCCGGTTTCTGAGCTTGATCGGAAACCGGATTTTAATTTAAAAAATCAGTTATGGCTAAAATTTCAACAGGGCAGATTGTTGCCGAAGTCACCAGAAAAGAATACATTACTGACCATTTTATCAGAGTGTATCTCTACTCGCCGGAAGTTCAGATATTCAAAAATACTGTGGTGGGTGATAATAATAAAATTGCAGTTCCTCCGGCTGGTCTCAATGAGATTCATTTTCCGACGCTGGATGAAAACCATCAGTGGGTGTATCCGCCAAAAGATGTGGCTCCTTCCATCAGAACCTATACCCACAGAGGAATCGATCTGGAAAAAAATGAACTGATCATCGATTTTGTAGACCACGGAGATGGTGGACCAGCCTCCAGATGGGTAAGAGAAGCTGAAGTAGGTTCAAAGCTTGGAGTGATGATGCGTCTGGAAGGAAAAGAATTGTATCCGGCAGCTGATTGGTATTTGCTGGTAGGAGATGCTACAGCTATTCCGGTGATCAGTGCTATTTTGGAAACACTTCCTGAAACGGCAAAAGGTATTTGTATCATTGAAGTTCATGGAAAAGAAGACGAACAACTGCTTGATACGAAAGCCCAAATTGATTTTAAATGGTTACACAATCCACATCCTCAGATCAGCAGTGAAATTTCAAATGTGGTAAAAAGCATTGAAATTCCGGAATCAACAAAGTTTGGTTATGTAGCCTGTGAATTCTCAAGCGTGAAAGAAATCCGTACCTATCTGAGAAAAGAGAAAAACTGGACTTCCCAGGAATTGTACGCTTATTCTTACTGGAAAGCAGGCGTAGCAGAAAACGAATCTCAGGCAGACAGACATAAGGAGAAGGAATCGATGGAGTAGGAGGCAGGGATTTTGAGTTTGAGAGTGGGAGGGTTTGAGAGTTCAAGGTTTAAGGTTTTAAAGTTTAAGATTGTAGGAACACCGAATCTTGTAACTCAAAACTCGTGACCTCGAAACCCGCATCTCGAAACCCGCACCTCGCAAACCCACAACATTCAACCAAAAACTTTGAACATTGAACATTGAACTATTATCTTTGCACTATGAAAGATTTAATGGGCAGAGCGATCTGGGATTATTACCACAATGAAAATCCGGAGGATCTGCAGACTGAAACGTCAATTTCTGAGCTGGATGAACTTCCGGTGGATTATTTATTCAGAGATTTTGAAGAAATGAATGATATTGAGCAGAAAGCGCTGCAGTTATCCAACGGAAAAGTTCTGGATATCGGAGCGGGTGCAGGTTCTCATTCTTTATACCTTCAGAATGAAAGAAATCTTGAGGTTACCGCATTGGATATTTCCCCAAAATCTGTTGAGGTCTGTAAGCTGAGAGGGATTAAAAAGGCAGTTTGCGAAAATATGCTTGACTTTTCAGGAGAGACTTTTGATACGATTTTACTGTTAATGAACGGTACGGGAGTTTTTGAAAGCCTGGCAAAAATAGATACCTATCTTCAGAAACTGCATACTTTACTTAATGACAAAGGGCAGATCCTGATCGACAGCACGGATATCCTGTATATGTTTGATCGTGATAAAGATGGCGGAGTATACATTCCTGCAGGCGGATATTATGGCGAGCTGGATTATGTGGTTCATTATAAAGGGGAATCTGAAGAACCGATTACCTGGCTGTATCTTGATTTCAATACCTTGAAAAATGCTGCCACAAATAATGGTTTCAAAATAGAAAGAGTATTGAAAGATGAAGATTCTTATTTAGCGAAGCTTACTAAGAGATAACCAGAAAACCATTCGGGGTAATTGATGATAATTGCTAACATTATCAGACAAATAATACCTGGTAAGATATACGAAGCTGCCCTATAAGGTAGCTTTTTTGGTGTAAACAAAACCCATAGTACCAGTAAAATTAAAGCACCTACAGCAGCCATGAAAAATTCTGGACTTTTTCTATAGGTAAAAAAGCCTTGTGTACTTTCCTTATATATGAGAGGAACTAAAAAATTCTGAATAGGTAAAAAGACAATTCCGAAAATAAATGTTAGAATTGCTGCTCCATACTTTTTAAGCTTAATAAAATTCATTCCTAACAATAAAGCTCCTGGAATAGTTCCCAAAAGTCCTCCAGCAAGTAAAATAAGATCTCTCGGAAAAAAGTTTAACAGCATTTGTATCTTCAGTGATATGATCTTTCCAAAGTTCACGTTCTTCTGTAAATTTTGCTTCTTCAGCTTCTTGTTTACGCTGAATTAATTGCTGAACAGCTGTTTTTTCCTGCTCATTGAAAATACGCCCTCTTTCTTCCAGAATTTCAAAAGCTGCCTGAACAGCCTCCGGAACAAAGCGGTTGCCTTCTTTTAAATATCCTTCTAATTCCTGATTGGAAAGTTTTCTTAAAACATTTTTGTTAACCATAAGCTGTAGATAAAAGAAAGGCTGCTTCCAGAGAAACAGCCTGTGATCATTATAAGGATTTTAATTATCCGATCTCAATACCGTTTTCAACATTGCTGTCGTCTGGTGTTACGAAAGATAATTTTCCGTCTGGTTTTGTTGTTAATAATAGCATTCCCTGAGATTCAATTCCTCTGATCTTTCTAGGGGCAAGGTTCAGAAGGATCATTACCTGCTTCCCGATTAATTCCTCAGGAGTGAAACTTTCTGCAATCCCGGAAACAACAGTTCTTACATCTACACCTGTATCTACAGTAAGTTTTAATAATTTATCTG
The DNA here is from genome assembly GCF_005503635.1 of Chryseobacterium sp. 2VB. Lineage (NCBI taxonomy): Bacteria > Pseudomonadati > Bacteroidota > Flavobacteriia > Flavobacteriales > Weeksellaceae > Chryseobacterium > Chryseobacterium sp. 2VB. Next base: position 104,023 of record NZ_SCNC01000002.1, read on the forward strand.
CTTTTTCTACTTTTTCAGCTTCTAAAATGGTTGCTGTTCTAAGGTCTATTTTAGTAAAGTCATCAAACGTAATCTCCTCTTTCATAGGGTTTGCGTTAGGGTTTGTTTTTTTATTGTTTTGTTTTGTGTTTTCCAGTTTTTGGATTTGAGCTTCGATGACATCGTCTTCAATTTTTGAGAAAAGAAGGGAAGATTCGTTGATTTTGTGACCTGTTTCAATTAATACTGATTGGTTTTCAATAGAGCTCCAGTCTTTTTTCTCAACATTGAACATGTTCAATAGTTTTTCAGAGCTGAAAGGCATGAAAGGTTCACATAACTGAGCCAGAGCAACAGCTATTTGCGCTCCAACGAATAAAGATTGAGCCGCTTTTTCCGGGTTATCTTTAATAGTTTTCCAAGGTTCTTCCGTCTGAAGGTACTGGTTTCCAAAACGGGCAAGGTTCATTAAGGCTGTTAATGAATTTCTGAACTCGTAATTTTCAAGGAATCCTGAAATTTCTTTTGCAGATTTACTTATTTCCTGCAGTTCAGGGCTGTTTGCATCTCCTTGTGGAACAACACCGTCATAATATTTATGAATAAGAACAGCAACTCTGTTGATGAAGTTTCCGAAGATCCCTACCAATTCAGAATTATTCTTAGTCTGGAAATCCTTCCATGTAAAGTTATTATCCTTTGTTTCCGGAGCAGATGAAAGAAGAGCATATCTTAAAACATCCTGTTGTCCGGGGAAATCTTCCACATATTCATGAGCCCATACCGCCCAGTTTCTTGACGTTGAGATCTTATCATTCTCAAGGTTCAGGAATTCAAAAGCAGGAACATTAGCCGGCATAATATAATCTCCGTGCGCTTTCATCATTGAAGGGAAAATAATACAGTGGAATACAATATTATCCTTTCCGATAAAATGTACAAGGTCACTTTCTGGACTCTGCCAGTAGTCTTTCCAGTCTTTTCCGTTTTTCTCTGCCCATTCTTTGGTGAAAGAGATATATCCGATAGGAGCATCAAACCATACGTACAATACTTTTCCTTCTGCATTCGGAAGAGGAACCGGAACTCCCCAGTTCAGGTCTCTGGTCATGGCACGAGGCTTAAGGCCATCATTCAACCAGGATTTAACCTGTCCGTATACGTTAGGCTTCCAGTCATCTTTATGGCCTTCAATGATCCATTCGTTTAGGAAATCTTCATATTCATTTAATGGCAGATACCAGTTTTTGGTTTCTTTAAGGATAGGAACATTTCCGCTAAGCATTGATTTCGGGTTGATCAGCTCAGAAGGAGAAAGGGTAGAACCACATTTTTCACACTGGTCTCCGTAAGCGTTTTCGTTACCACAATTAGGACATGTTCCTACAATATAACGGTCAGCAAGGAATTCTCCAGCCTGCTCATCAAAATACTGCTCAGAAACTTCTTCCGTGAATTTTCCTTTCTCGTATAAAACCTTGAAAAAATCCTGGCTGGTTTCATAATGCTTCTTAGATGTTGTTCTGGAATATTCATCAAATGAAATTCCCAGATCAGAAAAAGACTTTTTAATGATTTCGTGATATTTGTCCACGATATCCTGAGGAGTTACTCCTTCTTTTTTAGCTCTTATGGTGATAGGAATCCCGTGCTCATCTGAACCACAGATAAACGCTACATCTTTTCCTAATCTTCTCTGAAATCTTGCGTAAACATCCGCAGGAATATAAACACCTGCCAAATGTCCTATATGAACCGGTCCGTTTGCATAAGGCAAAGCTGCCGTAATCATCTTTCTGTTTGACATTTATAGTAAAGTTTTGACTGCAAAGATAAGGAATATCTGTTGAATACCGCTATTGGTGGTGTTATTATGCTGCAGAATACAAATTTTAAGAGCCGAACACCAAATTAAGTTAAACAATTGTTTAACATTTTCTTAAATTAAAACAAATGTTATGCAATACATAAGACGTTGTAAAATATTGTATCTTAAAAAACTAACTAAAATGGGTTTCGTAATATACATAATTTTAACTAAAATTATATTAAATTTATGATAATTCTAATTTTTTTTTAAATTGCAAGTCTGGCTTCAGGCCAAAATATGACTGAAAAACGAAACTATAAAAAAATAAGATTGTGAAGAATTTTACAACAGTATTAAAAATCGCGCCCGCTTTTTTACTGGCCAGTACAGTAATGCACGCGCAGAAAAAGGACTCTCTTCCTCAGGAAAAGAAGATTGACGAGGTTGTCTTGATTGGATATGGTAAGCAGAAAAAAACAGATCTTACAGGATCTATTTCTTCTGTGACATCAAAAGATTTCAATGGTGGAGCAGCTACTGCTGATCAACTGATTGTTGGTAAAACTCCTGGGGTACAAATTACCGGCAACAGCGGTGCTCCTGGCTCAGGTTCTACAATTAGAGTAAGAGGAGGTTCTTCATTTATTAATAATGATCCGCTAATTGTTATTGATGGTGTTCCTATTGATTTTAACAATTTAAGTGGAGCAACAAATCCGTTATCATTGATTAATCCAAATGACATCGAGACATTTGATATTTTAAAAGATGCATCTTCTGCAGCTATTTACGGTAATAGAGCTTCGAACGGGGTTATATTAATTACAACGAAAAAAGGTACCGCAGGTAAATTCAAAGTTAATTTCAATACTAATTTTTCTGTGTCTACAAAAATGGGTAATGCAGATGTTTTGGATGCAGATCAGTTTAGAAGTTTTGTGAATACTTTTGGTACAAATGTTCAGAAGTCTTATCTCGGTACTGCAAATACTAATTGGCAGGATAAAATTTATCAACAAGCCTGGGGAACAGATAATAATGTCGCATTTTCAGGTGGTGTAAAAGGTTTGCCATATAGAGTATCTTTGGGGTACAATGAGCAAAACGGGATCGTAAGGACAAATGAATTCAGAAGAACTTCATTAGGGTTAAATTTTTCGCCAAAATTTTTTGATAATCATTTAACTGTTAATGGTAATTTTAAAGGAACTTTTTCTGAGAACAGATTCCCAGATGCTGGAGCTATCGGCGCTTCTATTTATTTTGATCCAACGCAACCAGTATATTCAGGGAATTCTAAGTATGGAGGATATTATGAATGGTTAGATCCTGCCAATACTGCTACAGGTTTAAACGTAAATGGAACAAGAAATCCATTAGGTTTATTATATGGTAAAAGAGATATTTCATCTGTCTTTAGGATTATTCCAAGTTTACAACTAGATTATAAGTTTCATTTTTTACCTGAATTAAGATTGAACATAACAGGATCTTATGATTATGCAAAAAGTGATGGTTCTGTTAACACATATAAAGAATACGCTCAAGGTATTGGGACTTTAGGATCTTATCGTTCATATTCTCAGGAAATTAAAAGTAAATTATTTGAATCTTATCTAAATTATGTAAAAAAGATTAATGCGATTAATACCACTGTAGATATAATTGGTGGTTACTCTTATCAAGATACACGATCGATTACTCCAGCAGCTCCTACATATTATGGAAATGGTCAAAAGACCGATTTTTCAACTGCTGGAGATACGCAGAGAACTTTACTATCTTTTTACGCCAGAGGTATTTTTACCATAGCAGATAAGTATATTATCAATGGTTCTATCAGAAGAGACGGTTCTTCAACATTCTGGAATGGAGCAGATAAGAACCAGTTATGGGGTAATTTCCCAGCAGTGTCAGTTGCATGGAAAATTAATGAAGAAAGTTTCTTAAAAAGTATTTCATCGATTAATTCATTAAAAATAAGAGCAGGTTGGGGTAAGACCGGTCAGCAAGAGACCGGTAATTTCTATCCTGCATTTGGTTCTTATTCTTATAGTAATAGTAGTACTGCACAGTATCAGTTTGGTAATAGTTTCTATACATTACTTCGTCCGGATGTTTACAATCCAAACTTGGTTTGGGAAACAACAACTACTAAAAACTTAGGTTTAGACTTTGCGATTTTAAATAATAGAATTAGTGGTTCAATAGATTATTTTGATAAAAAATCTGAAAACCTTATTGCAAAAGTACCTACATGGGCAGGTGATTTAAGTAACTTTAATATTAAAAATGTTGGAATTATTGCCAACAAAGGTTTTGAAGCTAACTTGAATTTAGTTCCTGTAAAAAATGAAAGTATAACCTGGGATGTAAATCTTAATGCTACTAGATTTAATCCTAGGGTTACAAGCTTATCTCAATATGTAGATTCATCATATAAAATTCAAGTAGGGACACTTACCGGTATTAATAACTATATTCAAGCAATTACAGTGGGTCAGCCCCTTAATGCATTTTATGTTTACCAGCAAGTTTATGATAGTAATGGAAAGCCTTTAGAAGGAGCTTATGTTGACAGAAATGGTGATGGAAAATCTACTGAAGATGATAAATATTTCTATAAATCTCCAAATCCTGATGTAATCCTGGGTTTTTCTACAAAGGTAAGTGTAAAAAAATGGGAATTTAGCACATCGCTTAGAGCTGTTTTAGGAAATTACGTTTATAATAATTCTGCGTCTAATAGTTCAATTGCAAATATTCAGGCGAATAATTTCTTGAGCAATACAAATTCAAGTGTTCTAACAACACAGTTTGCTACAACACAACTTTTCTCGGATATGTTTATTGAAGATGCATCCTTTCTTAGAATGGATAATTTATCAATTGGTTATAATGCAGGAGAATTTATGGGAAAAGGAACAAATTTAAGAGTAAATGCAATGGCACAAAATGTTTTTGTGATTACAAAATATAAAGGTGTAGATCCTGAGGTATTTGGAGGAATTGACAATGGTTTCTATCAAAGACCGAAAGTGTATTCAGTAGGGTTTAACTTCCAATTTTAATCAACATGAGAAATAAATATTTATATAAAAAAATAATAATAGGGTCTATTACTCTAGGGGCTCTATTCTTTGCAGGTTCTTGTACCCAAGATCTTGAAAGAGAACCAAGTTTAGGATTAACAGCTACCGTGTTATACAAAGATTTTAGTAACTATAAACCTGCCTTAGCTAAAATTTATGCAGGGCTAGCAATCGGGGGGCAGGGAGATCAAAATAATGCAGATGGAAATACGGATATAGGTGGAATCGACGGTGGTTTCTCAAACTATCTTCGTCAAATGTACAGTATGCAGGTTTTAACAACAGACGAAGCTGTTATTGCTTGGGCTGATGCAGGTCTTCCAGATATGCATAATATGACTTGGAATGCTTCCAATCCTTTTGTTGCAGCAATATACTATAGAATATTTAATGTAATTGCTGTAAGTAATGAATTTATTAAAAATACGACTGACGAAAAACTTTCCACAAATGGAATCACAGGAAGTAATCTTACAGAAGCGAAATATATGCGAGCTGAAGCTCGTTTTCTAAGAGCTCAATCTTATTATCATGCAATGGATTTGTTTGGAAATGTACCAATGGTAACTGAGGCTACTGATATCATTAATACTCCTCCTCCGAGAATTGCAAGAGCAGAACTATTCAAATATATAGAGTCTGAGCTTTTAGCTTGTGCAAATGATCTTAAAGATGCTAGAAGTAATGAATATGGCAGAGCAGATAAAGCTGCTGCTTGGTCTTTATTAGCAAGACTATATTTAAATGCACAAGTTTATACGGGCACAGCAAGGTATACGGATTGTATCACATACTGTAATAAAGTAATAAATGCTGGATATTCATTAAAGTCAAACTATTCATCATTATTTATGGCAGATAATAATGTAAATAATCCTGAAGTTATTTTATCTGTAAACTACGATGGTACAAGTACAAAAACTTACGGAGGTTCAACTTTTATGGTACACGCTGCAGTGGGAGGTTCTATGCCTGCTTCTGAATTCGGAATCAATGGAGGTTGGGGTGGTATAAGAACTACAAAATCTTTTGTTAATCTATTTGCTGGTTCCCCAAGCGACAAAAGAGGAAATTTCTATACAAATGGTCAAAATTTAGAAATAAATAATATATCAACATTTACAGATGGCTATGCGTTTATTAAGTATAAAAATATAAAGTATTCTAATGGTGCTCCTGGATCAGATGTATCAGGTAATTTTGTTGACGCGGATATTCCTTTATATCGTTTAGCGGATATTTATCTTATGTATGGTGAAGCTGTTTCAAGAGGTGGATCAGGAGGAGATGCAGCCACTGCACTAGGATATGTAAATGCCTTAAGGACGAGAGCGGGGGGAACTACTGTTGCTTCAGTTAATACCGATTTTTTCTTAGACGAGAGATCTAGAGAAATGTCTTGGGAAGCAACGAGAAGAACAGACCTGATTCGTTATGGTAAATTTACGTCAGGTTCATATCTATGGCCTTGGAAAGGTGGTGTAAAGGAAGGTAAAGGTGTAGATGAATATAGAAATCTTTTCCCTATACCTGCAAATGATATAGTGGCTAATCCTAACTTGGTTCAAAACCCTGGATATTAACTTTTAAACAGAATCTAAAAATGAAAAATTTTTTTAAAATTTTAGCAATAGTATGTATTGGAATTTTTGTTATTTCATGTGAAAAAGATGAAGATCAGGTAATTATTACAGAAACTGTAAAAAGTAAGATTACACCAGATAAGACAACTATTGTTTTAGATAAGGCTAATCCTGACAATGTAGCTCTAAACATCACTTGGAATAAATCAACCTTTAACGTACCTGTAGTTTATACACAACAGTTACAATTTGCAATAAAAGGGAAAAACTTTAAGGATGCTTCTACTATGGAAGTGACAACTTCTCCCCTGAGCTTTACTAATAAACAGCTTAATAATATAGCATTAGGATTAGGAGCTGCTACTAATGTAGCTGCTGAGATTGAGGTTCGGTTAAGAACTTTGGTTGGTGCTGCACCTTTCTATTCTGATGTTAAGACCTTAACAGTAACGCCCTATCTTTTAGGGCCGGTTTACAATTTTAATGATCTATATCTGATTGGAGATGCTACATCGGCAGGATGGGATAATACAGATACAAATACGAAGTTTCTTCCATTACAAAAAACAGCTGCAGCAGGAGTGTATTCTTATACCGGATATTTTGCACAAGGCGGTTTTAAAATGATTAAAACTCCAGGATCCTGGAATACTCAATATGGAATGGGCACTGTAGGTACATTAAGTACAAGCGGTACTTCAGGAAATATTTCTGTATCTGCTGCTGGATATTATAAACTGACAGTTGATACCAATACTTTAACATATACTTTTACTTCAATTGGATCTCCAACAGTTACCTATAATACGATTTCAATGATCGGAACTGCATCAGGAGATTGGAATACAGATCTTGATTTACAGAAGTCAACTTTTGATTCTCACATTTGGGTTAAGAAAAATGTTACTCTGAATTCAGGTGAATTCAAGTTCAGGGCAAATCATGATTGGGGAACAAACTGGGGAAAAGCTCAGGAGTTTTTTGGTGTAGCTGAGCTCAGCGGAGGAAATATTCCGGTAAGTGAAACCTTTAAGTATGACGTATATTTCAACGATATAACCGCGGAGTATTCGGCAATTCCAATATTTTAAAACAATTAGAAATCAAACTCAAATAAAGCAAAGTGCTGCTTTACCGCAGCACTTTATTTTTAAGTTAATAAATAGTCATTATGAAGAAAATTACAGTTGGAGCACTTTTGCTCTCAATGATGTTTACAGGTGTGAAAGCCCAATCTTTAAAATCTCCGGACGGAAAGTTTGAAATGAACTTTCAGTTAAAAGAAGGAGTACCTTACTATAACCTAAAGTATAATGGTGCGGTAGTGGTGGAAGATTCTAAATTGGGATTGCGATTATTTAAAGACACAGCCATAAAATTCGCTTCTGAGATTGCCAAACCAGAAGATGCAAAATACGATCTGAACAACGGTTTTGCAAAGACAGATGAAAAAAGAGACTCTAAAAATGAAACCTGGCAGCCGGTTTTAGGAGAAAAGAAAAATTATATCAATCATTACAACGAACTGGCAGTTACCCTGAACCAGGCTTCTACAGACAGAAGTATTGTGGTAAAGTTCAGATTATTCAATGATGGATTGGGTTTCAGATATGAGTTCCCACAGCAGAAAAACCTTAATTACTTTGTGATCAGAGAAGAAGACTCTGAAATCGATTTCCCTACCGACATGAAGGCATGGTGGATGGTTGCCGATTACGACTCTCAGGAGTATCAGTATCAGGAAACTAAAGTATCGGAGATTCCTTCAAAATGGGATAAAGCATATGATGCTAACGCTTCCCAGTCATTAGTGAAAAATGCAGTTCAGTCTCCTTTAATGCTTAAAAAAGAAGGAAAAGAACCATTGTATATCAATGTTGCAGAAGCAGCCGTATTGGATTATCCGGCTTCACATCTTGAGGTAGATGCACAGAATTATAAATTCAAAACGCATTTGACTGCCGACAGACAGGGAGCGAAAGGATATATTCAGACACCGTCAGTAACGCCTTGGAGAACGATTATCGTTGCGCCGAAAGCAGAGCAGGTAATGGATTCCAAAATGATCTTCAATCTTAATGAGCCTACAAAATATACCGACACTTCTTACATTCACCCTACAAAATACATGGGAGTCTGGTGGGAAATGATCATCGGAAAATCACAATGGGCTTATTCTACTGCTGAAAATGTGCATTTAGGTAAAACGGACTTTGCAAAATTGACTCCAAACGGAAAGCATGCAGCCAACAATACAAAGGTTAAGGAATATATTGACTTTGCGGCAGAAAACGGATTCCAGGGATTACTGATCGAAGGATGGAACATCGGTTGGGAAGACTGGTTCGGACACTCAAAAGAGTTTGTTTTCGATTTCATTACTCCTTACCCGGATTTTGACATTAAAATGTTGAATGAATATGCGCATTCAAAAGGAATCAAGCTGATCATGCACCATGAAACTTCGGGTTCTGCCACGAACTATGAAAGATGGGCGGATAAAGCTTTCCAAACCATGAATAAGTATGGATATGATGCCGTAAAAACAGGATATGTAGGAGATATTATTCCTAGAGGAGAACATCATTACTCTCAATGGACCATTAACCATTATTATAGAATTGCTGAAAAAGCAAATGACTATAAAATCATGGTTAACTCTCACGAATCTGTACGTCCTACCGGAGAAAGCCGTACCTATCCGAACTATATCTCTGCAGAAGCAGCCCGTGGAACGGAATATGAAGCTTTCGGAGGAAATAAGCCGGATCATCAGACGGTTCTTCCGTTTACAAGATGGATGGGAGGTTCTATGGACTATACACCGGGAATTTTCCAGACGAAACTTGACTATTATTTCCCTGGAGATAACCGTTTCGTAAAAACTACGCTGGTAAAACAGTTGGCGCTTTATGTAACGATGTATATGCCGCTTCAGATGGCTGCAGACCTACCTGAAAACTACAAAAAGCATATGGATGCGTTCCAGTTTATCAAGGATGTGGCAGCAGATTGGGATGATACAAAAATATTATCTGCAGAACCTGGTGATTATGTGGTGACAGCAAGAAAAGCAAAAGGAACTGAAAACTGGTTTGTAGGAGGTATTACCGATGAAAACAAACGTGAGTATACAGTAGATTTCTCATTCCTGGATAAAGGAAAGAAATATGAGGCAACCATCTATGAAGATGGAAAAGATGCCGATTATATCGATAATCCTCAAAGCTATAACATCTACAAGAAAGAGATTACAGGAAAATCGAAAATTAATTTTAAAATGGCAAGAAGCGGCGGTTTCGCAATTTCTATTAAACCAGTAAAATAATTGTAAGATACACTAAGGTGCCCCGGTTCATTGATTTTTTAATGTTCCGGGGTATTTTTTTCGCAGTCTGACTGATTTTCCTATTTTGTCCAAATCCAATTATTCATGATGAAGTCTATATGAAGATACGTAATCTTATCGTTGTTGTAAAAAGAGATAAAAAATAGACTTTCTCTTATATTTTTCGATGTATATATAAAAATTTAATGCTAAATTGAACACTAATATGAAGACAATATATGCAGCATTCACCCTTTCGATAGCTTCTTTTGCTTTTTCCCAGAAAAATCTGGAAAGAGTAGAGCCGGCTTTCTGGTGGAAGGGAATGAAAAATCCTGAACTTCAGATTCTTGTGTATGGAAAAGAAGTGGCTAAGAACGAGATTACGCTTTCAGATGGTATACAGATCAAAGACATCCGGAAAGTAGATAATCCCAATTATGTTTTTATTACAGTCAATACCAGCGAAATAAACGTTCCGAAGTTTGCTATCAATATTAAAAAAGGTAAAAAGAATCTTGGTTCATACACTTATGAATTAAAGCAAAGAAATCCCGGATCTGCGAGCCGCGAGTCTTTTACTTCAAAAGACTTTATGTATCTGATCATGCCGGACCGATTTGCCAACGGGGATGAAAAAAATGATTCAAAACCGGAGCTTACTGAAATAGCGAACCGCAGCCTTCCCAACGGCAGGCATGGGGGAGATCTTCGTGGAATTATCAACAACCTTGATTATATTCAGAATCTGGGAGCAACAGCCGTCTGGCTTACTCCTGTGAATGAGGATAACGAAAAAGTGTATTCCTACCACGGCTATGCCCAGACTGATCTCTACAAAATAGATGGCCGCTACGGTACCAATGAAGACTATAAAACATTATCCCAGGAGTTGAATAAACGAAATATGAAACTGGTGATGGATTATGTAACCAACCACTGGGGCGGATCACACTGGATGATCAAAGACCTTCCTTCAAAAGACTGGATTCATTGGTTTGATGAAGGAGAGAAAGGGTTTAAACGTTCCAACTATAAAACGACAACACAGTTTGATACCAATGCTTCAGATATTGATAAAAAATATGCACTGGACGGATGGTTTGATACGACCATGCCTGATATCAACCAAAAAAATCCATTGGTTCTGAAATATCTGACCCAAAATGCAATCTGGTGGATAGAATATGCAGAATTGGGAGGATTTCGTGTAGATACTTATCCCTACAATGATAAAGATGCCATGGCAAAATGGGCCAAAGCGATCACCGATGAATATCCGAAATTCAATATCGTAGGAGAAACCTGGCTTTATACGGCAGCACAAATTGCAGCATGGCAGAAAAATTCGAAAATAGGAGAAATAGAAGGGTACAATTCAAATTTACCTTCTGTGATGGATTTTATGCTCTATGAAAACATGCCTAAAGCCCTTAAAGAAAAAGAAAGCTGGGATAAAGGAATGATCCGTATTTACGACTCTTTTACCAGCGATTTCCTTTATCCGGATATCAATAATACGCTTGTTTTCTTTGAAAATCATGATACCGAAAGATGGAACGAAATCTTTAATGCAAATCCAGATGCCTATAAAATGGCACTCACTCTGATCTCGACAGTAAGAGGAATTCCTCAGATTTATTACGGATCAGAAATAGGAATGAGAGGTGATAAAAAGACCGGTGGTGATGCGGACATCCGCAGGGATTTTCCCGGAGGCTGGAAGACTGATTCTCAGAATGCTTTCAATCCATCTACTCAGACTCCGGAGCAGAAAGAGTTTTTCCGGTTTACTCAGAAGTTATTGAACTGGAGAAAAGGCAAAGACGTGATACATCATGGAAAAACTAAAAATTTCGTACCTCAGGATGGCGTTTTTGTTTATTTCAGATACAATGAAAAAGAAAGTGTAATGGTCATCATCAACAATAATGAAAAAGATCAGACGTTAGATCTGAAACGGTTTGCAGAATCACTGAATGGATTTACAAAAGGAAAAGAAATCATTTCAGACAAAGAAATTTCATTGCAAAATACAATGAATATTCCTGCAAAAACTCCACTGATTATTGAACTGGAAAAATAATTAATACATATGAAAAAACTAACGACTGCTTATACACTCATCCTTTTTTTACTGGGATTTTCTTTACTTACAGCACAGTCGAAAATCGGATTTGAAAAAGAAAAATCGGAAATCACTATCATGCTTGATACCTTCAATGCAATGGCGGCAAAAGCAGATTACAATGCGTATTTTAACCTCTTTGCGGATGAATCTACCTTCATCGGAACAGATGCTACCGAAATCTGGGATAAAAAAGCATTTATGGTCTGGGCAAAACCTTATTTTGATAAAAAGAAAACCTGGAATTTTAAAGCTCTTAAAAGAAATATTTACTTCAGCAAAGACGGAAAACTGGCATGGTTTGATGAATTACTGGATACCCAGATGAAGATCTGCAGAGGCTCAGGAGTGGTAGAGAAAATCAACGGAAACTGGAAGGTTAAGCAATATGTTCTTTCTGTGACAGTGCCGAATGAGGTGGTAGATAAAGTGGTTATTGAGAAGACACCTATCGAAGATGCATTAATTCAAAAACTGAAGTTGTAATGGCAATAATGATGGGGAAATATGATACTGGGAAGGTAGGAAAAAGGAAAAAACCAGACCTATCCATGCTCCAGATTATCAATATGAGCATGGGATTCCTGGGAATTCAAATGGCATTCGGACTACAAAATGGAAATGCAAGCCGTATTTTGGGGAATTTAGGAGCAGATGTTCACGAATTATCCTGGTTCTGGCTGGTAGCTCCCATTACAGGTCTGATTGTCCAGCCTATCATCGGTCACATGGGAGACAATACCTGGAGTCCGTTGGGAAGAAGAAAACCTTATTTCCTGATCGGAGCTGTCTTGTGTGCAATAGGATTGGTTTTACTTCCGAATGCAGCTTCTGTTACTCAGATGTTTGCGGCCAATGCGCTTTTGTTAGCCGTAATATTTCTGGCCATGATGGATGCTTCGGTGAATATTGCGATGGAGCCTTTCAGAGCTTTGGTAGGAGATATGCTCCCGAAACATCAGGGTACGATAGGATTTTCTGTACAAACAATTCTTATTGGAATCGGAGCGGTATTAGGCTCTTATCTTCCGGATTGGTTAACGAAAATGGGGATTTCCAATGAAGCACAGGCAGGATTTGTAGCAGATAATGTGATTTATTCTTTTTATATCGGTGCGGGATTGCTTATCATATCAATTCTATACACCATCATGACAACCAGAGAATATTCCCCACAGGAATTTGCTGATTTTGAAGATGGAAAAGACGCAGACCAACATAACTCTAAGTTTTCAGATATTTTTAAAGACTTTGCAGCAATACCTTTGCAGATGAAAAAACTGGGAATTGTTCAGTTTTTCTCATGGTTTGCCTTATTTACCATGTGGGTATTTACCACCAGTGCGCTGGCAACCCATCATTTTGGACTTTCCCCGGAAGATACCCATTCCAAGGCATTTAATGATGCAGGTGACCTTACCGGAAAGCTCTTCGGAATGTACAATCTCTGGGCGATTCCGTTTGCATTTCTGTTAACACCTATCGCTAAACTGATTGGTAAAAAACAGACTCATGCTTTAGCTTTATTGTGTGGAGGTTTGGGACTGGTTTCCATGTATTTCATTAAGGATGTCAACAATTTATGGATCTCCATGATTGGATTAGGTTTTGCCTGGGCAAGTATTTTAGCAATGCCTTATGCAATGCTTATTGAGGTGATTCCACAACGGAAAATGGGCGTTTATATGGGAATATTTAATTTCTTTATCGTGATTCCGCAGATCATCAATGGTTTGTTCGGAGGTCCAATCGTAAGCGGGATTTTCGGAAAACAGGCGATGGATTATGTTGTGGTAGGAGGCGTTTGCATGCTGATTGGAGCTGTAGTAACCATGATTTTTGTGAAATCAGAAGATGAAACGCCTAAGGAAATTGAAGAGGAAATCAAGCAGGTACACTTTTAAAAATAAATAGTTTTACTGACTTATCCTTTTAGTAGTACCTTCGACAGGCTCAGCCTGACACCGGTTAAAAATTCCGGTAGGTATTCGGAGTGTTACCCTGAGCCTGTCGAAGGGTTATCAATATGAAAAACTTTGTAATCATTAATATCGAGTATTAAATTAAAGGAATAAGTTAATAGGTTTAAATTCAAAATATCAATAGGAGCGGGCTTTAGCCCGCTTTTCTTTTAAACATTCATCAATTGGCATAGGAGCCAAAACTTAAAATCTACCTTTCGCGTATGCTTATTATTTTTTTTGATCTTAAGATTGCAATAATCTCCCACAGATTCTCACAGATATCACAGATGCACAGATATCACAGATGCTTGCACTTGTTTACTCATTGGAAGAAAAAATATCCAGTATAAAATTTTATCGCAGATAAAATCCTTGCGCCGTAAAAACATATCAAATGTGAAAAAAGTTGCGTCTTTGCGTAATCCAACCTAGCCTATATTTTCACTTTTTCACCATTTTTACTTCTACAATTTCCTTTCTTAACCTACATCAACTTTTTAAACGTTCACATCCCGTACATTTGTACCATAAATAATCACAGAAAATGAAAACAGTATATCATAAAGCAGATTCAAGAGGCCATGCTAATCACGGATGGTTAAATTCTTACCATACATTCAGTTTTGCGAACTATCAAAACAGAGATAGAACAAACTTCGGCGTTTTAAGAGTATTGAACGATGATACCGTTTCTCAGGGAATGGGCTTCGGAACACACCCGCACAGAGATATGGAAATTATATCCATTCCTTTGGAAGGAGATCTGGAACATAAAGACTCCATGGGAACCACAGCGGTGATCAGAAAAGGAGAAATTCAGGTGATGAGTGCCGGAACCGGTGTTATGCACAGCGAATACAATAAAAATAAAGATGAAGAAGTAAAATTCCTTCAGATCTGGGTGTTCCCAAAAGAACAGAATGTTGAACCGAGATACGATCAGAAAAGTATCAAAGAAGGGGAAAAAATCAATGGATTCCAGCAGATCTTATCTCCCAATAAAAATGATGACGGAGTTTGGATTCATCAGGATGCCTGGTTCAACTTGGCCAACTTTAAAAAAGGAAATGGCAAAAATTATATGCTTAACAAAAAAGGAAACGGAGTCTATGCATTTGTGTTAAAAGGAAGTGCAAAAATCGGAGACCGTGTTCTGAATGAAAGAGACGGATTGGGAATCTGGGATACGCAGAGCTTTAATATCGAAGCCGTAGAAGACACTGAAGTATTATTAATGGAAGTCCCAATGGAACTGCCTTCTTATCTTAAATAAAAAACTAAATTTGTAATCTTAAAAAATAAACCTCACCTATGAAAATTTTAGCAATAGCAGGAAGTAATTCAGAAGTTTCAATGAACAAGCAGTTGGTAGCCTATGCATCAACGTTATTTGAAAATGCAGACGTAGAAGTGATCGATTTGAATCCTTTCGAAATGCCTATCTATAAACACGAAAGAGAATTAGCAGGCGGTGTTCCACAGGAAGCACATGATTTCGCAGCAAAAATTGACGGTGCTGATGTATTACTGGTTTCTTTGGGAGAGCACAACGGAACGTATTCTACAGCATTCAAAAATGTATTCGACTGGGTATCCAGAATCAAAGACAGAACGGTTTGGAACGAAGTACCAATGCTATTGATGTCTACATCTCCGGGCGGTAGAGGTGGAGCAGGTGTTTTGGAAGCTGCCTCAAAGCGTTTCCCTTTCCACGGAGGAAATGTGGTGGAAACATTTTCACTTCCTTTCTTTAATGATAACTTTGATAAAGCCGCTCAGAAAATTTCTAATGAAGAGAAAGACAGTGAGTTAAAAGAAAAAATTAAGAAGATTGCAGCCATTGAAACAATCCTTGAAAAATAGAATTTGAATATTCATTTAAAATTACTATTTTTGCAAAAAGAAAAGAGATGAAAATTCAGACCTCCTATAAACAATGTTTTTCTCATAAAGGGAAAGTTGTGGGCTCTGAAATTCTGAGATAAAATAACGGCCGATAATCTGAAAAGATTGTCGGCTTTTTTGTTTTCTAAAATCGAGTATAAAAGTAAATATATAATGTACCAATTGATCAATGTATCAATCTAACAATTCAATTTATTGTTACACTAATTAGATTATTACATTGTTAGATTATTATAAATTATTAGACATGAGCAACACTTACAAATCAGCAGGAGTAGACAAAGAAGAAGGATACAAAACGGTTGACAAGATCAAAAAAGCGGTCGGTGAAACCCACAATTCCAATGTACTGAACCACTTGGGAAGTTTTGGTGCTTTCTATGAAATCGGAGGATACAAAAATCCGGTTCTTGTATCAGGAACAGATGGAGTAGGAACAAAGCTGAAAGTAGCTTTAGATACTAAAAAATACGATTCTATCGGGGTAGATTGCTTCGCAATGTGTGCCAACGATATTCTTTGTCACGGAGCAAAACCTTTATTCTTCTTAGATTATCTGGCTTGCGGAAAGCTTGATTCGGAAATTGCTGCAGAAATCGTTTTAGGAATGGTTGCTGCTTGTAAGGATAACAACTGTGCACTGATTGGCGGTGAAACTGCTGAAATGCCAGGGATGTACCAGCCTGGAGATTATGATGTTGCAGGATTCTGTGTAGGAATCGTAGAAAAAGATCAGATCATTGACGGTTCTAAGATCAAAGCAGGGAACAAAATTATTGCGTTACCAAGCTCAGGATTCCACTCAAACGGATTCTCTTTAGTAAGAAAAGTATTCCCGAACTTTGAAGAAGAGTTTGAAGGAAAACCATTATATGAAACACTTTTAGTTCCTACAAGACTATACTACAAAGATATTCACAAAGTACTGGAAGAAGTAAGAGTAGAAGGAATTGCCCACATCACAGGAGGTGGTCTTTACGAAAACGTTCCTAGAATTATTCCTGAAGGACTTTGTGCTTCTATCGACGAATCAAAAATCAGAATTCCTAGTGTGATGCTTGAGCTTGAAAAAAGAGGTGGAGTGACACGTAAAGAAATGCACGGAACATTCAATATGGGCGTAGGAATGGTAATCGTTGTAGATGCTGAACATGCTGAAAAAGTATTACACCTTTTAGATGACGCTTACGAAATCGGTGAAATCACTGAAGGAGCAGAGAAAATTAATTTATCAATATAATAATATAACAATATAACAATGTACCGGTGTACCAATTAAATCATTGTTACATTGATAGACTGATACATTGTTACATTATTAATATGAAGAACATCGTTGTACTCGTGTCCGGTTCAGGAACCAATCTGCAGAGAATCATTGATACTATTGACTCAGGAGAAATCCAGAATGCAAAAGTAACTCTGGTGGTAGCAGACAGAGAATGTTTCGGACTGGAAAGAGCAAAGAATCACAATATAGAAAACATTCTTATTCCAAGAGGAAAGAACTTCAGCAGTGAGTTGGCTAAAGTAATCCCTGAAAATACAGATCTTATTGTATTGGCCGGGTTTTTATCCATCTTAAAATCTGAATTCTGTGAAAACTGGAATGGTAAAATAATCAATATTCACCCGGCTTTGCTTCCGAAATTCGGAGGAAAAGGAATGTGGGGAATGAACGTTCACAATGCAGTTATTGAAGCCAAAGAAGTAGAGAGTGGGGCAACTGTACATTTTGTGACACCAGGGATTGATGAAGGAGAAGCTATTCTTCAGAAGTCTTTTGAAGTAACCGCTGAGGATACTCCTGAAACGCTGGCTCAGAAAGTTCACCAGATTGAATATGAAATATTCCCGATCGCGATCAATAAGGTCCTGGGAAATGAATAAATATAACAATGCACCAGTGTACCAATTTACCAATGTTGAAGGTATTGTTACATTGCTGGACTGATACATTGTTACATTAATAAAAAGAAATCTAAGTAAAATAAAAGTAAGTTCGGAGGTGAAAGACCCGGACACAGTTTGAAATAGCTGTAAAAAGTAAAAAATTGAAAGTAAAATGAGTAAAAAGAGAGTTTTAATCAGTGTTTCTGACAAAAGTGGATTAATAGAATTCGCACAGTTTTTGGAAGCTCAGAATTATGAGTTGATCTCTACAGGAGGAACGTTCAAACATTTGAAAGACGCTGGTTTAAATCCTATTCAGATTGATGAGGTTACCAATTTCCCTGAAATGTTGGATGGAAGAGTGAAAACTCTGCACCCTAAAGTTCACGGTGGATTGCTGGCTGTTCGTAACAATGAAGAGCACATGAAAACCGTTCAGGAACACGGAATTGGTCTGATTGACATGGTGATCGTAAATCTTTATCCTTTCTTTGAAAATGTAAACAAAGACATTTCTTTACATGAAAAAGTAGAGTTTATCGATATAGGAGGTCCTTCAATGCTTCGTTCTGCAGCGAAAAACTTTGATTCTGTAACGGTAATCACTGATGTAGAAGACTATGCAGCAGTGAAAATTGAAATGGAGCAAAACGGTGATACATACATCGAAACCCGTAAAAAGCTTGCAGGAAAAGTATTCAACCTTACCTCTGCGTATGATGCGGCTATTTCCAGAATGCTTTTAGATGAAGAATATCCTACTTACCTGAATGCTTCTTATAAAAAAGTAGCAGATCTAAGATATGGAGAAAACCCTCACCAGACAGCAGCTTACTACGTTTCTACTTTCGAAAACGGAGCAATGAAAGATTTCGAACAGCTTGGAGGTAAAGAACTTTCTTTCAACAATCTTCGTGATATGGACCTTTGCTGGAAAGTTGTCACTGAGTTCAAAGAAGAAATGGCTTGTTGTGCGGTAAAACACTCAACCCCTTGTGGCGTTGCGATCGGAACTTCAGCTTTGGAAACCTATCAGAAAACTTTCGAATGTGATCCGGTTTCCATCTTTGGCGGAATTGTTGCAATGAACTATACAATTGATGCAGCTACAGCTGAAGAATTAAATAAAACTTTCCTTGAAATTGTAATGGCTCCTGAATTTGATGAAGAAGCCCTTGAAATTTTAAGAAAAAAGAAAAACCTGAGAATCATCAGAATCGTAAACCCTGTTTCAGACAAACAGACCTGGGTGAAAGTAGACGGAGGTATCCTTGTTCAGGATAATGATACCCATTTCTCTGACGATATTAAAGTAGTTACTGAAGTACAGCCTACAGAAGAGCAGAAAAAAGCATTGCTTTTCTCTCAGAGAGTAGTAAAATATGTGAAGTCTAATGCGATTGTAGTTTCCAACGGAATTCAGGCATTCGGTATCGGAGGCGGTCAGGTAAACAGAATCTGGGCAACACAGCAGGCGATCGAAAGAGCAAAAGAAAAATTCTCAGGAGATTTAGTACTGGCTTCAGATGCATTTTTCCCTTTCCGTGATGTGGTAGATTTCTGCGCTCAGGAAGGTATCAAGGCGATTATTCAGCCTGGTGGAAGTGTAAAAGATCAGGATAGTATAGAGGCTGCCAATGAGCACAAAATCCCGATGATGTTTACAGGTGTCAGACACTTTTTCCACTAATTAAAATAGAATTAAAAAAATAATTAGGGATTGTATTTTTAGCATTCAAAATTATATATTTGTAAAATAAGACTAGATAATAAATAAAGTATGAGAATATTAATCATAGGTGAAGGCGGTAGAGAATCTGCTTTAGCGGCAAAGCTTCAGAATGACCCAAGAATTTCTAAAATGTTTTTTGCCAACGGGAATGCTACTACCGATGTAATAGGGAAAAATGTTCATTTATCAGAAATCAAAGAACTTAGAGATTTCGCGATTAAAGAAAAAATTGATCTTACGATCGTAGGTCCTGAAGCTCCTCTTGTAGCGGGTATCAAGGACGAATTTAAAAAGCATGATCTTAAAGTTTTCGGGCCTACTCAGAAAGTAGCGAGCCTGGAAGGAAGTAAAGCTTTCTCTAAGAAATTTATGCAGACCTATGATATCAAAACAGCGAAGGCTGTCGTATTTGATTCATACAATGATGCTAAAGAATATGTGCAGACACAGCAGTATCCTTTGGTAATCAAAGCTAGTGGTTTAGCAGGCGGAAAAGGGGTGGTTATCTGTGACAACCTTGAAGAAGCTGAAGCTACAATCCACGATTTCATGATCAGAAGAATCTATGGTGATGCTGGTATTCGTTTAGTTATCGAAGAATATTTACAAGGTTTTGAAGCTTCAATCATTGCATTCTCTAACGGGGAAAAATTGTTCCCTTGTGTAGCGGCAAAAGATTATAAAAAAGCGGGAAACGGAGATACAGGACCTAATACGGGAGGTATGGGTTCAGTAGCGCCAAGCCCGGAATTTACTCAGGAGCATTATGCAGATTTTGAGAAAAATATTCTGGAACCTACTGTTAAAGGTCTTAAAGCTGAAGGTTTCGGATTTAAAGGAATCATCTTCTTCGGATTGATGGTGACGAAAAACGGAGCTTACCTTCTTGAATACAACATGAGATTCGGAGATCCTGAAACTCAGGTATTGATGGCATTAATGGAAAACAATCTTTTAGATGTTATCCAGGACTGTATGGAAGGGAAAGACATTGAGCTTAAGTTTAAAGACGAAAAAGCAGTTTGCCTTGTTATGTGTTCAGGAGGATATCCGAGAAATATCGAAATAGGTTTCGAAATTACAGGAGAAGACAAACTGAAACATAGTAAACTTTTATATGCAGGAGCAGTCACGAAAGGTGATAAAGTAGTTTCCAATGGAGGTAGAGTACTGAACATTGTGGCTACAGGAGCTACCTACGAAGATGCCCGCAAAAAAGTTTACGAAGATGCAGCGCACGTACATTTCGATTACGGCTTCTATAGAGAAGACATCGGAAAGTTTTAATAAAAATCACGAAAAAAGATTTGGAGTCATTCCAAGTCTTTTTTTGTAAAACAGTTAATAATTAGAAATTAGAAGCTAGAGGTTAGAAATTTAATTGCTGAAAGTGAAATTGGGAAATTATTTCCAGGCCAGAAGCCATTAGCCAGTGGCCATTAGCTCTATCATTTATCAATCATCATTTATCAATTATCAAAAATGAACAACGGTATTATTATTTTAGATTTCGGATCCCAGTACAACCAGCTTATCGGAAGAAGAATCCGTGAGATGGGTGTGTACTCTGAAATCTTGCCTTACAATACACCATTACAAGATATTTTAGCAAAACAGCCAAAAGGGATCATCCTTTCCGGTGGACCAAGTTCTGTAAATGCAGAAAATGCCCACCTGGTTGAAAAAGAATTATATGAGCAGGGAGTTCCTGTATTGGGAATCTGCTACGGAATGCAGATGACGGCGCACCTTTTAGGAGGAAAAGTAAACAAAGGAGAAAAAGGAGAGTATGGTAAAGCCAACTTAGAGATCGTTAAAGAAAGCTCTTTATTAAAAGGGGTAACTCAGAACTCTGTTGTTTGGATGAGCCATTTTGACGAAGTAGGAGAATTGCCTGCAGGTTTTGAATTAAATGCAAAATCAGGTGTAATTGCCTCTATCTCCAATGAAGACAAAAAAATCTTCTGCGTTCAGTTCCACCCGGAAGTTTCTCATACAGAAGAAGGAGGGAAAATGCTTGAAAATTTCGTTTTCAGCATCTGTAACTCAGAGAAAAACTGGAAACTGACTAACTATATCGAAAAAACAGTTGAGGAAATCCGTGAGAAAGTAGGAGACAACAAAGTAATCCTTGGACTTTCAGGAGGTGTAGACTCTTCTGTAGCCGCTGTTTTGATCCACAAAGCCATCGGTGATCAGTTAACTTGTATCTTCGTAGATACGGGATTATTGAGAAAGGATGAAGGGAAAAAAGTAATGGATCAGTACGGAGAGCATTTCCATATGAATATTAAAATGGTGGATGCTAAAGAAAGATTCCTTTCAAAACTAGCCGGAGTAGACGATCCTGAAGCAAAGAGAAAAATCATCGGAAACGAATTCATCCACGTATTTGACGAAGAAGCTCATAAAATTGAGGGCGCTAAGTTCTTAGCTCAGGGAACCATTTATCCTGACGTTATCGAAAGCCAGTCTGTCAACGGACCATCTGCAGTAATCAAGTCTCACCACAATGTTGGAGGACTTCCTGAAGATATGGAATTCGAGTTATTGGAGCCTTTAAGAGAGCTTTTCAAGGACGAAGTAAGAAAAGTAGGAGAAGAATTGGGTATTCCTCATCACCTGGTATACAGACACCCTTTCCCTGGTCCTGGATTAGGAATCAGAGTATTGGGAGCGGTAGATGCTGAGAAAGTAAGAATCCTTCAGGAAGCTGATGATATCTTCATCGAAGAATTATACAAAAATGACCTTTACGAAAAAGTATCTCAGGCATTTGTAGTCCTTCTTCCTGTAAAATCTGTAGGAGTAATGGGTGACGAAAGAACTTACGAATACACCGCTGTAGTTCGTTCTGCTAACACCATCGATTTCATGACAGCAACATGGAGCAGACTTCCTTACGAGTTCCTGGATACCGTTTCCAGCAGAATCATCAACGAAGTAAGAGGAATCAACAGAGTAGCTTACGATATTTCAAGCAAACCGCCTGCAACCATTGAGTGGGAATAATTTTTGACTTGAATTTACTTATATAAATCCTGCCCGCTTTGGGTGGGATTTTTTATTTATATCGGAGATTATTTCTAAAAATTTTAAGGCTTCTGTTCCAAGTTTTGTTTTCTGCAAACAAGAACGATGAGCTCCTTCATCATTAAATAAGTAAAATTGATGATTCTTGTCCGAGGTGAAAGGAGGAAATAAAACTATATCCTGTCCTTTATCTAAAGTTTTTTACAAATAGGACACTCGCTTTGATTCAGAAAAATTATTGCCATTCCGAATTACTGTTTGGTTAATGTTTTGCTTGGTAATACCCTATTAAAGCAAATTTTCACTAAATTTAAGTAAAATTACATCAAATGCAAATAGAAACAAGAAACCTGACCCTTCAGGATTATGATGAACTGGCGGAAACGATGAAAAGGGCCTACCCACAGATGTCGGAGTCTATATGGTCCAAAAAAAGTATTGATAAACTGACCAAAATATTCCCTAACGGACAAATTTGTATCACGGTTGACGGAAAACTCGCTGCTGTAGCGCTTTCCATTATCGTCAATTATGAAGAATTCGGGGACGACCATACCTATAGTGATATTACAGGAAATTATACATTCAATACCCATACTTCAACGGGGAATGTTCTCTACGGAATTGAAGTTTTTGTAGATCCTGAGTTTCGTGAATTACGTTTGGGAAGAAGGCTTTACGATGCACGAAAAGAACTTTGTGAGTTATTAAACCTGAAATCGATTATTCTTGGAGGCAGAATCCCCAATTATCACAAATACAGCCACGAACTTTCTGCAAGAAATTATATCCGAAAAGTAAGAGATAAAGAGATCTATGATCCGGTATTGTCTTTCCAGCTTTCCAATAATTTTCTTCCGATAAAAATCCTGAAAAAATATCTTCCGGAAGATGAAGCTTCCAGAGAAAATGCAGTTCTTTTGCAATGGAACAATATTTATTACAGCAGAAAACCGAATACCATGCAGGACAGCATTATCCGTCTCGGATTGGTGCAATGGCAGATGAGGCATTTTAAAGATATTGAAGCTTTTTACGAGCAGGTAGAATTCTTTGTAAACGTAATGGGAGATTACAAATCTGATTTTGTCCTTTTCCCGGAGCTGTTCAACACGCCTTTGCTGGCACCCTTCAATAATCTTTCCGAAAGGGACAGTATGATAGAACTGGCTAAGTTGACAGAGGAAATCAAAGAAAAAATTTCAGAGCTGGCCATCAGTTACAACGTCAATATTATTTCGGGAAGTATGCCTGTTTTTGAAAATAATGAACTGTACAACGTAAGCTATCTTCTTCACCGTGACGGCCGTATGGATGAATATAGAAAAATTCATATTACTCCGAATGAAAAGAGATATTATGGAATGAAAGGCGGAAATGAAATCAAAGTTTTTGATACCGACTGCGGAAAAATAGGTCTTGTCATCTGCTATGACGTGGAATTTCCGGAGTTACCAAGAATTCTGGCCGATCAGGGAATGAAAATTCTGTTTGTTCCTTATCTTACAGACACTCAGAATGCGTACATGAGAGTACGCCACTGTGCCGCAGCAAGAGCCATTGAAAATGAATGTTACGTTGCTATTGCCGGTTGCGTAGGAAACCTTCCGAAGGTCAATAATATGGATATTCAGTTCGGACAGGCTGCCGTATTTACCCCTTCCGATTTTGCCTTCCCATCCAATGCCGTGAAAGGAGAAGCAACTCCCAATACAGAAATGACCCTGATTGTGGATGTAGATCTGAACCTCCTGAAAGATCTCCATCACAACGGTTCTGTTCAGGTGATGAAAGACCGCAGAAAAGATCTTTATGAGACTTATCTTAAATAACAAAACAGAATGCGAAAGCATTCTGTTTTTATTTTACCTAAAATTTTTTTGAGCAGCTTACATATACTGAGGGCATACTACAGCAGGGCAGATCAGTCCAGGACATTTTGGTCTTCCGTCTGTAGGGCAGCATTGGTTTGAGCAGTTTCCGATAATGATTCCGCTTCCTGCAATTCCTTTTAATTGCTCTCTTGAAAGTTTGTTGTTGCGTAAATTTTTCATGTTCTAATACTTTTGATTTGTTTTAATTTGTACGTTGTAAATATATTAATTTTTACAATGTATGATGTGTTTTTATTGATATTGGTGTATTTTATTCTTTAAAATACTGATTATGTGTTGTTATTTTTAATTTTATTTGTTGGCGTTGTTGTCATAATTGTTTTCATAAAGGAACAATTTTTGGAGTAAATTGCACCTACTATTGATACACTATGTTTGATAAACCTCAAAGAAAACTGAAAAGATCCGCAAGACTGATTTCCGTACTCAGTAAATATGGATTCAAAGATCTTCTGGCCAGAATGAACGGAAATAAGCAGGAAGAAGTTTCCGGTCATTCAGATGAAATCATCTCAAAAGGAACCGTTTACGAAAGAATCAGACTGGCTCTTGAGGAGCTTGGGCCTACCTTTGTAAAATTGGGTCAGACATTTAGTAACAGGGAAGATTTATTGCCGCCGGAAATGATCCAGGAACTGCAGAAACTTCAGGACAAAGTGGAAACAGTAGATATGAATGTGGAGGAAGCACTGGAAAGTGAATTTAATATTTCTGTGAAAGATTATTTCCATGAAATTCAGAAAAAGCCTTTGGCTACAGCTTCCATTGCTCAGGTTTACAAAGCTGTTCTGCTGGATGGCAGCCCTGTGATTTTAAAATTGAGAAAACCCGATGTACAGTCCGTCATTGAAGATGATTTACTGTTGATAAAAGATATTGAAAAACTGATATCCGCTTACTCGGAAATAGGAGAAAAACTGAATCTGAAACAGGCCATTTCTACCTTTGAAAAATCTTTACTGGAAGAAGTTTCTTTGATTAATGAAAAAAACAATATCCAGCAGTTCCGTGTGAATTTCAAGAACAATAAAGAAACTTATGTTCCTAAAGTCTACGAAGAATTTTCCAACAACAATATTCTTTGTATGGAGTTTATCGATGGGATCAAAGTAACCGACAAATCTGTTTTGCTGGCCAATGGTATTGATCCTGTAAAAGTTTCGGAAGAAGGACTAAGGC
Organism: Chryseobacterium sp. 2VB; assembly: GCF_005503635.1. NCBI lineage: Bacteria > Pseudomonadati > Bacteroidota > Flavobacteriia > Flavobacteriales > Weeksellaceae > Chryseobacterium > Chryseobacterium sp. 2VB. The sequence continues at coordinate 129,544 of NZ_SCNC01000002.1, forward strand.
TTTTTGTATCGCAGATTTTAGATTATGGATTTTTCCATGCCGATCCTCATGCCGGAAATATTCTGGTAAAAAAAGATGGCAGAATTGTTTTCATTGATTTTGGAGCGGTAGGGAAAATTCAGCCAAACGATAAAGAAATTCTTGAAAACCTTATCGTAAGCTTTGTCGCTAAAAATTCGCATAAAATAGTCCGTTCACTCAAAAAAATGGCAATCAGCTATGAAATACCTGATGAAAGACGCTTTGAAAATGATGTGGAAGAAATTCTGAATTTTGTACACAGTTCGTCATTACAGGACATTAATGTACAGGTAATCATCAATAAGATGAAAGACATTTTAAAAGACAACAGGCTTTATATGCCGGATTATTTCTATCTTCTGTTCAAAGGAATCAGCCTGATAGAAGGAGTGGGAAGGAGCATTAATCCTGATCTTGATATTGTTAAAAGTCTTCATCCTTACACCAAAAAGATTTTTACCAAGAAAATCAGCCCTAAAAATCTTTTAAAAACAGGGATGGACCGTATGATGAATTTCACGGATAATGTAGATGAAATTCCGAAAGAACTTCGTTCCGTTCTTCAAAAACTGGATGATAATAAATTCACTGTTTCCAGCGAAATCAAAAATATAGAGAAGACCAACCAGCTCATCAAATCCAGTGTCATCAATCTGATTCTAGCCATGGTTTTAGGAGCGAATATCATTGCCACGGCTATCGTTTTTTCCTCAGAATCCGGACCAAGAATCGGAGAACTGTCGTTAGTTGCAGTTTTAGGTTTTATTTTTTCAATTCTTTTAGTCATTATCCTTCTGCTAAGAGTAACCAGAAAATAAAAAGGAAGTTGACTTTGAACTGGAGGAATGTATAAACGCAAATCCCACACCTCGTAACCCGCAACCCGAATCCCGTCACCCCGTAACTCAAATCCCGCCACCCCGTATTTAAACCCAAAACAATGAAAACACTTATTATAACATCCATCACCTTATTCAGCTCACTTTGTATGGCTCAACAAGGAAATGAAGAAAAACTTCAGGGAGATTTTGACGGAAGCGGAACAAAAGAATACGCTTACACAAAAGTCAGCGACTGTGGCGATGAATGTGAAGGAAAGTGTGAAACCACCATTTATTTCAGCGATAAAAATATACAGCCGATCACCATTACTCCTGCAAACCAGGGAAGTCTGTATAACTTAGGAGACCTTAATGGCGACGGAAAAGAAGAGATCGGTTTTTATCCCAATTGGTGCACCAGCTGCTGGCATCCGTTCTATGTGTACACTTTAGGTAAAACGGGTTGGAAGCCATTATTACCTTCTATCTCAACCCATTGTAATCAGTGGGAAGAAGATCAGTTTCCTATTAAAAAAGATCCGAAAAAGAAAGGATACGTTATTGTTACCTCCAGCAAATGGGAAGATGATGATATTAAAATCAGTAGTAAAAGTGTAAAAGTGAACTGATTACAATCGCTTGAGGTTGGAAGAGAGAAGGAAATGACCTGTGTTAATACATTAATCTGTTTCATTGTACATTCAAAAAATTAAAAAGAACGTTTGATAATCTTCCAGCTTCAGACTTCGTGCTTCCATACTACAAAATTAAATACCTATCTTTGCAAAATGGAAAAACTCACTTTTGCGGATTTTGACCTTCCGGTTAAAATTCTCGATGTTTTAGCGGATCTGGAATTATTTGAACCTACTCCAATTCAGGAGAAGAGCTTAAAGCCTATACTTTCGGGAAGAGATGTAATGGGAATTGCGCAGACAGGAACCGGGAAAACATTAGCTTATCTTTTACCTGTTCTTAAAACATGGAAATACAGCAAGACAGGAAATCCAACTGTTTTGGTGCTTGTTCCCACAAGAGAACTGGTGGTACAGGTAACAGAAATCCTTGAAAAACTGACAGAAAATATTACGGCAAGAGTAATCGGGATATACGGTGGAAAAAATATCAATACTCAAAAACTATTGTTTAATGATGGATGTGATATTCTGGTAGGAACACCGGGACGAGTGATGGATCTTTCCATAGACAACGCAATTTCTCTGAAAGAAGTTCAGAAGCTGATCATCGATGAGTTTGATGAGATGCTTAACCTTGGTTTCAGACCACAGCTTACCCATATTTTTGAAATGATGAAGGAGAAGAGACAGAATATTCTTTTCTCTGCAACCATGACGGAAGCGGTAGACGAAATGCTGGATGTTTATTTTGCCAATCCGATTGAAATTTCATTGGCTAAATCAGGAACACCACTTGAGAAAATTGAGCAGATTGGTTACAAAGTAGAAAACTTTAATACCAAGATCAATTTACTGGAGCATTTGCTTAAAAGTGATGCAGATATGTCCAAAGTATTGATTTTCAATAACAATAAAAAACATGCAGACCTTCTCTTTACTAAAATCGATGAGCTTTTCCCTGAACAGTTTGATGTAATTCACTCTAATAAATCGCAGAATTACAGACTGAAAGCGATGAAGAGGTTTGAAAACGAAGAGATCAGAGGTTTGATTACCACAGATGTCATGGCAAGAGGTCTGGATATCTCGAACATTACACACGTCATCAATTTTGAAACGCCTGATATTCCGGAGCAGTATATCCACAGAATCGGTAGAACAGGTAGAGCAGACAAAGAAGGGAAAGCTTTGGTTTTTGTAACGAAAAAAGAAGAACCTTTGCTTCTTGATATTGAGCTGTTGATGGATAAGGAATTGAAATTTAATGATTTCCCTGAGGAAGTTAAAATCAATCCTAAAAAGATTGCTGCCGAAGAAGATCAGGTAGTCATGAAAAATCCTGTACAGGTAAAACTGAATGAAGGAGGAGGAGCTTTCCACGAGAAAAAGGCTAAAAATACCAAAGAAAACTGGGGTGGTCCTTCCAAAAGAAAAGCTCCTAAGAAGTTTGGAGCCAACAGAGCGCAGCAGAAGGCAAAATCTAAATCGAAAAGAAAGAAATAAAATAAAAAAACGATTCCCATTTCAGGAATCGTTTTTTATTTTTAATCGAATTTGATATTATTGTTTTTATCATCATTGAGCTTACTTCATATAAGGAGTGATCACCTCAGCCCAGATTTTATATCCTTCCGGCTTAAAATGAAGCATGTCTTCCACAAAGATATCTTTTCTCACCTTTCCATTCTCATCTTCCATAGCTTTTGTCACATCAATGAATTCCGCATTAGGTTCCTTTTTCATGAACGCAGCAATCTTTTTGTTGGCAACTTTCATCTGTGGCCAGATCACTTCTCGGCTCGGCGAATATTTGATGGAGATATAATCTACTTCAATATCAGGAAACCTCTCACGGATTTTTTTGTAGAAAGCTTTGAATCGGTCAACGACTACTTTGGCTTTTAGCTTATGATTATCTGCAAAATCATTTTCACCACAGTAAATGATGATCTGTTTGGGCTGATAAGGTGCTAAAAGGTCATTCGCAAAATCATTAAGATCTGTAAGTCTGGATCCTCCAAACCCTCTGTTGATGATTGTTTTACCAGGAAAATAATCTGCTACATCAGTCCATTTTGTGAATGATGAGCTTCCGATAAATAAAATAGCATCCTTTTGAGGCGGGTTTTGCTGGTCCAGCTTTTTAAACTCCTGGATGTCCTGCCAGAACATCGGTTTTTTCTCCTGTGAAAAGGCAATAGCAAAATACAGCAATAGAAATGCTGATAGAATCTTCTTCATTATATTCAGTTTTAAATTAGATATAAAAGTAATAAAAAACTCCCGATTAGCGGGAGTTATAATTTATCTTTTGTAGGTTACGTAAGGGACATCCGGTATTTTATCTCCATCCATATCAAAGATTCCTGACTGCTGGGCAAGTTTAAGATCTTTGGCTGTCAGAATATCAATTCTGTAGTTTACTGATCCTTCGTCACCAAGTTTAATTCCAATGATTTTTGAATCGGCATCGTAGGTAAATGTTCCTTCAGTTTTTGGCGATGGGGTACAGTCTGCACCTTCTCCCGTATACGCTGTATAGCTTACATAATAATCTGTTCTGAAGAAAAGAGTATTTTTAGCTGCACATCCTGTTAAAGTTTCAGTATAAAGCACTGTTTTATTATCTTTTCCGGAAATTACTTCCCTTTTAACTTCCTTCCAATCTCCCTTCATGATTTCCATATCATAAGCTTCGAGATTGTCATCTTTACAAGAAGTAAGTGCCAAGGCAGAAAAGGCAAATAAAAGTAGCTGTTTTTTCATTTTCACAAATTTAAGAATATGCTAAAATATAAATAAATTTGAAATATATGTAATGAAATAGTGAATTTTTAAACGAATGTTTGTAAATTAAATAATTTTATAGAGGTTGCAATACGGGATGCGAGTTTCGGGTTATATATTTTCAAACTGAAAATGAAGATAAGCGCTTCATCCGAATCTTGAAACTGCATAGCTCAAACCTCGTACCCCGAATCCCTTAATAGCTCATCTCTACAATCTTATAAGCATCCTGCGGAGTCAGTTTTTTATATTCTCCAAGGCCTAGCCACTTTCTGTCTGTAAAGGCTTTTTCAACCTTTTCAGCGGTTCCTTTAAAGTCCTCCGTATATTCGGAAAGCCTGGTTTTGATATGAAGACTGTGGAAGAATTCTTCCAGCTTTTTAATGCCCAGTTCAGCTTTTTCCTCTACACTTCCGTCTTTGATTCCCCAAACTCTCTCAGCATACTGAGCCAGTTTTCCTTTTTTATCTTCAAAGTTGTAACGGTAATGAGAAGGAGCAATAATGGCCAGTGTTCTTGCATGATCAATTCCGAAATAAGCGGTCAGCTCATGTCCCATTGCATGCACGGCCCAGTCTGTAATAACTCCTTTCTGGATCAGTCCGTTTAACGCCATTGTACAACACCACATAAAGTTTCCTGCAGCATCATAGTTGAAATCATCAGCCAATACTTTTGGAGCCGTTTCCTGCAGGCTGATCAGTATGCTTTCTGCAATTCTTTCCTGAAGGTCGGCAGAAGAAGGAGCGGTCATATATTGTTCCAATACGTGAGTATAGGCATCTGTGATTCCGTTCACAATCTGATTTTTTGGAATAGATCTGATTACTTCCGGATCCAGTACAGAAAATTGTGGGAAAAGTCCCGGTCCTCCTGAAGATAATTTCTCATGGGTTTCCCTTCTGGAGATCACATACCCGGAATTCATTTCTGATCCCGTTGCGGGCAGTGTTAAAATACTTCCGAAAGGCATTCCTTCTCCTTCAAAAGTTCTTACGGATTTTCTCAGGATATCCCATGGCTCACCGTCATAATTGGCTGCTGCAGAAAGGAATTTTGTACCGTCAATGACAGATCCGCCGCCTACAGCAAGAAGGTAAGTAATGTTTTTCTCTTTAATAAAGCTTAAAGCATTGATCAGAACTTCATATTCAGGGTTGGCAGGAACTCCGCCAAACTCGTATAATTCATGATCTTTTAAAGCCTCTTTTACCTGATCGTAAACACCATTGTTTTTGATGCTTCCGCCACCGTAAATCATTAATATTCTTGCGTCTTGAGGAATTTCTTTGGAAATTTTAGCGATTTCGCCTTTCCCAAAAAGTATTTTTGTAGGGTTTTTAAACTCGAAATTAAGCATTGTTCTAAATTTATTTTAAGTCAAATTTACGGAATGAAAAAAGAAAAGTAGGTTAATGAAATTTTAAAATTGCTATTATTCCATTTTATGAAAGCTATTGCTTTCAGTTTTTCCGATTCCTATTTCCGATTCTCTTGTAACATGTATTATATCTAAGAAGAAAGAAAGGCCTTTGCTCTTTTTATAAAGCCTTCCTTATCCTTTTTAATCTCGTCCAGCAATTTTTTCCGGTCATCAGGAATCGTAAGATACTGATCACCCCAAAGATTGATTTCAACGATTACAGGAATCAGGTCAATTCCTTTCTGAGTCAGAAAATAAAGAATTTTCAGCTTACTGTCCGGATGGTCTTTTTTATCAATGATTCCATTGTCCAACAGGTTTTGAAGTCTTGCAGCCAGAATATTTGTTGCAATTTTTTCATCAGCCTTAAGGAAGTCTCCGTAAGTACATTCCTTTTTCAGCATGAGATCTCTTATGATCAACAGAGACCATTTGTCTCCCCACATTTCAAGTGAGCAGCTGATGGGGCAGTCTGATCTTTTTTTACTCATTTTGTTAATTTAATAATAATACTTGCAAATTGAAAGTGTTTAATTTAAATTTGCTTTTGTTTTGCAAGTAAATTTAATCATAAAAAATTAATAAATCAAATGGATCATTATGACATTGCCGTAATCGGCTCAGGACCCGGCGGATATGTAGCGGCGATACGAAGCGCCCAGCTGGGATATAAAACCGTGATTATCGAGAAATATGATACTCTGGGAGGAACATGTACCAATGTGGGCTGTATTCCGACTAAAGCTTTATTGGACAGTACACATCATTATTCAGAAGCACAGCATCAATTCAATGAACATGGGATTAAGCTGGATCATATAGAACTGGACTTTTCTCAGATGTACAGAAGAAAAGCAGATGTAGTTTCAAAAAATACAGGAGGCCTGGATTTTTTAATGAGTAAAAATAATATTACAAGATTACAGGGAACGGCTGGATTTATCAATAATTCTACCATCAGAGTTGTAAACGGATCTGAAGTTAAAGAAATAACTGCCCGAAATTATATCATTGCTACAGGCTCAAAACCATCAACTATTCCAGGAGTAGAGATTGATAAAAAAAGAATTATTACGTCTACAGAAGCATTGTCATTAAAGGAAAAACCGGAATCTATGGTAATCATAGGCGGGGGAGTAATCGGGGTGGAAATGGCTTCTATTTTCAACCGCATCGGAACAAAAGTCACTATCCTTGAATATGCTGATCATCTGATCGCTGCTATGGATCATGAATTGGGGAAAAGCCTTCAGAAAATCCTGAAAAAAGGAGGTATTGATATCCGCCTTAATCATGCAGTGTATAAAACCGAGAATACCGGATCTGCTGCTAAAGTGTTTTTTAAAGATAAAAACGGAACAGAAGGTGAGCTGGAAGCAGATTATGTATTGGTAGCGGTGGGAAGAAGTCCTTATGTAAAAGGTTTGGGTCTTGAAAATACTGATGTACAGCTGGATGAGAGAGGATTTATTAAAGTGGATGAAAACAGCCGGACTTCTGCATCCAATATCTATGCGATTGGTGATGTTATTGGCGGTGCAATGCTGGCTCACAAAGCTGAAGAAGAAGGTGTTTTTGTAGTTGAAACCATTAACGGGCACAAACGACCGATTCACTATAACCGTATTCCTTCAGTGGTGTATACCTGGCCGGAAGTCGCTTCAGTAGGCTACACCGAAGAATATCTGAAACAAAATAACATTGCATACAATGTAGGGAAATTTCCATTTTCTGCCAGTGCAAGAGCCCGTGCTTCAATGGATATGGAAGGTTTTGCGAAAGTTTTGGTGGATCCGAAATATGGCGAAGTGCTGGGTGTTCACATCATTGGAGCCAGAGCTGCCGATTTGATTGCACAGGGGGTCATAGCTCAGGAATATGAAGTGACCGCCGAGGATATGTTCCGTATTTCCTATGCGCATCCAACCTATTCCGAAACGTTGAAGGAAGCTTACCTGATTGCCTCCGGACAAGGCGCCATTAATATATAAAGAAGTACTATTAAAATTTAAACCATTAAGATCTGTGAAGAATAAGAATAATTAAGATTCATCTTAGATGAAGAAAAAAATCTTGCTAAAAAATAACTTTAGCTATTCCCTTAACTATCCTTATCAACTTAAAAAATCTTAATGGTTTACATTAGCAGTTTGTAAATTTTATCGCAGATAAAATCCTCGCGCCTTAAAGCTGTATGTTGATAAATTAATTTACGCCTTGGCGTTTTTTTAATTCAGTTACAAAGAAGTACAGTTTTCATCCTTGGCATAAACTCCATTGCTTTTTGCTTCCAGCTTTCCTGTTTTTCTATTGATTTTAACCCAAAAAGATTCTTTCACAGCGGGACAACCCTTAGATTGCATGAGGTACATTGAAATATGACGGTCTTCAATTTTATATGATCCGGTAAAGCGATTGCCTGTATCCACAGAATACCCATATGTTTTAGCCAGTAAAATAGCCTCCGGAAGATTGTCTACTGCTCCGATAAAATCTCTCAGTTGCTGTTCATTGGAAAAATATACTGATCTTTCATTCTTACACGCCAGAATGTATGTAAAACAGTTGTTCCCGATACATTTCTGGAAAAAGCCTCTTTCAGGAACAGGTTCATTGATCGTCATAAAATCAGGAGCCTGGCTTTCATAGATAACTGCTTTTTCATAATCCATATCATTGCTGAGAACACGCCAGTATGCATACCCTTTATCAGGAATAATGAAAGGGTAGAGGTATTCTGCAGTATCAAGAATATCGGGAATTTTTTTATAATCATCAGGAACCTTGATCTGGCTGTAAAGCAGATTGGAGAGAATCAGGGAAAATGCGATGATTACTTTCATAGAGAGTGGGTTTCCGATGCAAATGTAAGAAAGAGAATTATTCCAGTACAATTTTATAATATCCTTTTTCAGCAGTTACATCAATATCTATACCTGTAAAAGTCAGTTTATTGATCTGATAACCATCACAGCCTCCATTAAACTCCGATGACTGGATGGAAAAGTCGATATCTTTGATATTAGAATAAAATTTGTAATTTTTTGTTCCGTTATAAGCGCCTACATTTTCTAAAAGAATTCTGTTCTCGGATGTTTTGGATAATTGTACACTGACATTATTTTCATCCTGAACAGAATACGTTGTTAATGTTCCATTGGTGATAAGATTTTCATTATTGGAATTGACGAACTCAAAAATGACGGGTAATGGTGCATTGTAACAATCTTTTTCACAAGAGATGAACAGAAGGGCTACGAGTAAAAAAGTAAATATTTTTTTCATGGATTATGGATAGCGTTAACAGTAAAGTTAATCAAAATTATATTAATCCTGAATGAGTAAAACAGATTTCTATGAATTTAAAACTGCACAAATATTTATAATTAACCGTTCGTTTATTCTGAAAAGTACTTATAAAATGTAAATATCTTTTTTTTGATTTTCGTACTTAATTTTTGCCATTTGTCAACCCAACTAATTTGAAAATCGCTTACATTTGTTAGTATGATACATGACCAACGCGCAGAAAAATTCAGGCAGATTGTGGAAAATAAGTTCCAGATCTATAATTCATTATTTATGAGCCTGCCTTATGATAAAATGACGAATATCGGAATGCTGCTTCCATTTCTTTATGAGGAAAGCAGGACCGGCTATGAAGCAGGGAAAACTCCTGAAAATATCGTCGAAGAATTCTTTAAAAACCATACCGATCTCCAGACGGAAGAGCAGAAACTGGAATTGCTTTTCAAGATCATACAATATATAGAAAGACAGGTCGTTTTGTTTGACAGTATTGAGGATGCTGCATTTCCTAATCTTCATTCAGAAAGTGATAATGGAACAGTAACCAATCTTTTTGAACGTTCTTTTCAGGATCATAAAATTGAAAAAGTACGCGAGAAATTAAAAGACTTTAGCGTTAAGGTCGTATTTACGGCACACCCGACTCAGTTTTATCCAAGTTCGGTACAAAGAATTATTCAGGATTTGAGAGGGGCTATTACCAGTGATTCGGTGACGCAGATTGATATGCTTCTGCAGCAGCTGGGGAAGACTCCTTTTGTCAATAAAGAAAAACCTACTCCGGTAGATGAAGCGCTGAGTATTATTTCTTACCTGAGATATGTATATTATGATACCATTGGCGAATTGTTTACGAAGATCAAAAAGACTTTCGGAAACGGCCATTTTCATCTTCATGAAGATATTATCCAGCTTGGTTTCTGGCCGGGAGGAGACAGGGACGGAAATCCTTTTGTAACAGCGGATGTAACGAAAAGAGTAGCGGAAGAACTGCGTTCAGCGATTCTGAAATCATACTACAGCCATTTGAAATTTATCAGGAGAAGATTGAGTTTCAGAGGTGTTTCTGAAGTGCTGACTCAATTAAGTGAAGAATTGTATGCAGCCATTTTTGACGGAAAGAGCATTAAAGCAGAAGATATTTTAAATAAAGCTGCTGAGGCAGAAAAAATACTGGTTAATGAGCATAACTCTTTGTTTTTAGATCTTTTGGTAAATTTCAGGGATCGTGTGATGATCTTCGGAACTCACTTTGCTACGCTGGATATCCGCCAGGACAGCAGAATTCATCAGAAAGTTATTGATGAGGTTTATGCAAAAGTATACGGAAATGAAGACGCTGATTACGAACAGAAATTCAATAAGCTTATTCAGATTTCAGAAACGGTAGCTGCCGAAGATTTTGAAGACATTGTGAAAGATACTTTGTTAACGGTTTCACAGGTTAAGGAGATCCAGCATCTGAACGGATTAAGAGGAATGAACCGCTATATTATTTCCAATTCTGACGCGGTAAAAGATGTTATGAATGTATATGCCTTCTTTAAAATCTGCGGTTATCAGGATGAAGCGATCAATATGGATATTGTTCCACTTTTTGAAACCATGGAAGGGCTTGCCAATGCAGAAAATGTAATGAATGAGCTGTATCATGATCCTGTTTATAAAAATCATCTTGAAAAAAGAGGAAATCAGCAGACAATCATGCTCGGATTCTCTGATGGAACCAAAGACGGAGGTTATTTAAAAGCCAACTGGGAAATTTATAAAGCCAAAGAAGTACTGACAAAACTTTCCGAGCAGAATAATATCAAAGTCGTATTTTTCGATGGCAGAGGAGGCCCGCCGGCAAGAGGAGGTGGAAAAACCCACGATTTCTATGCTTCCCAGGGAAAAACGATTGCCAATAATAAGATTGAATTAACCATTCAGGGGCAGACCATTACCAGTATTTTCGGAAACAAAGAGCAGGCAAAATACAACTTTGAACAGCTTCTGACGGCTGGTGTTGAAAATGACGTATTCAAAAATTCAAAAAAAGAACTTACAGAAAAAGAAAGAGCTTTGATTATTGAGTTGGCGGATATCAGCTATAAAAAATATTCAGATCTGAAAGCGCACCCTATGTTTGTTCCTTACCTTCAGGAAATGAGTACACTGGAATACTACGGAAAAACGAATATCGGAAGCCGTCCATCCAAAAGGGGAAATGGCAGCGAACTGAAATTTGAAGATCTGAGAGCCATCCCGTTTGTAGGATCATGGTCACAACTGAAGCAAAACGTACCTGGGTTCTTCGGTTTTGGATATGCGATGCAAAAGATGAAAGAACAGGGTAGATTTGAAGAAGTAAGAGAGCTGTATAAAGGTTCAGATTTCTTTAAAACTTTAGTTCTGAACTCCATGATGAGTATGAACAAGTCTTACTTCCCATTGACTTACTATATCAAAAATAATCCGAAGTTCGGTGCTTTCTGGAATGTGCTTTTTGATGAATATGAGCTTTCCAGAGACATTATGCTGGAACTGACAGGATTTAAAATGCTTCAGGAAGAAGACCCGTTATCCAGAAAATCTGTGAAGATCCGTGAGAAGATCGTCCTTCCGTTGCTAAGTATCCAGCAGTATGCGTTGATGAAAATTCAGAAAGGAGAAGGAAACAAAGAAGCTTATGAAAAGCTGGTGACCCGTTCTTTATTTGGTAATATTAATGCCAGCAGAAATTCGGCATAAGCTATTTTTAAAATAAGAATGATCATAACGAATGATAATCAATATCAATAGAAACGGGCTAAAGCCCGTTTTTTTTATAAACCATTCAATGAGCTTTAGCTCAAACTTATTTTTATGTTGTAATACGACACAAAATAGTAATATATCTCCCACAGATTGCACAGATGTTTATGTTGTAATCAATCTGCACAATCTGAGGGAAACAAAAAATTACTCCTTTAAGAATTTTTCGTAGAAAACCTTGTCCTTCATCTGAATCTTCAGATAATAAGTTCCTTTGGAAAAATCTTCCACTTTTATAGATTTCTGGTTGTTGCTTTTCCTGATGAGTCTTCCAAGGTTATCATATATTTCTAACGATTGAACTTCTTGCTCTGATACAATATTCAGGATATTTTTTGCAGGATTCGGGAATATGGAGAACCTGTCTTTTTTTACAGTCTCAGAGGTATTCAGAACGAGATCATATAAACTTCCGAAATTGAGAATACCATATCCCATCTGATCGGTATGGGCAGGATATAGTGAAGCAGTTTGTCTCAGCTTTGCTCTCATCTGCTCTCTGTTCATCGCTGGAAATGCCTGAATAAGACATGCAACACCGCCGGCAGCAATAGGAGTAGCAATTGAAGTTCCATTCACGATTAAGGTAGTATTATCATAAACAGTTGTCGTACCGGTTCCCTGGGTACTTCCGTCCGGTTTTACCACCCCGAGAGCATTAGGTCCGAAAGAAGAAAAAGCTGAAGCATTTCCGGCTGAATCTACAGATCCGATAGAAAATACTTTAGCGTTATCAGCCGGTGTCATAAGATAATGCCACGGCTGTTGTCCGGAGTTACCGGCAGCAGCAAGAACAAAAATACCTTTTTCAGCCGCAATACCAGCTCCGCGGGCAATGAAGGACGTGTTACCATCCATATTGGCATACGTATAATTGTAACGGCTTTCATCAAAAACATTATACCCCAATGATGAGGTGATAATGTCAACCCCTTTACGGTCTGCTTCCTCAGCTGCTTCAATCCAGTATAGCTCTTCTTCGGGAATTTCTACAGCCGCATTTTCACTGCGGTAAAGATAAAAATCAGCATCCGGTGCTGCTCCTACAAAAACATTTTGCAGATATCCTCCTATAACTCCTAACACGACAGAGCCATGTGTGCTGAGTGAAGTATTATAAATATCTCCGGTTTTGGTTACAAAATCATAGGATGCTTTGATGTGATTATTGGTCCATAATCTTGCAAAAGCAGTTCCTGTATTCACCGTTGGGAATCCGGCATCAATGACCGCAATGGAAACTCCTGTGCCTGTATAGCCTGCCAGATGAAGCGGCCGGATATTGACCTGATCAATTTGTCCTGCTCCTGATCCATAATTGAAGTTAGTAAGTGTTTTATTGATACTTGCATCGTCTTTCCATTTTCCCGGTGCTGTTTTCACGGTAGTAGAACTGTTTCTGGCAAAACTTTCAACAGACAAAACATAAGATTGGGCCTGTAATAAAGTTTTTTGTGCCGGAGTGGCATTTACCGCAGCTCCGTTAAGCCATTTTGAATAATCTGTCACAACAAATCCCAAATTTTGAAGATTCTGAAGGTAAGACTGTTCAATAGGGGCATCCTGATCATTAAGCGGAATTCCCAGTGCGGTACGCCTGTTGAGTGATTTCTGGCTGAGTTCTGACAGTGGATTTGCATAAAAAGCAGCTTTATTAGGCTTATCCGTGAAGTAAACAAAAACGAGCTCCGTTTGTGCGGAAATGGTTAGGTAACCTGTTAGGAAACAAAAGAGTAAAAGTTTTTTCATAAAATTTATTTGTATAAAGATAAAAACAAAATCAATAAAATTTTTGATAGGATTTTAAATTCCTTATTTTTACAGAAATATTTAGTATATGAAAAAAATTCAGATGGTTGATTTGCAAAGTCAGTATTACAAAATAAAGAATGATGTAGACAATGCAGTTTTGAATGTAATGGATTCTGCGGCATTTATTAACGGTCCTGAAGTAAAGTCTTTCCAGAATGAATTGGAGTCTTATTTAGACGTAAAACATGTGATTCCGTGTGCCAATGGTACAGATGCATTACAGATTGCCCTGATGGCTTTGGATCTGAAAGAAGGAGACGAAATTATCACGGCTGATTTTACTTTTGCTGCAACAGTAGAAGTAATTCATTTGCTTAAATTAAAGTCTGTATTGGTAGATGTTGATTATGATACATTCACAATTTCTACAGAACAGATTAAAAAAGCAATTACACCCAAGACAAAAGCAATTATTCCGGTACATATTTTCGGACAGTGTGCCAATATGGAAGAAATTTTAAAAATTGCTGAAGAGCATAATTTATATGTTATTGAAGATAATGCCCAGGCAATCGGTTCAGAATATACTTTCTCCGACGGAACAGTAAAACAGGCAGGAACAATGGCAACAGTGGGAACAACTTCTTTCTTTCCTTCCAAAAACCTGGGATGCTACGGAGACGGAGGTGCTATTTTTACCAATAATGATGAATTAGCTCACCGTTTAAGAGGAATTGTAAACCACGGAATGTATGAAAGATATTACCATGACGAGGTAGGGGTAAACTCACGTCTGGACAGCATTCAGGCTGCAGTTTTAAGAAAAAAACTTCCTCACCTGGATTCTTACAACGAAGCAAGGAGAAAAGCAGCAGATTTTTATGATGAAGCATTTGCTGGTCATCCGGATATCCTGACTCCAAAAAGAGCGGAAAACTCTACTCACGTATTCCACCAGTATACGTTAAGAATTCTGAACGGAAAGCGTAATGAGCTTCAGAAGTTTTTATCGGAAAAAGATATTCCTGCAATGATCTATTATCCGGTAGCATTAAGAAAGCAAAAAGCATACTTCCAGGAAAGTAATGCTGCAGATTTTGTGAATACAGATAAGCTTTTGGATCAGGTAATTTCTTTACCGATGCATACGGAATTAGACGAAGAGCAGCTGAAGTATATTACGGATGCTGTCCTTGAGTTTATGGGATAATTAATGAAAAGAAAGATATTTAAATATAAGCTGGTATACTATATCGCGGTAATAACCAGCTTACTACTTTTTATAATATCTGCATTTTGGATTCTTGAAATATTTAATGACTTTAGCCTATTTAAAATATTATTTATTGTTATTTCGTTAGTTATTAATGCATTTGCATTTGTTAATCTGATTGAAAAATATGATAAAGCAATTTTGTTTCTAAATCTCAGTTTATTATTATCCATAATTGTTTTAGGTTATCCTTTATTGTTTGGATTTTTAAACGGATATTCTGTTTTAGAACATTTTACTTTTAGATTTTTAATCATATTTATATTGTGTTTATTAATTGTAAATGTATTTAAGGTGAAAAAAAATGACGGAGCAAAGGAAATAGAACACATAGGAAAACACGAAGATTAAAAAATAAAAATGGCAATACTTGTTACCGGCGGACTTGGATATATTGGTTCTCACACAGTGGTAGAACTTATTAATAACGGCTTTGAAGTTGTTATTGTTGATGATTTATCCAATACAGAAAGGTTTATTTTAAATAATATTGAGGAAATTACGGGTAAGAAACCTGTTTTTTATCCTTTTGATCTGAGAAGAAAAGAGCTTCTTACTCAGGTTTTTGATGCTCACCAGATTGATGGTTGTATCAATTTTGCAGCTTCTAAAGCAGTAGGAGAGAGTCAGATCATACCTGTAGATTATTATGAGAATAATCTGTTTTCCTTGATTAATGTTCTTCAGGAATTTAAAACAAGAAAGATCTCCAACTTTATTTTCAGCTCATCATGTACGGTATACGGACAGGCAGATGTAATGCCGATCGATGAAAATACTCCGTTGAAAACCCCTGAAAGTGTCTATGGGAAAACAAAACAAATGGGCGAACAGATCCTGATTGATTTTGCCAAAGCCTATCAAAGTAAAATATCACTGTTAAGGTATTTTAATCCAATCGGAGCGCATCCTTCCGGAAAGTTGGGTGAATTGCCAATCGGGATTCCTAATAATTTAGTGCCTTATGTAATGCAGACGGCTTCAGGAGTGCGTGAGAAACTGAATATCTGGGGCGATGATTACCCTACAGAGGATGGAACTGCTGTTCGAGATTATATCTATGTTGTTGACCTGGCAAAAGCGCACGTTGCAGCATTAAAGAAACTGATAGAAGATTCTTCATCTGATGCAGTGATTGATACCTATAATCTGGGAACAGGAAAAGGTTCATCCGTACTGGAAGTGGTAAAAGCATTTGAAAAAGCTAATGATGTGGAAGTACCTTATCAGATCTGTGCGAGAAGAGAAGGGGATATTACTATAGCATATGCCAATCCCGGAAGAGCAGAGAAAGAACTCAACTGGAAGTCTGAAACGTCTCTGGAAGAGGCTTTGAGAACAGTTTGGGAATGGCAGAAATATCTGAACACCAGAAATTCGTAAATTAGCATTGAGAAATAATTGCATCAAAACAATAATTTAAACGATCATAAAACAAATTACAAAACATTTTCCTGAAGAGTAAGTGTTATCCTAAAAACATTGAATTCAGTGAAGCTTTAATTTTAAATTAGTATGAAGACACAGAGAATAGGTATTACATTTTCGTCATTTGACTTATTACATGCGGGTCACATCAAAATGCTTGAAGAAGCTAAAACTGTATGTGACTATTTAATCGTCGGACTTCAAATTGATCCGTCCCACGACCGTCCTACTAAAAATAAGCCAAGCCAGACTATTGTTGAAAGATATATTCAACTGAAAGCTGTGAATGCTGTGGATGAGATCATTCCTTATTACACGGAAGAAGACCTTTTGGATATTCTTAAATCATTTGTAATTGATGTAAGAATCATAGGAGATGATTATATGGACAAAGACTTTACAGGTAAAAAATACTGTGAAGAAAAAGGAATTGAAATTTTTTTCAACAAGAGAGACCATAGGTTTTCCACCAGTGATCTGAGAAGAAGGATCTACGAAGCTGAAAAAGAAAAATATTCGAAAGCAGAACCTGTAAAATAACAACAATAAAAAATCCCGAAAGTTACTTTCGGGATTTTTGTTGTATTACATTGGGCCGCCTTGCTGGTCATCACCTGCTGCATTGGAATTGATATCCTTTTTCTTTTTAGGCTGTTCGATTTTTTCTCCCTGCTTAAATCTGTAAGTTAAGGAAATAGCAAACTGTCTTGGCTGCCACTGCATATAGTTTCTTCGTGTATAATCATCATTGAAACTGAATATTTCTCTGCTTCTTGTATTGAATATATCCTGGATATTGAAGGAAATTGTTCCGTCTCCTTTCCAGATCGTCTTGGAGGCACCAAGATTCAGAGCATACATATCCTCTGTATTCTGGCTGGCCGTTTTCTGTGCTCCTCTATAGAATCCCTGTAATTGTACACTTAAAGTTTTGTCAAGCTTAAATGTGGTATTAAGACGTGCTCTGGTAGAAAATCCGTTTCCTGTGAAATCCATACTGCGGGTTTGCTGCAGCTTATTTTTATCAATGGCATCGTAATAAGCAATTCCACTTGTTTTATATCCGAACATATCCAGACTTCCCATGATTTTCAACCATGCAAATGGATCATAAGTAAAGTTCAGATCCAATCCATAACGGTCATCATTTCCTAAGTTGATTGGTTTTGTATAAAATACACCCAGGCTTTCATCAGGTCTGTATACCAGCATTTTGGTATCATCAGTGGCGTGTCTGTAGTATAGGGTAGGATTAACCGTGAATTTTTTTCGGGTAATATTATATCCTACTTCAAATGAATCTACGTACGATGGATTCAGGTCTATGTTTCCTTCAAAAATATTCTGGCTGTTGCTGTAATTCGGGAAAGGAACCATAAAGAATGACCTTGGTCTGTCTATTCTACGGGAATAATTAAGCAAAATCTGATTATTTTTAGATACGTCATAGCTTAAGAATACACTTGGAAATAAATTGTTGTAGTTTTTTGTTTTATTTAATTGCGGATCATTAGGATTTTGATTGATGTAATTGATCTTTACATTGGAAAGTTCATCTCTTAAACCGAGCTGATAAGCAAATTTTTCACCGATTTTACTCTTAAATTGCAGATAGAAAGCATTGAATACTTCTTTATAATCTGTATTGTTATTGTAGCTTGGAATAAAAGGATTGTTGGAAGTACTGCTTACAAAATTATCGTAAGTATTATCATTCACATCCAATCTGTATCCTGCTTCAAGCTTGGATTGTTCTCCTATTGGCAGCTCATAGTCAGCTTTACCAATGATTGTTTTACTTAGTGAATATCTTCTGGTAATATCCTGTACATCAGGACGAAGGTCGTATATTTCCAGAATATCCGCATTATTGTTACTTCTGTTTCTTTGCAGACTTAATGATACGGATAAATTTTGCCCGTTATCATCAAATTTGTGATCTAATCCCAGATCTCCTTGGAAAGCAAGGTTATTGAAGACGCTTTTAGAATCTCTCCTTCCATACGGATTTAATAAATTCCATTTTCCTGCTGTAGTACTTGCATCCGGTGAATCTCTGAAAAACCTGTAAAAACTGTCATACGTATCAAGAAGTTCATTTCCGTCTCCTTCAAATGTTCTCACCAATCCCGTAAGATTGATTGAAGTCTTATCAGATAAATCATAGACAAAACCTGCACTTACATTATAATTTTTATTATACGTTTTATTCTCGGAGTTTTGCAATTGATGTTCAAGAACATCATTAGGCTGCTGGAAAGGAATCACATTGGGAAATGTGAGATTGTGATAGGTTGTTTCCGAATTATTCTTCGTCTTGTTTTCCGTGTAGCCGCCGCCACCATTCAGGAACCAGGTCCAGTTGTTTTTTCTCCAGCTAAGGTTCGTATTAAGGGATGTTCTTGGAAAATATCCTAGTGATCCTACCACACTACCATTAAATCCTACCTTTTTGTTTTTTTTAAGGATGATATTCAGGATACCGGATGTTCCGCTTGCTTCAAACTTAGAAGAAGGATTGGTAATTACTTCAATTCTTTCAATCTGGTCAGCCGGAATACTCTGCAATGCATTAGCGCCGTCATCTATTCCAAGAAGGGCAGAAGGCTTTCCATTGATCAGAAATTTCACATTGGTACTTCCTCTCATAGAAACTGTTCCGTCCGTATCTACAGACACTGAAGGAACATTGGTTAAAACATCCTGAAGATTTCCTCCTTTGCTCACAATGTCCTGTGAAGGATCATATGTCTTCTTGTCAAGCTCTACTTTATAAGGTTTTGCTGCTGAAGCAGTAATAACAACACCCTGAATTTCTTTTGTTTTGCCATCAACCGTAGAAGAGGGCTCTGCTTCAATAGATAATGCACCGATGTTACCTGCTGTTGCAATATTTTTGCTGACTACACTTTTTTTGTAATCAATAGCTTCCACTGTAATTTCGTAATCGCCGGGCATAAGTTGCAGCTGATACTGTCCTTTTTCATCAGTCAGTACGGCATCACTTAAAGTTTTGTTGGTCTTATTGCTGAAAGTTACAGAAGCGTAAGGAACGGGTTGATTTTTTTTGTTGACGATGATTCCCGAAACTCCAGCCTTCTCCTGTGCAAAAGCCATCGCTGCCGCTGAAAGTACTAATGTAAGTCCTAAAGTTTTTCTGGTGAAAATAGTGACAATTTCTGTCTTATTCTTCATAGGTTATTTTTTTGTATAAGATCGTGAAAGGATAACCCTTAATATTTTGAATATCCATATCAACTTGATATCCAAAACATTATGGTTGTTTATTGTTTTCTAACTGTATAAGTTTCCTGGTGCTTTCTAAGCTTATTTTATATTTTTCGAGTTAAGCCAATCCTGATAAGCCTTCGCATTTACAGCGTGTTCTTCTGCACTTGCCGTAAACTTGTGGTATCCAAATCTTGTCGGATCGGCACACATAAATATATAATTGTTGTTTTCAGCATTTAAAACAGCATCTATTGAATTCTTATCCACTACACAGATCGGTCCTGGAGGAATACCTGCATTGGCATAAGTGTTATAAGGTGAAGGTGTTGATAAATGCTTATATAATACTCTTTTTATAGGTTCTTTAAAATTGGTTTGTTTATTCATCGCATAGATCACCGTAGGATCGGACTGAAGCTTCATTCCTTTTCTGTAACGGTTTAAATATAATCCTGCAATGGTTTTCATTTCATCCTTTTTCCCTCCTGATTCTTTATAGACAATGGAAGCTAAAGCATAGATCTGATCTCTTGTAAGCCCGGACTGCTGCTCCTTGTTCTTTCTTTCACTTGTCCAGAAATCATTATACTGATTTTCGAACTTCGCAAAAAATTCTCTCGGACTTACTGTCCAGAAAAAATTATACGTATCGATGAAAAAATATTTTTTTAAATCTTCAACATTTTTATAGCCTTTCTCTTGTGCCACGGCATCCAGATCATTCACAAAATGTAATGAATCAATTTCCGTTTTTTTGGTCACCTTACCAATCATCTGATACATATCTCCAAAATCCCCGATTCTGTAAGAGTTGGCTGTCTGGTTACCTGCTTTGATCATATTGACAAGGTTTTTATTGCCTGTTCCGCTCTGGATGTGATAACGTCCTGCTTTAAAATTGGTATCAAGACCTTTTTCTTTAGCCACAGCTTCAAAAGATTCCCTGTCTTTAATATAAGGAGCAATAGAATCCAGGATCTGTTTAAAACCTGCTCTATGAGGAATCAGAACATAACCATCTTTTTCTACGTTGTTTCCTAAATATTTATTATAAAATCTCAAACCAAAAAATCCTGCCACTACAAAAACCAGCAGAATGATAATGAGAATAGCTTTTTTCATTCTTAAATGTTGATTAAAAGTTTTTTGTTTTAAAGAAGATCTGTTTTACCTCTAAAAACTTGCTTTGCAGGACCTTCCAGCCAAATATTCTGGAATGCATCACCGCTTTTTTCAGCATATACCTTAAGGTTTCCGCCTAAAGTTTTAACTTTTACAGAGGTTAGATTATGTTTTTGCAGAAAAGTTAAAGCGGAAGCTGTAACTCCTGTTCCACAACTGTAAGTTTCGTCCTCAACGCCTCGTTCATAGGTTCTTACAAAAATTTCATTATCTGAAATTTTTTCTACAAAGTTCACATTGATTCCTTTTTCTTTATATTTTTCAGAATTTCTGATGCCATATCCTTCGTCATAAACGTCGTAATCTTTCAGATTGTCTACATATTTTACGTAGTGTGGAGATCCGGTATTCAGCACAAAGTCATTTCCGTCCTGTGAAACGGTGTCTACATTAATCATTTTTAATTTGATGATTCCGTTATGGATTTCAGCTTCATGTTCACCATCTGTCGCAATGAATTTGCATTTGTCTTCAAAGATGTCAAGGAAAAAAGCAAAAGCGACAAGGCATCTTCCTCCGTTTCCACACATCGTACTTTCTCCGCCATCAGAATTGTAGTACACCATTTTGAAGTCATAATGAGGATCGTTTTCCAAAAGAATAAGACCGTCAGCACCTATTCCGAAACGTCGGTCGCATAATTTTTCAATACTGTCTTTATCTTTGGTAAACTGCAGATCCCGGTTATCTACCATTACAAAATCATTCCCTGTTCCCTGATATTTATAAAATTCCATATTTTTTTGTTAAATGAAGAAGCAAAATTACTATATTTAAAATAAAAAACGAACAGTGTTAGCTGTTCGTTTTCTTATTTATAATCGTTTTATCTAAAGCCGCCTCCGCTGCTCTGCTGTCTGTTTGAACTGCTGCTTTGGCTGCCTGAACTATTCCTGAATCCACCGCCGGAAGATTCTGATCTGCCGCTGTTACCATTGGAGTTTCTGAACCCGCTGTTATTCTGGTTTCTCTGGCTGTTCTGATTACCATTGTTTTGGTTTCTGAATCCGCTGTTACCATTGGAATTTCTGAACCCGCTGTTATTTTGGTTACCCTGATTGTTTTGATTACCATTATTCTGGTTTCTGAATCCGCTGTTGCTGTTGGAGTTTCTGTTGTTATTAAATCCTCCGTTATTGTTGTATGAACCGTTACTGTTAGTTGTACGCGTATTCTGGAATCCGTTTTCAGGTCTCGAAGATGAAGAAGATCTTCTTTCTACGTATACTTTTCTTCTGGAGTTATTATAGCTATCATAGTAATAAGGAATACCATTATCATAGTAATAATTAATATTGTTTCTATAATAGTAGCCATCATTACCCCAATATCCGCCACTTCCGTAATATCCTGACGGAGCATAGTAATACCCGTTGTTATAATACGGATCTCCATACCCATAGCTTCCGTTGCTTCCGTATCCGTCGGTATATGCTAAACAAGAGGTTAAACTGGTAATAGCAAAAATACTGAATGCTATTTTAAATAAATTTTTCATGACTTTATTGTACTTTTTTTTCTTTAAAACTTTTTTTCCAATTGACGTATCCTAAGATCGCCATTATAGTAAATACCAAATATTGAACCGAAGTGATTCCAAGTCCCTTAAAAATCATCATAGGGATGCAAATCAAATCTCCGATAATCCAGAAAATCCAGCTTTCAATGCGCTGTTTGGCCATCAACCACATGCCCACTAAAAATATTGAAGTTGTAAAAACATCCATCCAGTTGGCCCAATCCAGATGATACAATCCAAAACTGGTTCCTTCCATCGAAAACTGATTATCAATATAAGGTTTATAATAATAGATAAGGGTAACAAGAGCCAGACTCAGTATAAAAAGCAGGCTGGCGTAAATCCACTCTTTTTTGAAAGCCCAGGTAACATCTACATGAATATGATCTTCAGAATTTCTTGCCCATAGAACCCATCCATAAATACTCATGACAGTATAATAGATGTTAATCATACAGTCTCCCAGCAGCCCGGCATTGAAAAGAAGATATACATAGATCAGCGTTGAAATAATGCCGGTAGGATACACCCATATATTTTTCTTTATGGAAAAAAATACGCTCAGTATTCCGAAAACTGCACCTGATGCTTCCAACATAATTTGTAAAGAATCATAGCTTTCATAAGGCTTTACAAAAAGATCATATAAATTCATGCAATCAAAAATAAGCAAAAATATGGACTTTATAAAATGGATTATATAATGTGTTGTTCAGGTTTTTAAACCTTTAATGTAAAATAAATGAGGAAAGTTTAACGATTAACGTGAGAGTTTCTAAATTTTTTATATTTTCGTAAATCCTTAATAAATAAAAAAACATGTCGAAAATTTGGGTTAAAAAGCCACTAAGTGCCTATGAGGCAGATATGAAGAAAAGTGAGCTGAAAAAAGTCCTTGGTAAATGGAGTTTAACAGCAATTGGAGTAGGTGCTATCATCGGTGGTGGAATCTTTGTTCTGACCGGAACAGGAGCCTATTATCATGCAGGGCCAGCACTTGCAATTTCCTTTATCATCGCAGGGATCGCCTGCGTTTTTGCTGCATTATGCTATGCAGAGTTTGCATCTATTATTCCTGTAGAGGGTTCAGCATATGCCTACGCATACGGAACTGTAGGGGAAATTTTTGCATGGGCCATGGGATGGTGTCTCATCCTCGAGTATGCCATGGCCAGTATGGCCGTTTCCGTGAGCTGGTCCGGATATTTTAATAAATTTTTGAAGATTTTTAATATTCATTTGCCTGCCTATCTGACTTCAGATCCCGCAAGTTATACCGGAGACGGATTTTCAATGAACCTGCCTGCATTTATTCTTGTTCTTTTGATTACTGCATTATTGGTAAAAGGAACTAAAGAGGCAGCAGGAGCGAATAACCTGATCGTTTTAATGAAAACTTCAGCGGTTATCTTTGTAATTATCGCCGGAGTATATATCATCTTCTCTAATACAGATCTTTATAACGCTGTAGATGGGGTTAAAAACTGGAAGCCTTTTATTCCGGATCCGATAAAGATCAAGAATTCCGAGGGTGATATGGTCTCGGCATATGGTATTAAAGGGATCATTTCCGGAGCAGCAGCTATTTTCTTTGCTTATATCGGTTTTGATGCTGTTTCTACACAGGCTGGAGAAGCTATTAACCCTAAAAAAGATGTACCTTTCGCCATCATCGCTTCACTATTGATCTGTACAGCATTGTATATCTATGTATCTCTTGTATTGACAGGGATGATGCATTATACAGACTTTAATCCTGAAGGAAGATATCCGGATGCCATCAAAGCACCTGTTGCGTATGCTTTTGAAATTGCAGGAAAGCACTGGGCGAGTAATATCGTAACGATTGCTGCTACCGTAGGGTTGATTTCTGTTGTAATGGTAATGATGATGGGGCAGTCCAGAATCTTCATCGGTATGGCAAAAGACGGGTTGATTCCTAAATTCTTCGGACAGCTTCATCCAAAAACAAAAACACCTTACAAAGGAATTATCCTGTTAGGAATTGTAGTAGCTTTAATCGCTGCATTTACACCAATTTCTACATTGGCAGATATGACAAGTTTCGGAACCCTGTTTGCATTTACACTGGTTTGTATCGCAGTTTGGGTAATGAGAAAGAAAGAACCTAACCTGATCAGACCTTTCAAAGTTCCTGCTTATAAAATCGTAGTGGCATTAGGAGTAATTATCAACCTATATTTGATTTTTAACCTAAGTGCCCATGCATTGGAACTTTCTGCAGTATGGTTATTCTTAGGAGGTTTGGTATACTTCCTTTACGGAAAATCAAACAGTAAACTTAACAACCCTGAAAAATATCAGAATCAGGATTAATAATAATATAAACCGCTTCGGCGGTTTTTTTTGTCCCAATATCAGTATATGAAAAAACTTTTTTCCATTGTATTCCTATCCGTAGGTCTTACCGCGTTTTCCCAGCAGGTGGAAAGCCTTGAAACCATTCTTAACGATAAAATCAGTATCAGAGCGCTGGAATTATATGATAACAAGGTCTGGTACAGCGGTACGGATTCCAAATTCGGGTTTGTAGATCTTAAAGACTATAAAAACCAGAAACAGATCAGGCTATCTGAAGAAAAACTTCAGTTCAGAACACTAGGACAGAATAAAACTTCTTTCTATGCAATCAATATTGAAAGTCCGGCACGTTTTTTCAAAATTGATAAAAAAGATCTGAAATCACAGGTGATTTTTAAAGATACTGCAAAAACAGCGTTTTATGATGCTTTGCATTTTGTGAATGATAAACTTGCCTATACCTTCAGTGACGCAGATAAAGATCACCTGCTGAAACTGGCAGTATATAAGGATGGGAAATGGAACATGTTTAAAAATAATGTAACGTTAAATGATGGCGAAGCTGCTTTTGCCGCCAGCAATACCAATATTTCATCCTCTAAAAAATACTTATGGATTGCGACTGGAGGAAAAGCTTCAAGAATCTTAAGAATGAACCTGAAAGATGATAAAATAGAAGTGTTCAATACCCCAATCATACAAGGAGAATCTTCTCAGGGAATGTATTCCATCGATTTTTATGAAGACCGTTTCGGAATAGCAGTAGGAGGAGATTATACCAAACAGGATGCTAATATCAATAATATCGCAACCACAACTGATGCCGGCGAGACCTGGCAGATTCAGGCTTCAGGGCAGAACGCAGGATATACAACCTGTGTGAAAATTAAACCGGGATCAAAAGGAAAAGAAATCATTGCCGTAGGAGATAAACATATCAGCTATTCTTCAGATTTTGGGAAGACCTGGAAAAAGATTTCTGACGAAAAAGGATTCTTTGTCTGCCAGTGGATTGATGCTAATAAAGTGGTTCTTGCAGGAAATAGCAAAATTGCGGTGATGAAATTAAAATTTTAAATATCAGGAATAGAATTTATCACTATTGGCCAAAAGCCTGATCATACGTATTTAGACTCATTATAAAATAGAACCTAATATAATTCATAGGTTAAAATTCATAACTAATGGTTAATTTTGTAAGATGAATTTTAATTATGTTAAATTTCATACCCTTATAAAATTTAATTTTCACAATGAACTCTTTAATAGATAAGTATAATATTCCCGGACCGCGTTACACTTCTTATCCTACCGTTCCGTATTGGGATGAATCAACATTTTCACCGGAAAAATGGAAGGAAACCGTAATCAGGTCTTTTCATGAAAGCAATGCAGAGGAGGGAATTTCTATTTATATCCATTTGCCTTTTTGTGAGGCATTGTGTACGTTTTGTGCATGCCATAAGCGTATCACCAAACAGCACAGTGTTGAAGTTCCTTATCTTGAAAGTGTTTTAAAAGAATGGAAATTATATCTTGATCTTTTCACTGAAAGACCTAAACTGAAAGAATTGCACCTTGGAGGAGGAACACCCACGTTCTTCTCACCTGAAAATTTAAGAACATTGCTGGAAGGGATCTTTTCATCAGTGGATATTGCAGAGCATCCTGAATTTTCTTTCGAGGGACATCCAAACAATACAACGAAAGAACATCTTCAGACTTTATACGACCTTGGTTTCAGAAGAGTGAGCTTTGGAGTTCAGGATTATGATCCTAAAGTTCAGAAAGCAATCAACAGAATCCAGCCTTTTGAAAATGTGAAAAATGTTACGGAATGGGCAAAGGAAATAGGGTACAGAGGAATCAGCCATGATCTGGTTTTCGGATTGCCACACCAGAATTGGGAAGCAATGGAACATACCATCAGAAAAACAATGGAACTGAAGCCGGATAGACTTGCATTTTATTCTTACGCCCACGTTCCATGGGTGAAAGGTGTCGGACAAAGAGGATTTGATGAAAATGATCTTCCAAGCGGTGAAGAAAAACGCCGTTTGTATGAAGATGGGAAAAAGCTTCTTCAGGATTTAGGATATATTGAGGTTGGGATGGATCACTTCTCTCTTGAGCATGATGATCTGTATCAGTCTCTGATTCATAAAAAACTTCACAGAAATTTCATGGGATATACATCAAGCAAAACCCAGCTGATGGTAGGACTTGGAATGTCTGCTATTTCGGATTCATGGTATGCTTTTGTCCAGAATATAAAAACAGTGGAAGAATACCAGAAAATGGTTGAAGAAGGTGAAATTCCTGTAGTAAAAGGACATGTTCTGAGCGAAGAGGATCTTACGGTAAGAAGGCATATTCTGAATCTGATGTGCCAGCTTGAAACCACTTTTGATATCAACAACTCTTTCCCTGAGCTTGAAAATGCACTGGAAATGCTGAAAGAGATGGAAAATGACGGTTTGGTTGAGATCAATGGAACTGAAGTTAAAATCACAGAAGCCGGAAGAGCATTCACAAGGAATGTAGCCATGGTTTTTGACCTGAGAATGATGAGAAATAAACCTGAAACAAGGATTTTCTCCATGACAATATAAGGAAAAGCGGTTCAGTTCTGAACCGCTTTTTTATTGACCCGTGGGCTTATTTTGAACTTGTTTAAACTTTTTTGAAACATTAAGATTGTAGTAAGGTGTTTAGAGTATTAAGATGAGCTTCGCTTTAAGCTTAAAAATCAGAATGATTTATCTTAACTTAACGATGCTTTACTGCTTAATCCTTCTTAATGGTTTATGAAATATCCAATGCTTTTTGCTTAGTGAAAAGCCTTTGCGATCCTTTTTCATAGAATGTAAAAACCTTAGCGTTTCGTCTGCGCTTAAAACCTGCTATTACTATTTGATAATCAATTTCTGACTATATGATTTCAGTTCCCCGGATTTCAGATTAATATAATACACTCCGGCAGGAATCCCTGAAATATTAATTCCTTTGCCATTAATAATCTGATCCGTTTCCATCACTTTTCTTCCCTCTGCACTGATGATTTCCAGGGTTGCTTTTTTATCTTTCACCCCATCAATGAAAACTTCTTTGGAAGCCGGATTTGGATAAACTTTTATGGTTCCCGGACTACTTTCCTGGGTTCCCAAAGTACCTGTGGTTATTTTAAAAATCTTTCCACTGTTTACGGCAGCTACGTACAATCCTTTTTGGTAATCTTCTCCGAAAGTGGAAAAGTTATTTCCGGAATAAGGAGTTGTCCATGTGATGGCATTATTGCTATCCAGAATTCCGATCTGGGTAGAGCAGTAATCGGCAAAAAAATATTTTCCCTGAAGTGACGGGTACTGCGTTCCTCTGTAGACATACCCGCCCGTGATGGAACATTTGCCACCGGAATGGTCGTATACGGCAACAGGGAAGGTCATGGTGGACTGTGCGGCACATCCTGCAGTATTGTACGCATTATTCCCTTCATAACATCGCCAGCCATAATTTAATCCGGCTGTAGTAATGGGCATTTTGTTGATTTCTTCTATGGCTCCCTGGCCAACATCTGCAATCATGGCGTTTCCTGTTGTCAGATCAAACGAAAACTTCCAGGCATTTCTGAGTCCGTATGCCCAGATCTCGTCTGCACCATCCACTCCGGCTCCTGCAAAAGGATTGTCAGGAGGAATGTTATAGGGGCCTGTAGCATCTACATCTATTCTCAACATTTTCCCCAGCAGTGAATTTTTGTTTTGAGCATTGTTATTCGGGTCACCGCCACTTCCTCCGTCTCCGGTTATGATCCAGAGTTTTCCGTCAGGGGCAAAATGGATGCTTCCCCCATTGTGATTGTCGAATGGCTTGGGAATGTTCAGCAGAATTTTTTCCGAAGCGGGATCAGCTACATCCGGATTTGTTGAACTTACGCTGTATCTTGCAACAATAATATTCCCAGAAGGGTTGTTGTAGTACACAAAAAAATACCCGTTAGCAGAGTATTGAGGATGAAATGCAAGACCAAGAAGGCCTCTTTCGCCGCCAAAAACAATCTTTGTTCCGATATTGAGGAAATTGGTAGCGTTGATTGTCCCATTGGGTTGAATGATTTTAATGATACCGTTCTGCTGAACCACAAAAAGACGGCTGTCATTGGCGTTCGTAATCTCTACAGGACTCGTCAGTCCTGTGGCAAATTCTTCCAAATTAATGCTTTGAGAATTAACAATTAAGGAAGAAAAAATACTGATGCAAAAAAGTAATTTTTTCATAATATTTTGAGAGTTAGTGTGTTGGAAAAGTAAATGAAAATTTTATACCAATCGATTTTGAAGACTTCATTATGATAGCATGAAAAAATTGTTAAATCTTAAATAGAAATCACCACACCAATATATCTGGAAATAAACCATTTCTGTTGTTAAAAATTCATAAAATACAAGAAAATCATTATATTTGCCGACTTAATTTAACGTAGTTATAACAAAATGCAAGGAAAAGGACTTATTACAATTGTCGCTATTGTACTAGGGTTGATTTGCTTAAACGAGCTATTACCAACATGGTACGCCAGCAAAATTGAAAAGCAGGCGACTGCTTTTGCAGGAGACAATCCGGAGAAGTATCAGAAAGAAATCGCAAGACTTTCTAAGGATACTTTGAACTTAGGATTCACAAAACTTTATTACACTAAAGCCAAAGACAAGGAAATGAAACTTGGTCTTGACCTGAAAGGAGGGATCAACGTTCTTTTGGAAATTAACCAAAGAGATCTTGTGAATGATTTAACTAATTATTCTACAAATCCTGTTCTTATTGAGGCTTTAAACAAAACTGATGAAGCACAGAAGAATTCTACCAAACCTTACATCGACAACTTCTTCGAGCAGTTCGATGTAATTAACAAAGCTAAAGGTACCAACCTGAAGTTGGCAGATCCCGAAATTTTCGGAAACACAACGCTTACTGAAGTGAAGTACAATACACCTGATGATCAGGTGAAAAGCATTGTTAAAAGAAAAATCGATGCATCTGTAGGAACCGCTTTCGAGGTAATCAGAACGAGAATTGATAAGCTTGGAGCGATCCAGCCAAACGTTCAGAGAGTACCTGGTACTGCGAGAATTTCTGTAGAAATGCCTGGTATGAAGGACATCGATAAAGTGAAGAAAATGCTTCAGACTTCTGCAAAACTTCAGTTCTGGGAAGTACAGCAGGTTCCTGAAATTGCACCTTATTTCCAGACTTTGACAACTATGGTTGCTACAAAAGGAGATTCTATGGGAGTTGCAAAGAATGTGAACTTCATGAGCCTTTTACAGCTTGACAAATTAAGAACAAATGGTGTTGCCAATGTAAAATTATCCGATACTGCTGTTGTAAACAAAATCTTAAACAGCAAAGTAGGTCAGTCTTTACGTCCGGCTAACATTAAATATACACAGTTCATGTGGGGTTACAAGCCTGAAGCTACCGATACTGAAAGTTTAGTATTGTATGCGATCAGAGGTAACATCAACCAAAAAGCTCCGGTAGACGGTGCTGTTGAAACTGCAAACATCAGCTACGATGAACTAAGCAGAGTAGTGGTAGATATGCAGATGGACTCTAAAGGAGCAAAAGAATGGAAAACATTAACCGAGAAAAACGTTGGAAAACCAGTTGCTGTAACTCTTGATAACAGAGTATACACAGCTCCTAACGTTGTTAATGCTATCCCTAACGGTAGAACCCAGATCTCTGGTAACTTCTCTCAGGAAGAAGCTAAAGAACTGGTAGACGTGTTAGGTGCCGGTAAATTACCTGCAGGTGCAAAAGTAGTTCAGGCTACGGTTGTAGGTCCATCTTTAGGACAAGAGGCTATTGATTCTGGTTTAATGTCGTTCATCATTGCATTTGCGATTATCATTGTTTATATCATTTTCTACTACGGTGGAGCTGGGGTTTACGCGGTAATTGCGATGGTGATCAACTTATTCTATATTTTCGGTATTATGGATTCGGGAGACTTTACGCTTACGCTTCCAGGTATCGCAGGTATCGTTCTTACGATGGCAGTGGCGGTCGATACGAACGTTATCATTTACGAAAGAACCAAAGAAGAATTATTCGCCGGGAAAAGTATTCTTGAAGCTTACAAAGATGGTTTCAAACATGCATTAAACGCGATTATTGACGGCCACACTACGACTTTCCTAACGGCAGTTGTATTGTTCTTCTTCGGAACAGGGCCTATTAAAGGTTTTGCATTGACGTTGATGATCGGTATCTTAATGACATTATTCACGTCTGTATTGCTTTCAAGAGTAATGATCTTCTCAAGATTAAATAAAGGAAAAGGACTTTCTGTATGGACTCCGGCAACGAAGAACCTGTTCAGAAATACATGGATCGATTTCATCGGAAAGAGAAAATATGCTTACATCGTTTCTGCTGTTCTTACAGTTGTATGTATTATTTCTATCGCAACACACGGTTTCAAATACGGTATCGACTTTACCGGTGGTAGAAACTATGTCGTTAGATTTGATAAAGATGTAAAAGCTGAAGATGTTGAAGAAAAATTAGTAGCATTATTCAAAACTGAAGATGGTAAAAACTCTTCTGTAGAAGCTAAAACTTTCGGAAACAACAAACAATTAAAGATCTCTACAGATTACCTTATCGAAGATGAATCTTTAAAGGCTGACCAGATTATCGAACAGAAATTATTCGAAGGTTTAAAATCAAACTTACCGGCAGGAACGACATTGAAAGATTTCAAATCTGCTGATAAAGACCACGCAGGAATCATTTCTTCTGAGAAAGTAGGACCTTCTGTGGCTGATGATATCCAGACTCACGGTATCTATGCAGTATTAGCGGCATTAGCAATGATCTTCATCTATATTCTTGTAAGATTTAGAAAATGGCAGTTCTCTCTTGGAGCGGTTGCTGCATTATTCCACGATGCGGTAATTATTTTAGGAGCCTATTCATTGCTTCACAAATATATGCCGTTCAACATGGAGATCAACCAGGATTTCATCGCTGCAATTCTTACTGTGTTGGGTTACTCAATCAACGATACGGTAATTATCTTCGACAGAATTAGAGAATACCTGAGAGAGAAAAAATCTTTAACATTGGCAGGTCTGTTTGATGACTCTATTTCAAGTACATTGGGTAGAACATTCAACACCTCATTTACAACGATTCTGGTGATCCTTGCGATCTTCATTTTCGGTGGAGATAACTTGAGAGGATTCATGTTTGCGATGTTAATCGGTATTGGATTCGGTACTTACTCATCCATCTTTATTGCGTCTGCAATTGCTTACGACTTCCTTAAAACAGGAAAAGAAGAAGAGGTACATGGAAAGTCCACTTCTGCTAAAGAAGAGCTTGCTTCAAAGTAATACAAACTACAATAAATTAGTAAGGGCCGTTTCGAGAGAGACGGCCTTTTTTTAAAGTTAAAGTCAAAAAATCACGAGCAGCTATTCATGATCATGTTGGCTTTACTTTTTTTTAATAATCATATTAACTATTCATATCATAATTTAGAATCATTATTTTTCAGATTTGATTAATTTTGCACCATCATGGAAAATTCAAAGAAAAAAGCAGCTATAGGCTTCATATTTATTACTTTACTGATCGATATTACAGGATGGGGGATCATCATTCCTGTTGTTCCCAAATTAATTGAGGAACTTATTCATGCAGATATTAGTGAAGCCGCAAAATATGGTGGCTGGCTCGGATTTGCCTATGCATTTACCCAATTTATATTCTCTCCGTTAGTCGGAAATCTCAGTGACAAATACGGACGAAGACCCATCATTCTGATCTCTCTTTTCGGATTTGCAGTAGATTATATTTTCCTTGCGCTGGCTCCCACGATCTGGTGGCTGTTTTTAGGAAGAATCATTGCAGGGATTACGGGAGCAAGTGTCACTACTGCCAGTGCTTATATTGCCGATATTTCCACTGATGAAGACCGTGCCAAGAATTTTGGACTGATAGGGGCAGCCTTTGGTCTTGGATTTATCATTGGCCCGGTTCTGGGCGGTGTTCTTGGGCATTACGGAGCAAGAGTACCTTTCTATGCTGCGGCAGGCCTGTGTCTGCTTAACTTCTTGTATGGATATTTCATCCTTCCTGAAAGTTTGGATAAAGATAAAAGAAGAGAATTCGACTGGAAACGGGCTAATCCAATAGGTTCATTTAAATTTCTGGGGAAACATCCTGAAATTTCCGGTCTTATTGTTTCGTTGATATTAATTTATATTGCAGGCCATGCTGTACAGAGTAACTGGAGCTTCTTTACCATGTATAAATTCAGCTGGACAGAAAGAATGGTAGGAATCTCATTGGGAGTAGTAGGTTTGCTGGTAGGTCTTGTACAGGGCGGGCTTATCAGATATACAACGCCCAGGCTGGGAGAGCAGAAAAGTATTTATTACGGACTGGCTTTCTATGCTGTAGGAATGCTGTTATTTGCGTTTGCTTCAAAAGGCTGGATGATGTTTGTATTTCTGGTGCCTTACTGCCTGGGAGGAATCTGTGGGCCGGCTTTACAGTCTGTCATCACGAAAAGTGTTCCTTCCAACGAACAGGGAGAACTTCAGGGAGCATTAACGAGTTTAATGAGTGCTACATCCATTATCGGACCTCCGATGATGACGAACTTGTTTTACTATTTCACGCATGATGAAGCACCATTCAAATTTTCAGGGGCACCTTTCTTTTTAGCCTTTATTTTAATGGCAGTAAGTGTTGTGATTACGTATTCTGCTTTTCAGAAAAAAAATAAAAATTTAGTTGATGTAACCTCGGAAAAGGATTTTCATAAGTCATAGTTCTATTGATGAGCTATAATTGATTTTCGGGTTATCTTTCAATAATTTTACAAGTCTTTTTTATGTATTTTGAAACAAAAAACCAAATTATGAATACATCAGATCTGGAAAAGTATTTGGAACGGATTCATTTCTCCGGAACTCCTGAATTGAGCATGGAAACATTAAAAAGGATCCATCAGCTTCATCCGAAACATATACCCTTTGAGAATATTGATCCTTATACAGGCACGGTTCCTTCTTTAAAGTTAGATGATGTTTTCAGAAAACTGGTGATCGAATCCAGAGGCGGATATTGCTATGAACAAAATCTGCTTTTAAGTGAAGTTTTAAAAACATTAGGTTTCAATGTAAAGCTTCAGCTTGGAAGGGTAGTGTGGGGAAGGCAGGAAGACAGTATGGCGGCACAGACTCATCTCTTGCTTATTGTGGATTTTGATGGTGATCAATATGTGGTAGATTGCGGATTTGGAACAGCTACGCTTACTTCACCCATACTTTTAAATAAAGAAGATCAGCAGCAAACACCCAACGGAATATTTAAACTTTCCCACAAGGAAGAAACCTATACACTCTGGATGTCGAAAGAGCAGTGGCTTCCGGTGTACCGGTTTATTCCTGAGCATGTAGAACTTATTGATCTGGATATTTCCAACTGGTATCTGTCTACCCATCCGGATTCCCATTTTAAAAACAGACTGATTCTTTCAAAAGTAGATGAAAATGCCCGCTATACCTATACGGATCACGTGCTGAATATACGCTCCGGCGATGGTGAAAAAGAAGCTGTAGCGATAGAAAATGATGTACAGCTTTATGAAATACTGATGAATACTTTCGGCCTTAAAGAAAATGCAATAGAAGCACTAAAGTCAAAAGTCAAAATCTGGTAAGACTTATAAAATATAATAAACGGGAAGCTCACTGAGCTTCCCGTTTTGATTAAAATCTGATTTTTATGAAAATAACTATGGATAAAGGGATTTTGTCCCGTTACTTACAATATTGCTGCCCAATCCGGAGAATGACACAGAGAAATTAGTGGAATTAAAGCTTAAAGAACCTGTAGGAGTACAAAGTCCAAGGGCATAACGGCATTGTCCGTAGGCACCTGTTCTTTTTATAATTTTACTCTCACTTTTCGCTTTTCCTAAGCTGATGTATCCCCAATCACTTACATCTGCATTGGAAACGGTGGATCCTGAATAATAAATGGTAATCTTATATCCGGCTTCACCTCGTTTAGAACCCCAAAGCCAATTGGCTGTCCACCACTGTTTATACCATGTAGAAGCTACTTTTGAAGCTTCGCTGTCAGATGTTTCTGAATTTCCCCGGGTATCCATCATCACAAGACCTCCGAAGATATTGTCCCAGATAATTCCTGAGTCCCCATAAAAACACAATGTGGTAAATTTTCCGCTTTTTCCGTTCCATGTTACTTCCATAACCTGAGTGCCCGGTTTTACTTCTTCGGTGATGGCTTCTTTTAATCCTTGTTGTGCAGTTGTCAGATCCTCTCCGGTATACAAATCTCCGATTTTTCCGATTTTTACAGAGGATGGATCCATTATGTTCCCGGAAGCAATGAACTGATTTTGATCCGTAATAAGGCTTTTGGAAAGTTCAACACCCTGTTGGGTTGAAATTTTTCCCAGCACCGTTACTCCGGTAATCTGTAAATCATTTTTTAAATAGGTTTCGAGATTTTTGCCGGACTCATTCAACTGATGTTGTACTGCTTCAGGAACCATCTGGGAAGAAGAAGGAGTGATCTCTTTTTTCAGATCGTCTACGGTTACCTTAGCCTGAATGGTTTCCTGCTGGTTCACCTCATTGTTTTCATTCCGGCAGCTGTGAAGTACCATTACCGATAACACGGCAAAAACTTTAAAAGTAGTTACTAGTTTTTTCATAATTAATATTGATTTGGTTGTGTATTATAAATATACATAAATATTATTTAATTCTCATTGTTTTGAATTAAATATTTGTTAATTAATAAGTGGAGGTTGCAGGTGTTAGGAGCTACGTTTGAGAGTTTGAGAGTGGAAGAGTTTGAGGGTTCAGAGTTCTAAGTTCAAGTTTGTGGGTAAACAGGAATAAAAAGAACCCGCAACTCGCCCTCGTAACAACACCAAAAACTCGCTACCAAGCAACCTGCACCAAAATAATCGCGAAACCCGCAATCCGTCTAAAAAACATTAAACCTTAAACCTTGAACTTTGAATCCTGAACTTCATTATAAAATCTTAAAATTTGTTTAAATTTTTAGTTTACAGTCCATAAATGCAATAATCTTTCGTAATTTTACGCCATGGAATTAAGCATTGGAGAAATGGCACTCATTGCCATTGCAATCGTTGTATTATTCGGTCCGGATAAGCTGCCCCAGATTGCGCGTGACTTAGGTGCAGGCGTTAGAAAGATGCGTGGAGCAGTGGAAGATATTAAAACTGAAATTATGAAAGAAACAGATAATCCTGTTTCTGAAATCAAACGTGAGATTGAGAAGGTAAAAGATGCTGCAAAAGATTTCAATCCGATGAATGATATTCAAAAAGATATTCTGACGGAACCTTCTTCTTCTGTTGCTTCCAATGAGCCGCCAAAACCAAAGCCTGCAGATGATGAGACTTATGAAGGACCTGTA
Source organism: Chryseobacterium sp. 2VB (assembly GCF_005503635.1). Taxonomy (NCBI): domain Bacteria; kingdom Pseudomonadati; phylum Bacteroidota; class Flavobacteriia; order Flavobacteriales; family Weeksellaceae; genus Chryseobacterium; species Chryseobacterium sp. 2VB. The sequence continues at coordinate 165,548 of NZ_SCNC01000002.1, forward strand.
AGCAGATAATCATGGAGGAAATCATTCAGGAAGATAAGAAGGTATTTCTTTACCTTAATAATTTGGGAGATTCATCTTTTGATCAGTTTTGGATGCTGATTTCAAGTACCTGGATCTGGGTACCTCTCTATATTATATTTCTTTATTTTTTATACAAAAACCATCAACTAAGATCATTAGTTTTTATCCTTATATTTCTGGCCATCGGTGCGACGGTTTCTGATCAGCTGGCCAGTGTTTTCAAATATGGTGTAGCAAGGTTGAGACCCTGTCATGACCCTACACTGGAACATCATATGAGAATCGTGAAATGCGGTGGGCAATATGGTTTTTATTCTGCTCATGCTTCCAATACATTCTTTTTGGCATCCTTTTTAAGTATTTTATTAAAAAATAAGCTTAAATGGTTTCCATATGCTATATTTGTATGGGCTCTGGTGGTTTCCTACAGCCGGATATATTTAGGAGTGCATTTCCCGATAGATATTTTGGTGGGGGCGTTTGTTGGATCTTTATTGGGAGTGATATTTGGTGCACTCGCCAAAAAAGTGATCAACAAACAAACTATAAACTCATGAAAAAAACTTTACCAGCAGTAATTTCCCTCTTTTTCGCTCTTCATTTCTATGCCCAGAATAAAAAACTGGCGGAAGAATGTTTCCAAAAAGCTGATTATAAGTGTGCAGAAGAACAGTATTTAAAACTGGCAGAAAAAGAACAGATCCAAAAATTTCAATCTGAATATTACGATTACCTCGGAACAGCTCAGAGAAGACTTGGAAAAACGACTCAGGCTTTTAAGTCTTATGATTCTGCTTTAAAAGCAAACCCTATGTCAATTTCTGTATATGTGAATCTGTCATCGCTTTACAGCCAGAAAGGAAACAAAGTAAAGGCATTGGAATATGTAGAGAAAGGACTCAAAGTAAATCCTGAAACAGCAGATTTGTATCTTACCCGTTCCAAAATATACGACAGCCAGGGGAAAAAAGATCTTGCCATTAAAGATCTTAATCAGATTCTCACTTTCGCTCCGGACAACATTTTTGCAAAAACAGGGCTTGCCAATCTGAAAAAAAATAATGGTGACCTGGATGGAGCGTTGAAAGATTATAATCAACTTCTTGCTGAAAAACCGGAATCATTACTTTATAACGGAAGATCAGACGTCTATTTTAAAATGAAAAAATATAAGGAAGCGCTTGCAGATGCTAATAAAGCAATTTCCATAGATCCGAAATTTGCCCAGTCTTATGTAAGCAAAGCCATGATTCTGATGGACACTTCCAAACTTAAGGAAGCCTGTGAAAACCTGGATAAAGCAGTGGCTTTAGGCTATGAAAAAGCCATCCTCAGTGATTCTTATGCTAAATGTATAAAGAAATAAATTTAAAAAAATATTCTGCCAAATCATTAAAATAAATCCACATTAAAACAAATAAAGAGATAGAAAGAGATGTTGAATATTGTTCTTGTAGAGCCCGAAATACCCAATAATACAGGAAATATCGGAAGATTGTGTGTAGGAACCGAAAGCAGATTACACCTTGTTCATCCGTTTGGATTTGTCATTAATGATAAAAACCTGAAGCGTTCCGGATTAGACTATTGGGTGCATCTGGATGTTTCTGAATATGCAGATGTGGATGAATGGATCGGTACAATCCCTGACAGGTCACGGGTTTTTTTAATGAGCTCCCATGCCGAAAAGTCATATCTTGAAACTGATTTTCAGGACGGAGACTGGCTGGTTTTCGGAAAGGAGAGTGTAGGATTGAGTAAAGAGGTTCTGGACCGTTTTGAAAATCATCTGACCATTCCTATGTCTAAACTCATCAGGAGCTTTAATATTGCCAATTCCGTTGCTTTTGTGGTGGGTGAAGCCAAGAGGCAGATCAGTCTGAAATAAAAAAGAGATTGTTTCAGGAATGTCATTCTGAATGAAATGTAATGAAGAATCTCATGCTTCAGTTTGTCAATGAGATTCTTCCTTGGTCAGAAATCGAAGATTCGACGTAGTCAATGACAAAAAACAATTATTTGACTTTTGAGATAATACCTTTTGTTTTAATCGTTATGATAAGGTTTGCCCTGCAAAATCTGATCAGCGCGATAAAGCTGTTCTACAATAAACAGGCGGATCATCTGGTGGGTAAAAGTCATTTTGGATAAAGACATTTTTTCATTGGCTCTGCTGTAGATTTCTTCGGCGAAGCCATAAGCGCCTCCGATCAGAATATGTACTTTCTTGACAGAAGAATTCATCCAGGTGTCAATTTTCTGTGAAAACTCGCGGCTGGTAAACTGTTTTCCTTTTTCATCAAGAATCACCACCAGATCGTTTTTGTCAATATGGTTTAAGAATAATTTGGCTTCTTCCTTTTTAAGAAGGTCTGGGGATAGGTTTTTGGCATTTTTCACATCCGGAATTTCTGTAATTTCAAAATTCCAGTGTTTGGGTAAACGGTTGAGATAATAATTGATTAAAGAGGTAATTTCCTTATCATCTGTTTTTCCGATACAAAGTAAGCTGATTCGCATTGTAAGAAGTTTCAGAGGGCAAAGATAGGGTTTCCCGGTTAATTTGTTGCCGGTTTTGGGGTTGCAGTTTCGGGATTCAAGGTTATTTGTTTCGGGTTTCGGGATTCGAGTTGTAGGTTATATTAGTTGCGGGTTATCATGAACCTTTGACTCTCAACGTTAAACTCTCAAATTCTCCCACTCTCAAATCCCTAATCCCTAATGCCTGCTACCTAATATCTGCCACCTATCTTTTCCCATTTAATTTAATTCCCCTACCTTTGTATAAAGACAAACAGATCGATGAGTGTAAAGGTTCCTAAATTTATTTTAAAGATTCAAGATTTTTTTGACAGCATCCATATTCCTGTTTTGGGAATATCACTTTGGCAGATGTTTCAGATTTATATCTCCGGGATTTTTAAAGGCAAAATAGGGAGAAAAGCGGCGGCTATTTCGTGGAGTTTTACCATAAGTCTGTTTCCGTTTATTCTGTTTTTGCTTTCTGTACTGCCTCATATGCCGCTGTATGATGAACTTCAGTTCTATATTTTTGATGTGCTGATGCATAATGTTTTTCCATCCAACATGGAAGGAGACGTGAAAGGATACATTGTAAGCAATATCATACCAAATATGAAAGGAATCAGTAACCTGACCATTCTTCTGGCTCTTGTTTTTGCAACGAACGGTACATTTTCCCTGATCAATGGATTTAATGAAAATACAGATGAAAAATTAAGTGACGTAAAAGAGTTTATCCTGTCATTTTTTATTACGATAGGCTTTATTACCATCGTTTTTTTAACGCTGTTCGGGGTGTATTATGCCGAGGTCGTGATGAAACTTTTTACGCCGGCTTATGATGTAACCTGGCTGGTAGATAACCTTTCTAAAATTATCGGATTTGTTTCTTTTCCGCTTTTTTATTTTATACTTCTGACCTTATTTTACTGGCTGGGCACTGTGAAGATTACAAGATTCCGACAAGCGGTTCCGGGAGCTATTCTGACTACAGTATTGTTTGTGGTTACAACGTATATTTTTGCCATTTATGTAAAGGATATCGCCCGGTATAATGTTCTTTACGGATCCATTGGCAGTATGATTCTACTGATGGTTTGGGTAAATGTCAATGTATATCTCCTGTTATTCGGAAATGAGCTGAATATGGCGATCCGAAAACTCAGAATAGAAAAGCTGCTGTCTGATGAGATAAAGAAAGAAGCCTCAGAATATCATGCTCAGGTTACTGAACCTGACTTTGATAGTGATGAGGAACACAAAAGAAAATTGGAGAACCGGAAGAAAGATTAATTCTCTTCCAGTTCAGGGTTTTCTTTTGAGCTTATGCTCAGTATGGTAAATCCGGCAATAGCAGCAATAAAGGATGCAATAAGAATCGCAAACTTCGCTTCGTCCTGGATAGGAATTTCTCCTTTGAAAGAAAGCAATGCAATAAAAATAGACATGGTAAACCCGATTCCGGCTAACAATCCTACACCAATCATCTGAAGCCAGTTACTGTTTTGAGGCAGGGAACTGAGTTTTAATTTAATAGCAATCAATGAAAACAAATTGATCCCGATCAGTTTACCTAGAACCAATCCACAGATAATTCCCAGTCCTAAAGTACTTGTAACTCCTGCCACCATTTCACTGGAAAAAGTGATATTCGTATTCGTTAAAGCAAATATTGGCATAATTAGAAAACTTACCGGAATATGAAGCTGATGCTCCAGTTTTTCCAAAGGTGAGATTTCTACATTCGAAGCATTGGTAGGAATGGAAAATGCCAGTAAAACACCTGCTATCGTCGCATGAATTCCGGAATGATGAAGGAAATACCATAAAAACAGTCCCGGAATGATATAAAATATTGTTTTGGTTACTTTTAAAAAGTTTAAAATAAAAAGTAAAGCTGTTACCCCAAAGGATAGCAGGAGATAGCTCCAGTGAATTTGCTCTGTATAGAAAATCGCAATCACGAGAATCGCTCCCAGGTCATCTACAATAGCTAATGCTGCCAAAAATATCTTGATAGAATTAGGGATTTTTTTACCTAACATCGAAATGATTGCCAGGGAAAATGCAATATCAGTTGCCATAGGAATTCCCCAGCCATTGCTGTATTCCGTTCCTGTATTGAAAATACTGTAGATAACGGCGGGAATAAGCATTCCGCCTACAGCTGCAAAAATAGGAAGGGAGGCATTTTTAAAAGAAGAAAGCTCACCTTCTACCAATTCCCGTTTTATTTCAAGGCCAACCAGAAGGAAGAAAACTGCCATCAGACCATCATTGATCCAGATGCTGACAGGATATTCCAATCCAAAAAGATGCGTTCCCACCACTTTGTCTAAAAAATGCTGAAAGTTCTCTGCAGCAGACGAATTGGCAATAAGCAATGAAATAAGTACACAGAAAATAAGAATAATTCCTGAGGACTGACTGTTGTTGAAAAATTTTTTAAAATAAAGAGATAAATTCATGTTTACGATTGTACCCGTCTCACTCTTGAAACACCATTAATATTTTTAAGTTTTTTAAAGGTCTCTTCCAACTGACCTTTATTTTTGACTTCGAGGTTGATATTTCCTGTGAAAACACCATTGTTGGATTCAATAGACATACTTTTCATATCCATCCCCATACTTCCGCTGATGACAGTCGTGATATCATTAATCATCCCCATTCTGTCAAGCCCTTCAATTTCAATTTTTACTCTGTTTTTGAAGCTTTCCGCATTCACCCACTTGGCAGGAATAACACGGTAATCGTACTGTGCCCTCAGATTGATGGCATTCGGACAGTTGTCACTGTGTACCTTAATCCCGTCTGAAATTGTAATGAATCCGAAGATTTTGTCTCCCGGAATCACTGTGCAGCATTTTGCATACGTGTAGTTAAGTTTCTCTTCGTCCTTCCCAAACACAATCATATCAAGGTTTTCCTCTTTCGGATCGTCAAAATGCAGATTTTTATTGGGTGATTTTCTGAATCTTGAAAGTAAGTTGTTGAATACGTTTTTACTTTCTATATATTTTCTCAGGCTGCTTACATCCAGTTCATTACTTTGGAATTTAAGGAAGAGCTCCTGGGAAGATTTTAAATTAAAGAACTTCTGAAGTTTATTAATTTCATCATCATTAAAATTGATTTTCGCGTGACGAAGTTTTCTCTGCAGAATTTCTTTTCCTTCTTCTACCAGCTGGTTTTTCTGAGAGTTCAGATAACTTTTAATCTTGGATTTGGCCTTAGACGTCACAACAAATTCCAGCCAGTCTGATTTAGGTTTCTGGTTCTGAGAAGACAGGATGTCTACCTGATCTCCGTTTTGAAGGATGTAGGAAATAGGAACCAGTTTTCCATTAATCTTGGCACCTAAGCATTTCATTCCCAGATCGGAGTGAACAGAGAAAGCAAAATCCAGAGCGGTAGCATTAGTCGGAAGGATTTTAATTTCTCCTTTTGGCGTAAAGACAAATACTTCTTTGGAATATAAGTTAAGCTTAATATTATCCAGAAGTTCCGAGGTGGAAAGATTCTGCTGCTGTTCCAGTACTTCACGGATCTCAGTTACCCATTTTTCAAAATTTCTGTCATCAGAACTCTGTTTGTAACCTTCTTTGTATTTATAGTGTGCAGCAACTCCTTTCTCAGCAATTTCATCCATTCTTTCGGAACGGATCTGTACTTCAATCCACTTTTTATCAGGACCTAAAACCGTTAAATGTAAACTTTCATATCCTGTAGAACGGGGCTGGGTAATCCAGTCACGCATTCTGGAAGGGTTACTGTGGTATACATCCGTAACGATAGAGTAAATTTTCCAGGCCAGGAATTTTTCATTTTTCGCATCCGATTTATAAATAATTCTGATGGCGTAGTTGTCAAAAACCTCTTCAAAGGAAACTCCCTGTTTCAGCATTTTCCTGTAAATGGAAGAAATAGCTTTCGCGCGGCCTTTGATTTTAAAATTTAAGCCTTCTTCATGAAGTCTTTCGGATACTTCCTTCTTAAATTCTTCAATATACCTTTCACGGCTTTCCTTGGCCAGTTCCAATTTCTCCGTGATCTCGTTATAGACTTCCGGATTATTATACTTTAAAGATAGATCTTCAAGCTCGGATTTGATATTATACAATCCAAGACGGTGAGCCATCGGAGCATAGATATACACTGTTTCCGAAGCAATTTTTTTCTGCTTATCCGGAGCCATGCTTTCCAGAGTCCTCATATTATGGAGACGGTCTGCAATTTTAATTAGAATCACTCTGAAATCCTCAGATAAAGTCAGTAAGAGTTTTCTGTAGTTTTCAGACTGCACAGAGATATTCTGGTGGTTCATGATGGAGATTTTCGTCAGTCCATTCACGATATTGGCAATCTTTTCTCCGAATATTTTTTTCAGGTCTTCGTAAGTATAATCAGAATCTTCAATCACATCGTGCAGAAGTGCACATGCAATAGAAGTAGCACCCAGACCAATCTCTGTTGCTACAATTTTAGCAACGGCAATAGGGTGGTAGATGTAAGGTTCTCCGGATTTTCTCCTTTGATCCTTGTGGGCATCCAGCGCGATATCGAATGCCTTTCGGATGAGCTTGTTATTTTCCTCATCCAATGTTCTGTATGTATTAGAGATCAGGTCCTTATATCTGGCAAGGATCTCTTTATTCTCTTGTTCTAAATCGTAGCTCATTTGTGCACATGCCTATAATTAGACGAAAATACGAAATTTTTTACTTTTTTCAAACATAAAAGATCCGCAGTATAACACTACGGATCTCCGGCTATTAGATTTTATATCGATTAGAATTTCACTTCAGAATTCATACCGTCACTTGACGTTTTGATTTTAATATCAGGGCTGCTGTGGATTTCTGCTCTGTTTCTTGCATCAATATATTTTTTGATGGTATCATAATTGGTTTCATTGATCTTCATATTTTCAAATAAATAGGATTTCAATGCTGCATTCTGAATAAATGCATTACGTGCAAGATCAATCTGATTAAGGTCATTTACGGTAACACTTGCCAGAAATTGAGAATTACCGGAACCATCAGTAAGGTATACAATATAATCTGAGTTTTCAAATCCTGAATTTTCCAGATCACTTTCCAGTTTTTTGTAGTCGCTGTGATGACCAAATACTCCAGCTAATATATGTGACATAGTTAATTGGTTTTAAGTTCCCATTAAAGTTACTAATAATTTTCTGATTATCATTGAATTTAAGCCAATAAAATTTGTTAATTAATATTTGGTTTTCAATAGGTAGGGGTAATGTTTAAGAATAATTATTGAACGGGTGTTTAATTTTAAAAATTGGATAATGTGTGTGTTTTTAAAACCTTGATGCCTCTTTCGCTTTATTTTGCATTTGAAGACAGAAGACCATAAACAAAAAACTTCACAACTTGCGGGGTCTTTTTATTATCTGCGCAAAGTTGGGAGACTTTGTGCAACAGGTTCAGTCTTGTTTAAATTGTATATTATTACATTTATTTTTCTCATACCAATGCAGCCAAATCTGCTTATCTTTTTCATAGGCACCATAAGGATATATTCTCGGGTGGTTTAAAGCCATAGATCAAAACATCAGATTGAATTTATAAAAATTTTCTTTTTTAATGATCTAATATTTTTAACAGCAGCTCTTTATTATTCTGAATCCGTATATCAAATCGATATTGACTTGGTAGTATAAGTTCCAAACGAAAGGATTCGTTCGTTAACAGGGTTACTTAAATTTCATAAATGTATACTTTAAAATGTTTCCATCTTTTTGTTCTAATGTTAGTGTATCTTGAAAAGTTTTTTTTAGAACTTTATCTCCTTTTTTAGCAGTTAAAAAGAAAATATTATTTTCATTAAGTGTACTTGTTAAAGGGTAAAAGATAACTTCATTATTCTTAAAATGCAGTTTTACGCCTCTTGAAAATTCATTCAAATCCAGAATAGTATCATTTATAGACATTTTATCAAATTGATTGAAATTTTTTTTTCCTCTATTATCCATGTAATTTCCCCCATAATATAAGTAAAGTAGTATCACAGATACAAAGCCTAATAGAATTGGTATTTTCTTATTCACTATTGTTAGTATTAAATAGTTGCAAATTACAAATTAAAGTTATAAAAACTTGTAATTAAAGTCACTTGAAAAAAGCCCCGAAATAAATTCCAGGGCCCACTATTGGTTAAATAATGATTAATTAAATTCTTTCGTTTTTGATTTCCTCTACAATTTCAGGATTTAAAAGTGTACTGATGTCTCCGAAGTTACTGAAGTCACCTTCTGCAATTTTTCTCAGGATTCTACGCATGATCTTTCCGGAACGGGTTTTCGGAAGCCCGGAAACGAACTGTATCTTATCCAGTTTCGCAATGGGTCCGATCTGATCCGAAATTAACTGATTGATCTCCTTTTTAAGATTTTCCTTATCACGTCCTTCTCCGGTTTCTTTAAGCATTACATAGCCATACAGCGCATTTCCTTTGATGTCATGAGGGTAACCTACAATGGCGGATTCTGCAACAGCCGGATGCTGGTTGATGCTGTCTTCAATAGGAGCTGTCCCAAGATTATGCCCTGAAACGATAATTACATCATCTACACGCCCGGTAATTCTGTAATAGCCCACTTCATCCCTCAAAGCTCCGTCTCCTGTAAAATATTTTCCAGGGAAAGCTGTAAAATAAGTTTCTTTATATCTCTGATGGTCACCCCAGATGGTTCTTGCGATTCCGGGCCATGGAAAACGGATACAAAGATTTCCTGTCACTTGATTTCCTGTGATTTCATTGCGCTTATCATCCATCAGAACAGGTTGTACACCTGGTAAAGGAAGGGTAGCGTAAGTAGGTTTTGTAGGCGTTACAAAAGGAAGCGGTGAAATCATGATTCCTCCTGTTTCCGTTTGCCACCATGTGTCTACAATCGGACATTTTTTCTTCCCGACATGGTCATTGAACCAGTGCCATGCTTCATCATTGATAGGTTCACCTACTGAGCCAATGACTTTCAGGGAGCTCAGATCATGTTTGTCTACCCATTCCGTACTTTCTTTTGCTAAAGAACGGATCGCAGTAGGTGCCGTATAAAACTGAGTGATCTTGTGTTTTTCAATCACTTCCCAGAAACGGTCCGGTTCCGGGTAAGTAGGAACGCCTTCAAAAATCACTGTAGTAGCACCATTCAGCAGCGGCCCGTAAAGAATATAGGAGTGTCCGGTGATCCACCCGATATCTGCCGTACACCAATAAATATCATTTTCTTTATAATTGAATACATTTTTAAAAGTATATGCGGTGTACACCATATACCCGGCGCAGGTGTGCAGCATTCCTTTTGGTTTTCCTGTAGATCCGGAAGTATATAAAATAAAAAGAGGATCTTCAGAATCCATAATGACAGTAACGAAATCAGGAGAAGCTTTTTCATACAGATCGGCCATCCAGTAATCTCTTCCTTCTTTCATTTTAATTTCGTTGTGAGTTCTTTTTACAACAAGAACTTTCTCCACGGTCGGCGTTTTTTCCAGCGCATCGTCTACAATGCTTTTCAGATCCAGAACCTTATTGCCTCTGTAGCTTCCGTCCGATGTGATAACCATTTTGGCTTCACAGTCGTTGACCCTTGAAGCCACTGCTGAAGCTGAGAATCCTGCAAAAATAACAGAATGTACAGCTCCCAGTTTTGCACAGGCAAGCATCGTAACAGCCAGCTCAGGAATCATAGGAAGATAAATGCAGACCCTGTCTCCTTTTTCAATACCCATATCGCGCAAAACATTGGCCGTTTTATTCACCCGGGTGTATAATTCGTTGTAAGAAATATGCTGTGCTTCTTCCTTAGGATCATTGGGTTCCCAGATGATTGCTGTTTTTTCCCCTCTTATGGTAAGATGTCTGTCGAGACAGTTTTTGGTAATATTGAGTTTCGCATTTTTAAACCAGGTGATCTTCGCTTCATTCATGTCGTACTTAACAACCTTGCTCCATCTCTGATACCACACGAAGTTTTGATCTGCAACTTTATCCCAGAATTTTTTAGGATTTTTGATAGACTTCTTATAGTCTTCAAAATATTGTGGTAAATCTTCTATTAAGTAATTTCTCATATCCCTTTCGTTTTTTGAAATTTGAATTTATTATATTTTTAAATTTATGTTTAATTTCCCGTTTAAGCTCTATAAACCTGAATTTTTTCCTGGATTTCTTCAATGATTTTTTCATCATCAATGGTAGATGGAATCTGAAAATCTTTACCGTCCAGCAGTGTCCGGATCAGCTTTCTTAAAATTTTTCCGGATCTCGTCTTGGGTAAACGTTTGACAACCATTACATTTTTTAAAAAAGCAACTGCTCCGATTTTGTTGCGAACCATCTGAACGATGTCTTTTTCAATATCTTCTTCAGAAATCGCCGAGCCGTTTTTCAAAACCACCGTAGCAAAAGGAACCTGTCCTTTTAAATCATCATCAATGCCTACAACAGCGCATTCGGCAACATCAGGATGTGAGGAAACAATTTCTTCCATTTCGGAGGTCGAAAGCCTGTGTCCTGCTACATTGATCACATCATCCACTCTTCCTGTAATGAAAATATAACCGTCTTCATCCTGAATAGCACCGTCTCCCGAAAAATAATACCCTTTATACTGAGACAGATAACTGCTTTCAAAACGGGCGTAGTCTTTCCATATTCCAAGCATGGCGCCAGGTGGGAGGGGCAGTTTGATCACCAGATAACCTTCACGGTGAGGATTGAGTTCGTAACCGTTTTCATCAAATATTTTAATGTCATATCCCGGAACAGGCTTTCCTGCAGAGGCCCTTTTGATCTGATAATTTTCATCATGAGTCAACAACCCCAGCATTGGCCAGCCGGATTCTGTCTGCCACCAATGGTCTATTGCAGGAACACCGATATGTTCTGCAAACCAGTCCAAAGTGGCAACATCGCATCTTTCACCAGCGAGAAACTGTTTTTTAAAATGGGTTAAATCGTATCTTTTTACCAGCTCTCCGTTCGGATCTTCTTTTTTAATAGCTCTGATAGCAGTAGGGGCTGTAAACATCACCGAAACTTTATATTCTGAGATAATTCTCCAGAAAGTTCCTGCATCAGGAGTCATGATGGGTTTCCCTTCAAAAATAATGGTCGTGTTCCTGTTGATTAAGGGTCCGTATACGGAAAAGCTATGGCCAACCGCCCATCCGAAGTCTGAAGCAGCCCAATACGTTTCTCCCGGTTCTACACCATAGACATAAGTCATTGAGAATTGTAATGCCGTGGCATAACCTCCTGTATCACGAACGATCCCTTTAGGTTTTCCGGTAGTTCCTGAGGTGTAAAGCAGGTAAAGCGGATGAGTAGATTCTACAGAAACGCAGTCCGCAGGAGCTGATTTTTCTACCAGTTCTTCATAATCAATAAGACCTTCAAACATCTCATCCTGATTATCTACTAATTTTCTGTTGTATACAACGATATTGTCTACTTTGTCCTGAGCCAGCTCGATCGCTTTTTCTACCAGCGGCAGATAGGGGATTCTCTTTGCAATTTCCACACCGGCTGTGGCTGTGATTAAAACTTTCGGTTTGCAGTCATCAATTCTGACAACAAGCTCATGAGGAGCAAAGCCTCCGAAAACCACATTGTGAATCACCCCGATTCTTGCGCATGCCAGCATGGCAAAAAGTGTCTGAGGAATCATAGGCATATAAATAACGGCTGTGTCTCCTTTTTTTAGTCCTAAAGAAACCAATCCTCCTGCCAGTTTTGCTATTTCCTCTTTTGCCTGATGAAATGTGTAGGTTTTCTTCTGATGGGTTACAGGAGAATCATAAACGATCGCAACCTGATCACCAAAACCGTCTTCAATGTGTCTGTCAATGCATAAGTAACACATATTGAGCTTTCCGTCAGAAAACCACTGTGGGTAATCGTTCTCACCATTGGAAAGAATCTGCTGCGGAAATTCAAACCATTTGATTTCTTCTGCTTGTTTTTTCCAGAAATCTTCTTTGTTTTCTATGCTTTGTTTAAATAAGGTATCTGTATTCATATCAATATCAAGGTCAATAGTTGTGTTTAGTGTCTGCATGTCATTGCGGCCGAAGGCGAAGCGATCTCTTAAAACATCTCCTCAATCTGCTGCATTAGTTTCTTAATCGAGTAGGGTTTGGTAACGTAAGCATCAGCTCCCATTTCCAATCCTTTTTCAATATCTCTTGGATTGTTTTTGGCACTCAGAAAGATGACTTTAGTATCCTTTAGTTTTTCGTCCTGCTTAATGAGATCGAGCGTGCTGTAGCCGTCCAGATTGGGCATCATGATATCGAGAAGAATCACATCCGGAACCATGGTTTTCAGAAAGTCAAGGACTTCCATTCCGTCACGGGCAATATAAACATCATATCCGTTTTTCTTAAAGCTGTATTCCAACGACATCAATATTTTGTGTTCGTCATCCGCAATGATTATCTTTCTCATAAGAAGGTTTTAATGGTGTTCAACTTCATCTGTAATCTCTTTTTTAGTTTTTTTGGGAATGTTGATGGTGAAAGTTACGCCCAGTCCGCTGTTTTCTGCTTTTATACTTCCTCCGTGTGCCTCTACAATTTTTTTGGAAATGGCCAGTCCCAGTCCGCTTCCGGTAGGCTTTAATATGTTTTGGTTTTTCGATTGATAAAATTTATCAAAAATCATTTCCAGATCCTCTTCCGGGATATGCTTTCCCGTATTGAAAATGGTAATGATCAGCTGCTGATCTTTTTCAAACAATTTGGTCTGAATGGTGCCGTGTTCTTCCGTAAATTTTAAGGCGTTTCCCCAGATATTCTGAAACAGCTGAATCATTCTTGCTTCATCATATTCAAATATAGAATGATTCAGGAGATTAACTTCACTCAAATGAATATTTTTCTGCTGTATCAGGTGAAGAAGCGGATTCAATGCTTTTTTATACGTGTCAACAATATTGTTTTCCTGAATATGCAGAGAGATTTCACCATGCTGCAATTTATCCAGATAAAGAATATCATTGATGATTTCGCTTAATCTGTCGGATTCTGTGATGATGTTGTTTAAAAACTCCTGTTTGATGTCAAAAGGAATATCATCGTCATCCGCTAAAATTTCTCCGGCTGAACGGATGGCTGTAATCGGAGTTCTTAGCTCGTGAGCGACAGAATCCAGAAAATCGTCTTTTTGGCGGTCTTTAATAATCAGACTTTCATTGGCAGTCCTCAGATCATTAGACAGTTTCTGAAGTTCTGCAGACTGTTCGGTAAGCTTTTTATTTAAGCTGATATTTTCCTGTGATTCTTCGAGAATATTTAAAACTTCTTTTAAAGATATTTTATCTTCTTTGGTTACTCCTTCAATTAATATTTTTGCGGAAGCTGTACCGATTCTTCCGGCCAAAAGGTTTTCTGAGAATTTGATAAACCTTGAATCGGCAGTCTCAGTATTGGAGTCGATGTTATATTTTAAATTAAAAATCCTTAAGGCCTGTTCCGTTTTATTCTTACCTAAGAAACGCTCCAGAATATTCTGAATATCAGATATGTAGGCTGTTCCGCGCCAAATGAAAGCATTCTCATGATTCTGAATGTACTTATCAATGTCTACGTAAAGCTCAGCAAAGTTTCTTTCGCGGTAATTTCCTTTTGAACTTACGGAAACAATGGTAAACAGGCTTGTATTGACCAGCATCGACCAGAAAAAGATCTGTGGAATTCTTCCTAAATAAGGAATGGTAAAAAATCCGAAAGAATTATACATATCCCTCAAGACCCCTTTAAATTCCTGATTGTACGAAAAATAATACTGGGGAATAATCAGCCCGAAATAGCAGATTACCAATCCGGCTAAAAGTCCTGTAACAGCACCTTTATAGCTTCCTCTTCTCCAGAATAAAGCTCCGAAAAATGCAGGTGCCAGTTGTGCAATTACGACAAATGAGATCAATCCTACCGAATCAAGTGAGGTCTTCAGAATGAAATATTTATAGAAGGCAAAAGCCATAATAATCAATGCGAAAATACTGAACTTCCTGATATTGGTGATGATTCTTGTATTTTGCTCCTCGCTTTCAGATTTTAATTTTCCCAGCAATCCGTATGGAATGATGAGGTTGTTGGAAAGCATGATGGATAAAGTAATGGCAGAGATAATGATCATGGAAATACATGAGCTCAATCCTCCAAGAAAGACGAATACTGTGATCAAAGTATTGTCGAAATGCTGTGGAATCAGGATAGAGTAGAACTCGGGATTTACTTTCTGTTCGTCAAAAATTAATCTTCCTCCCCAGGCAATCGGGAAAATAAATACAGTGAAGATTAGAAGGTAAAGCGGAAAAAACCAAATAGCTGTTCTGATGTGTTTTTCCTGCCTGTTTTCAACAATGGCAGTGTGGAACTGTCTTGGGAGAATGCAGATCGCTGTTGCAGAAATCATGCAGAGAACCATCCAGTTCAGGGCACCTTCAATTCCGTTAAAGGTGTTTTTTTCTTTAAAATCTTCAAATTTACTGGCTTTCTCATAAATATCTGAGAAACCATCAAAAACATAATAAATAACAAAAAATCCGAGAATGATAATGAAAAACAGCTTTAAAAAACTTTCCAGAGCAATGGCGGAGATAATTCCAAGCCGTTTTTCTGAAGCATCCACATATCGTGTTCCATAATAAGAAGAAAATAAAGCGATTAAAATTACCACGAAAGTTGCATTATCAGTCAGGATATCTTTTGACATCGGTGTTTCTGTTACCAAATGAAAGGTTTCAGAAATAGCTTTAATCTGAAGTCCGATATAAGGAACTATCGCAAGAAGGCAGACTATCGTGATAATGGCACTCAGGCTTCTGCTGTTCCCGTATCTCAATGAAATGAAATCAGCTAAACTGCTTATCTTGTTGACTCTTGAAATTCTTACAATCCGGGTGTTGATATAGATCCATGCCGGAATAATCATAATAGGTCCAATGTAGATTGGTAAATAGTTTAATCCGCTTGTCGCTGCCACTCCGATACTTCCATAATACGTCCAGGCGGTACAATATACAGCAAGGGATAAAGCATAGATGTATGGATTATTGATCCAAAGCTTGCTTCTTTTCTTCTCTGCCAGGTAGGCAACTAAGAAAAGGAGGGCCAGATAAAACAGAACGACAAAAAATAATGCGAAACTACTCATCATGTCTTTTTACAATTACAAAAGAAATCACAATGGAAATCATCCAGACTACGAACAGGTAAATAAGGATCATAGGATAGCCCAAAACTTCCCTGTCACTATTGAAAAGCAGTGAAATAGGAATGCTGAAAGCAATCATAAGCCCTACGCTCAGTATGATAAGTTTTTGTTCGTGTCTTTTTTTCATAAATGATTTTTGATAAAAGATAATTGATGAATGACTACATTCATCAATTATCCATATTGCTTTTAAATTTTATCGTCAGAATATTCTCCTTTTAAGGCGTAATAACCAAAAACTGCCATTCCGCCCGAGATAATCGGCATCAGTACAAAAAGAATGATGATGCCAAAAACCAGATCTTCCTGTTTTCCGGAAGTTATTTTCGGGATTCCCAGTACGGTAATTCCGAAGTAACCCACAATTACTGCTATTGCGATCCAGAGAATGCCTAATATTTTTTTTAGTCCGTTCATTTTAGTAGTTTTAAAATTAATAAAAATTTGAGTGATTCAGTGCCTAATCGTGAAGATTATTGTTCTTATTTTTAAGATAAAATAATCCGATGACCAAACATACGGCAGCGACTCCAATCGGGTACCAGAGTCCTTCCAGATACCATGTTGCATGTCCTGCTTCTTTTCCTGTAGTTACCAGATAAGTGGCTACCGCCGGAAGAAGTCCTCCAAATACCCCGTTTCCAATGTGATAAGGTAATGACATTGAGGTGTAACGAATTCTCACAGGGAACATTTCAACGAGAAAAGCAGCGATAGGGCCGTAAACCATTGTTACAAAAATCACCTGGATGAAAACAAGGAATACCAGATACCATTTGGTGTTGTCACCTAATTTTAAACTTTGAGAAACTTTGGCTTCCTCCAGTTTTCCGTCTTTCATAACAACTCCTGATGGAGACCAATGAACTACGCTGTCTTTTTTAATTAAAGTTCCGTCCGTATAAAGTGTTTCTTTGTGAAAAGTCACCAGGCTGTCTGTCGCAATATCATTGTGGATTTTCGCCGTTCTTTTTTCTGTAATTCCATTGGCTGCAATTGTTTTGTTTTCGAGGTTGACACTTTTAAACATGCTGTCGTAAATAGGTCTGTACGCTAAAATAGCGATCAGCATTCCGGTCATCATCACTGCTTTTCTGCCAATTTTGTCAGAAAGCCATCCAAAGAATACAAAGAACGGTGTCCCTAAAAATAAAGCCGTAGCCATCAATGAATCTACCTGCGCTGATTCTACATTCATGACCTTTTGAAGGAAACTCATGGCATAGAATTGTCCTGTATACCAGATCACACCTTGTCCCATCGCAGCCCCGAATAAGGCCAATAGTACAAATTTGAAATTGTATTTGTTTCCGAAACTTTCCTTTAAAGGGTTTTTGGATGTTTTACCCTCACTTTTAGCTTTTGCAAAAAGAGGCGACTCCTTCATATTCTTTCTGATGATGTAAGATACAGCAACCATTAGAATAGAAATCCAGAATGGAACTCTCCATCCCCACGTATCAAATTCTTCTGCAGAAAGAGTGGTCTTGGTGATCAGAATAACAATTAATGAAATGAAAAGTCCGGCTGTTGCTGTAGTCTGGATCCAGGAGGTCCAGTATCCGCGGCGATGAGGTTGTGCGTATTCTGCGACATACGTGGCAGCACCTCCGTATTCACCTCCTAAAGCAAGGCCCTGAAGTAATCTTAAAATTAAAACCAAAACCGGCGCCAGAAATCCAATGGTTTCATAACTTGGAATACATCCGATCAGGAAAGTGGAAAATCCCATAATCAGTAACGTAACCAGGAAGGTATATTTTCTTCCGATAAGATCTCCCAGTCTCCCGAAAAATAATGCCCCGAAAGGTCTTACTACAAATCCGGCAGCAAAAGTGGCCAGGGTAGATAAAAATGCGGCAGTAGGATTATCCGCAGGGAAAAATTTGGTGGCTAAAACAACGGCCAGACTTCCAAAGATATAGAAGTCATACCATTCTATCAATGTTCCGAGAGATGAGGCAGTGATCACACTCCAGATGGTGCGGTTTTTCTGCCTGTCGGTCATATTTTCGTAGCTTTCGTGATGATTTTCGCTCATATTGATTAGTTTTTGATGTTAGTGGAATAGGAATTTAATTTGTTTTAAACCATTAAGGAATTTTAAGTTGATAAGAATAATTAAGATGATAGCTGAAGCTATTTTATTCAGCGGTATGCTTTTTATCCATCTTTAATGGAGCTTAACCTATCTTAATTTCTTCCTGTTCTTAATGGTTCAGATTTTACAGGTAAATTTGAAACTGCACAATAAATTCGCCTTTAGAAGAAGGACTTTCCGTAGGATTGGTGTAAACAGGTCTTGTTGAATATTGTGTTGTTATTTTCGCATGATGTCCGTCTATGAACCAGTTGGCACCTACATCAAACTGTGATGAAGATTTATCGAAAGCCTCAAAGTTTTTGTGGGTATAAGCTGCAAAAGGCTGTATTCTGATCTTTGGCTTTTCTGCCTGACTTGGTAATAGTAAACCCGCCTGAGCGTAGATAATATTACCTGTTCCGATGGTTGGCTGCAGATTTCCTGGCCCTGCAATGGCTTTATTCCCTATAAAATTAGGATCAGAGGCGCCAATATTCATCGTTCCCAGATTTCTTACATAGTTCGGTCCGAAATTGTAATTATAATATCCGGCATAGGCAGAAACGGCCATTTTATTTTTTGCCTCACCCAAAGGAATATCTGCAAACGCATCTACAGCAAAAAGGGTAATATCATGTTTTTCAATGTTTGAATTGACAGAAGTTCTTGTTCCGTCAGCTTGATGATAAAAACCTGCGCCTACATTGAAAACTTTCTTTGTTCCAAGGTAAGATCCCACTTTGAAAGGAAGGGTGTTGGATTCTTCATCAAGGAATTGATATTCAACATATCCTGCTTTTGAAAAACTGGGATTTCCGTTATTGTCAACAGCGACTGCTTTTGAAGGATCTGTTACATTCACAGGAACAAAATCTGTGGCGAAAGGTTTATTTAAACTGAAACGATATTCCAGTTTTCCGTACTTTCCTTTAGCAAACATTCCAAGCTGTCTTGCAAACTGATCTGAATTATCAATCAAAGGCCATGAGAAAACAGGAGAATCTAATGTAAGGAAGTTAAGCGTGGAAGCCATGGTCATACGGGATAGTCCCATATAATAGTGAAGCCCGGCCCCTAAAGTTAAACTGAATTTTCCCGCTTCTCCAGGTAAAATAACTGCATATTCGTTCCAGGCATCATGAAAGAACAGCTGGGTTTTCTTTCCGTTTCCATAACCTCCTGTTCCTGAGGTGCCTGAAGCGCCGCCATTGATGAAAGTCTGATTATTAATTCCGAAATGGAGTAGGATCATATATCTCTTAGAAATCTGTGCGTACGTTAATGCACGTAACCTTCTGTTTCCCAGGCTCCATGAGTTGTCAGCAGGTTCACCGCCTACCATGGTTCCGGGGTTCATAGACGTATTTCTTACCCAAAACTGGTCCCATAAAATAAATCTGACGAATTTATCCCCGTTTTGATTGAGGTTAAGTTTTAAGCCACTGCCATAATCGGGAGAACCTTGTGAGTATAAGGAACTACTGATTAAAGCTAATCCAATGAATGTAAGTAATTTCTTCATAAATTATCAATTTTTGGCGTTTTTTTTTGTGAATGCCAAATTGTAATTAATAATTTATTTATGAAAATTTAATATATATTAGTGGTAATAGTATAGTTAATGTTGGCGGAGCTTTGAGTTTTGAGGTGAGGAATTCGGGTTTCGGGTTTCGGGGTTTTGTGATTCCGGGATGTGAGGTTCGAGGTTCGAGATTTTGGGTTCGAGATTTTAAAAATATAATTTTTAAAGATTTGATATACAGTTTTTTGCAAGAGTATTTTCACCTCGGTTTTTAAACCTAGTAACTCGCATCCCGAAACCCGAAACCCCGCATCCCGCACCTCGCATTACTTCTTAAACCGTTCCCACTTAATCAGCATATACTTATCGGCAAATTGTGTGATGATAATTCCTGAGTTTTTAATATTCTCTTCCTGAGCGATATACTCAATCAGTTCGCTTTGTTTTAATATTTTATAAACAGGATGGAATTCAGAATGGGGAGGTCTTGTGATATTGTATTTTTTAATCCATGAGCTTATGGTAACATGGGAAACACCGATGATTCTTTCAATTTCACGGTAACTTAAACCTTCCAGATAAAGCTGAAGGGCTTTGGTTACGTAGTAATCGTCAATTTGTTTTCCCAGTTTTTTAACGGTAAAATAATAATTGCAGTCTTTGCAGTGGAAGCGCTGTTTATTGTTGATAATGCCGCTTTTTACTACTTTGATACTCTTGCATTTAGGACAGGTATTTTCCATAACTATATTATTTTAGCAAATATATAATAAATTAGCAAATGTATATTTTTCAATAAAGATAATTTTACCTGTTTAAAATTTTAAAACAAAAAAAATATCTTTTTTATTTGGATTTAAAAGAAATTATATTTTAAATTTGCCAAAAAATTTAGATAAATAAATGGAAATAGAAATTTCCTCATGCGAACATCTAATGTATGTGAGTGAAATACAGCAGGAAATGTACGATTCTGCACAGCGTAGAGGAACGGGTATCGCAAAACGTTCCATAGAATATTTGAGTAAGAAGATTTCAGAGGGCAATGCTGTGGTAGCCACTGAAAACGGTGAGTGGGTAGGTTTCTGTTATATAGAGACCTGGTCGCACGGGAAGTTTGTGGCCAATTCAGGGCTGATTGTATCACCGAAATTCAGGAACGGGGGAGTAGCGACTCAGATCAAGAAGAAAGTTTTCCAGTTATCTAGAGATAAATATCCGGATGCGAAAGTATTTGGATTAACAACAGGTTTGGCAGTGATGAAAATCAATAGTGATTTGGGATATAAACCCGTGATCTATTCTGAACTGACTCAGGATGAAGAATTCTGGAACGGCTGCAAAAACTGCGTGAACTATGAGATTTTAATGATGAAGGAACGTAAAAATTGTCTGTGTACAGCCATGTTATTTGTTCCAGAAAACGATAAAAAAAAAGAAGAGGTAGTGAATAATCTGCCTGAAAATAAATATGATGGAATGCTTCAGAAAGATTTTGATGAATTCCATGTGACCATTAATAAAAATAAAAAGAGTCCAGATGAAAAAGAAAGTCATCTTAGCGTTTAGCGGAGGTTTAGATACTTCCTATTGTGCTAAATATCTTAGTGAAACACTGGGATATGATGTGTATGCTGTTACTGTAAATACCGGAGGTTTTTCAAAAGAAGAAGAAAAAGAATTGGAAAGAAAAGCCTTAAACCTTGGAGTAAAAGAGTACAGGTGCGTAGACGCTCAGGAAGATTACTATAATTCATGTGTGAAATATTTGATTTTCGGGAATGTATTGAAAAATAATACGTATCCGCTTTCTGTAAGTGCTGAGCGTACTATTCAGGCGCAGGAAATTGCAAAATATGCCATTGAAGTACAGGCAGATGCTATTGCTCACGGAAGTACAGGAGCTGGGAATGACCAGGTTCGTTTTGATCTCATCTTCCAGGTAATGTGTCCGAATATCGAAATCATTACACCTATCCGTGATATGGCTTTGTCCCGTGAGGAAGAAATTGAGTTTTTGAAAGAACACGGTTACGAAATGGAATTCCAGAAAGCGCAATATTCTGTTAATAAAGGACTTTGGGGAACTTCAGTAGGCGGTAAAGAAACTTTAACTTCAAGAAATTACCTGCCGGAAGAAGCTTTTCCATCCCAGATTAAAGAAACTCAGCCTTCAGAACTTGAAATTGAGTTTAAAAACGGAGAGGTTATAGCTGTCAATGGAGAAAACTTTGACCACTCTGTATACGCCATTCAAAAAATAGAAGAATTGGCTTCAGCATATGGAATTGGCCGTGATATCCATGTAGGTGATACTATTGTTGGGATTAAAGGACGTGTGGGGTTTGAAGCAGCTGCAGCATCGGTGATTATCAAAGCGCATCATTTATTGGAAAAACATACGCTTTCAAAATATCAGCAAATGATGAAGTCGCAGTTATCCGACTGGTATGGGAACTGGCTTCATGAAGCACTTTTCTTAGATCCTGTCATGAGAAATATTGAATCTTTCCTGACAGATTCTCAGAAAACAGTAACCGGGAAAGTATTTGTAACTCTTCATCCTTACAGATTTATTTTGAATGGAATTGAATCTGCTCATGATCTGATGTCCGACAAATTCGGAAGCTATGGAGAAGCGAACAGAGCATGGACAGGCGATGACGTGAAAGGATATACTAAGATTGTAAGCAATTCTCTCAATATATATCACCAGATTAATCAGAATATCAACTAGTTCCGAAGGGACGATTTAATGAAAGGCAGAACATATTCTGTCAGAATCAAAATGAAGAAAACAGTAGGAATAATTGGTGCCAACGGTTATACAGGAAGCGAGCTGATACGCTTACTGGCTTTTCATCCCCATGTGACATTGAGTTTTTTATATAGTCGTTCGAATTCGGGAACACGTATTTCTGATCTGTACCCGGATTTAACGACGGTTTGTGAAATGGTTTTGACGGATAAATCTGAAGACGTAGATATTCTTTTTCTGTGTCTTCCGCATAAAGAAAGTCAAAACTGGTTAACGCAGAACCCTGTCAAAGATGAAACGCTGGTGATTGATCTTGGAAATGACTTCCGTCTGGAAGGAAATTTCGGAAGCAGAGATTTTATCTACGGATTACCTGAAATTAATAAAAAACAACTAGTAGGTGCTAAAAGTATTGCGAACCCGGGATGTTTTGCTACGGCCATTCAATTGGCTTTGCTGCCATTGGCGGAAAAAGGAGTGTTGAATGAGGCCTTTACCACAGGGATTACGGGTTCTACGGGAGCCGGGCAGTCTCTGCAGGCAACGACTCATTTTACCTGGAGAAATGATAATGTTTCAGCCTATAAAACATTAACTCATCAACATGTGGATGAGATTTTGAAGCAGCTGATTGCATTCAATAATAAAGAAGTAAACCTGAACTTTGTTCCTTGGAGAGGAGATTTTGCAAGAGGGATTTTTACAAGTTCCACCATGAAAACGGAGCTGGAGCTGGAGGAAATAGAACAGTTGTATCAGGATTTTTATGCAGAGGAGCCTTTTGTTACAGTAAGCAGGAAGGCAGTTGATTTAAAGCAGGTTGTCAATACCAATCGCTGTGTGATTCAAATCGAAAAGAGTGGAAATGTAGTCGTTATTCACTCAGCGATTGACAATTTGTTAAAAGGTGCTTCGGGGCAGGCCGTACAGAATATGAATCTGGCTATGAACTGGGAAGAAAATGCAGGACTGAACCTGAAACCGATAGCATTTTAAATTGACGGTAAGTAATTGAGAATTTTAACAGAAAGTAAATCCGACTTAGGAAAATGGAGCGTTAAGAAAATTAATTCTATGAACGTTAAGAAAATTCTACTGTTCAAAGTGCGAGGAAAATAGAGAACCGAAGAACCAATTCGGATTTCGCACAAGTTTTAGAATTTTTAGTGAAGAGAACTAATTTTTAGCGGAAGTTTCCAGGTCTTGAACTTTTGTTTCTTTTGTTTTAAGGCAAAAGAAAAATAAAAAATAAAAAAATGAATTTATTCAACGTATATCCATTATTCAACATCAATCCGGTAAAAGCTCAGGGATCCTTTCTTTGGGACGATAAGGGAGAACAATATCTTGATTTTTATGGAGGTCATGCTGTAATTTCTATCGGTCACAACCATCCATACTATCAGAATAAACTGAAAGATCAGCTTGAAAAAATTTCCTTCTATTCCAATTCTGTTCAGAATGAATTGCAGACGGAGTTAGCAGAAAAACTGGGTGAACTTTCAGGGTATGAAGATTATAACCTTTTCCTGTGTAATTCCGGAGCAGAAGCGAATGAGAATGCATTGAAGCTGGCTTCTTTTCATAACGGGAAAAGCAAAGTGCTTTACTTTTCAGGTTCGTTCCACGGCAGAACTTCTGCAGCGGTTTCAGTGACTGATAATCCGAAAATTGTAGCTCCGGTCAATTTTTCTGAAAGATTTATCAAATCAGCATGGAATGATGTACAACAGCTTGAAGAAACCTTTGAAAAATTTGGAAATGAAATTTCATCCGTAATCATCGAAGGAATTCAGGGAGTAGGAGGAATTATGATTCCAACACCGGAATTTTTATCTAAAATCAAAGAATTATGTGAAAAATATGATACTGTTCTTATTTTGGATGAAGTGCAGTCCGGGTATGGGAGAAGCGGATATTTCTTTGCCCATCAGGAATTTGGTGTAGAGGCAGATATTATTACAACGGCAAAAGGAATGGGAAATGGTTTCCCTGTGGGCGGAGTTTTAATCCATCCTAAATTCGAGGCAAGCAACGGTTTGCTGGGAACGACATTTGGAGGAAACCACCTTGCCTGTGCCGCTTCTATTGCTGTGCTGGATGTCATGAAAGATGAAAATCTTCTTGAAAATGCACAACAGATGGGTGAGTATATTGAAAATGAAATTAAAGATTTGCCACATATTAAATCCATCCGAAGGAAAGGATTGATGATTGGAATAGAACTCGACAGAGACTGTTCAGAAGTAAGGAAAGAGCTCCTTTTTGATCATCATATTTTCACAGGAAACTCTAATGATAAAACCGTGTTGAGGATTCTTCCGGCACTGAATATCAAAAAAGAGGAAACGGATCTTTTCATCAATGCTTTGAAAGCAGTGCTTGGAAATATTTAAACCATAAAAGTCACAAAAGAATTTAAACACTTAAGTGATTTTAAGAAAATACTAAAGGCTTAAGAAGTGCACTTAAGTTTTCGAAAATCTTTGATTTTCTTCCTATGTGAGTTTATATTTTCAAAATAATCAACTTTTAAAACTTAAGTGTTCTAAAGTGTTTTAGTAAAAACTTTTGTGCCTTTTGTGGTTAGATCAACAATCAATGTGTAAACACAATCTTTAAAATCAATTCAAAATGAAAAAATTTACCTCTGTAAGTGATGTAGAAAACTTACAGGAAATCATAAAAAAAGCTTTACAGATAAAAGCAGATCCCCTTACTGAAACACAAAAAGGAAAGGGAAAAACAATCGGACTTGTATTTTTAAACTCAAGTTTAAGAACCCGTCTGAGCAGTCAGATTGCAGCTCAGAATCTTGGGTTGAATGTATTGACATTAAACGCAGCACAGGAAGCCTGGAATCTTGAATTTGCTGATGGAGCGGTGATGAACGGAGACACGGTAGAACATATCAAAGATGCTATTGAAGTGTTAAATCAATATTGTGATATCATTGCGGTACGTTGCTTTGCAGGAATGAAAAGTAAGGAAGATGATGTGAATGAAAGCATCCTAAGCCAGTTTGAAAAGCATGCAAAAGTACCTGTTATTTCTCTGGAGTCAGCTACCCGCCATCCATTACAAAGTTTAGCAGACTGCATCACCATTACAGAAAATTGGAAAAAAGACCATAAACCAAAAGTGGTATTGACCTGGGCACCGCATATCAAACCTATTGCTCATGCCGTTGGAAATTCTTTCGCAGAATGGATGCAGGAAATGGATGTAGAGTTAGTGATTACAAACCCTGAAGGGTATGATTTAGATAAAAACTTCACAAAAGATGTGAAAGTAATCCATGATCAGGATGAAGCATTGAAAGATGCAGACTTCATCTATGTAAAAAACTGGTCTTCTTTTGATGATTATGCTGCAATGCCAGAAGTGAAGGGAAACTGGATGCTCACGAATGAAAAATTAGCCAATACCAATAATGCGAAAGTAATGCACTGCCTTCCGGTTCGCCGTAATGTAGAATTGAGTGATGAGGTGATGGATGGAGATCATTCTATCATTTATAAGCAGGCAAAAAACCGGATTTTCTCAGCACAAGCCGTATTCAGTGAAATTTTAGATGAATTAAAAGCTTAAAATAATCCTTGTCAAGGTTCAAAACCTTGACAAGGATAGAAAAGATCAAGTATCCCAAAATGTTTACAATGAAAGAAAAGTTATACATCATAAAAATTGGCGGAGCTTTAATAGATGATAAGGAATTATTAAACCAATTCTTAGAACAGTTTTCTGAAATTACTGAAAAGAAAATCCTTGTTCATGGCGGGGGCAAGTTGGCAACAACGCTGGCTGATAAACTGGGCATTGAGCAGAAAATGATCAATGGCAGGAGGATTACGGATAAAGAAACTTTGGACATTGTAACGATGGTGTATGCGGGAGGAATTAATAAAAATATTGTTGAAAAGCTGCAGCAGAAAAAATGCAATGCTATAGGATTCTCGGGGGCAGACGGAAATTTAATTAAAGCTAAGAAAAGAGAACATCCTGAAATCGATTTTGGATTTGTGGGGGATATTACAAAAAAAAGTGTGAACAGAAAGCTGGTATCAAAATTAATCAAGCTGGATCTTGTTCCTGTGTTTTCTGCGATTACCCACGACAGAAAAGGAAATCTTTTCAACACCAATGCTGATACCATTGCCTCTGTGATGGCTCAGGCTTTGTCTGAGAAATATGAAGTTGAACTGTTGTATTGTTTTGATAAAGAGGGTGTTTTAGAAGATGTAAACGATCCGGAATCTGTGATCAAAACTGTCAATGAAGAAGAATTCACGGTATTAAAAGAAGAAGGGAAACTTCATAAAGGGATTTTACCCAAACTTGAAAATGCTCTTGGAGCGATAAAAAATAATGTAAATAAAGTGTTTCTAATTAAAGAAACAGAACTGAAAAACCATATAGAAAATCATCATGCAGGAACTGAAATCTGTTTATAATAAAGAAGAACTGTTGAATAACGCGGTCGGATTGCTTAAAAATTTGATTGAGATTCCTTCATTCAGTAAAGATGAATTCAATACGTCGGTAGAGATTGAAAATTTTTTCAAAAAACATCAGATTCCTACCAAACGTTTTAAAAACAATATCTGGGCGGTGAACAAACACTTTGATGTGTTTAAGCCTTCCGTTTTACTGAATACCCATCACGATACGGTAAAGCCTAATAAAGCTTATACACTTGATCCGTTTGTACCGATCGAAAAAGAAGGTAAACTGTTCGGATTGGGAAGCAATGATGCAGGAGCTTCTCTGGTTTCTATGGCACAGGTTTTTTTACATTTTTATGATAAAGAAGATTTAAAATATAATTTAGTTATTGCTTTGACGGCAGAGGAGGAGATTTCAGGATTTGATGGAATCGAAGCCTTATTTCCGCAGCTACCCAACGTAGAACTCGCCATTGTAGGAGAACCCACGCAGATGAACCTGGCGATTGCAGAAAAAGGACTTCTTGTGATTGATGGAGAAATGAAAGGTACTCCTTCTCACGCCGCTCATCCTAATGATGATAACTCAATTGTAAAATGTATGCAGGATCTGCAGAATATTCTTTCCTTTAAATTTCCGAAGGTTTCAGAATATCTGGGCGAAGTTAAAGTTACTTTATCAGGAATCCATGCAGGAGTACAGCATAATGTGGTTCCGGAATCGTGCAATTTTACATTGGATGTGAGGGTAACGGATGAATATTCCAATCAGGAAGCATTTGAAATCATCCAGTCTCAGATGAAATCTACATTAACGGCAAGATCGTTCAGGCTGAATTCCTCCAGGATCGAAATGGATCATCCGTTTGTAAAAGCAGGAATTGAAATCGGAAGGACAACCTACGGTTCACCTACTTCCTCAGATCAGGCGATTATTCCATGCACATCAGTGAAAATAGGTCCTGGAGACAGCAGGCGCTCTCACACAGCAGATGAATTTATCTATATCCATGAAATAGAAGAAGGAATAGAAATCTACATCAGCATTTTAGAAAAAGTGTTATAAAAATGGAAGATGGGTGTAGGAAGAGGGAAGTTATTGCAGTATAGCCTCCAGCCTCAGGCTTCCAGCTCAATATATGTTTTGACTCCGTCCGGCGGGCTCTAGAAGTTCAGTTTTTAATAAGATTTATGCAAAAAGAAATTAAAAATGAAAGCTTTACATAAGGAAATGTTTTTTTATAGTTATTAGTAATAAGGATTGCCTTGCCGGGCATGTCAAAACCAACAAATATTTAAATCAAATATTATCATGAAAAAAATATGGCAGAAGGATGACCTTGCCACCAATATATTAGTCAATCAATTTACAGTAGGTAAAGATCTTGACTTCGACGAGCGTTTAGCCAAATATGACGTTAAAGGTTCTATGGCACATTGTAAAATGCTGGCAGAAACCGGCATTATTACAAAAGAAGAATCAGAGCAGATGTTATCTGTTTTAAATAGTATTTTAAATCAAATTGAGGATGGGACTTTTGAAATTGATAAAGAAGCTGAGGATATCCATTCTCAGGTAGAAGCGATCCTGATTGAAGAATTAGGAGATACGGGAAAGAAAATCCATACGGCACGATCAAGAAATGATCAGGTTTTACTGGATATCAAATTGTATTTATTGGATGAAATCCGTGAAATTACAGCCCTTACAGACGAGTTTTTTCAGATTTTAATTCAGCTGGCAGATCAGCATAAAAATGTTCTGCTTCCGGGATACACCCATTTCCAGATTGCGATGCCTTCATCATTTGGATTGTGGTTCGGAGCTTATGCAGAAGCGCTTTTGGATGATGTTGAAATGCTGTTTTCAGTGAAGAATATCATTAATAAAAATCCACTGGGATCAGCTGCCGGTTATGGTTCGTCTTTTCCGATCAATCGTGAAAGTACCACCTATAACTTAGGCTTCCAGTCCATGAATTACAATTCTGTTTACGCTCAGATGACCCGTGGAAAGTCAGAAAAAATGCTGGCCATGGCGATGGCTACTTTAGCGGGAACGCTTGGCAAGTTCGCTTATGATGTATGTCTTTACCTAAGCCAGAACTTTGATTTTATCAGCTTTCCAAAAGAATTTACTACGGGAAGCAGTATTATGCCGCACAAAAAAAATCCGGATATCTTTGAGCTGGTTCGTGCACGATGCAACAGAATTCAGTCCCTTCCAAACGAACTGATCCTTCTAACAAGCAATCTGCCTTCAGGATATCACAGAGATGTACAGCTGACAAAAGAAATTCTTTTCCCTGCGATAGATTCTTTAAAGGAATGTCTGGAAATTTTAAGCTATACTTTACCGAATATTAAGGTGAAAGATGGGATTCTGGAAGACGAGAAATACAAATACCTTTTCAGTGTGGAAAAGATCAATGAAGAGGTAAAAAGCGGAAGTTCTTTCCGTGATGCTTATGTAAAAGTAGGACAGGAGATTGAAAATAATACGTTTGAATTTGAACCCGGCAACCTTGAACATACCCATCAGGGAAGTATAGGAAATCTTTGTCTGGATAAAATAGAATATCAGTTCAATAAACTGAAAAATAAATTATTGGGTTAGAATCTAAGCCATTAAGGTCATCAAAACTTAGGCAAAAATCAGTAGAATTTCTAAAATTATTTTAGCCTGCTGTCTTTTCGTTGTGGAAGCCTTAATCTTAAATCTTATCTGCTTAAGTGATCTTAATGGTTGGATTTTACTCTGCTCTTTGAATTTGATGATTGATAAATTGAGCCATTAAGGTAGTTGAAGATTTCAAGGTTAATTAAGGAAATCTGCTGCATAAAATTTTATCGAAGATAAAATCTTTGCGCCTTACAGCATAAAGTTTTCAATTTCTTTTGCGCCTTTGCGTTTTCTAACAAAATAAGAGATTATAAAAATCGAAAAATGTTGGTATACGCAAAGGCGCAAGGAATTGTATGATAAATATTACTTTTAAGACGCAAAAAAATCCAAAGATTTTCAGCAAGTGAAATAGAAATAAATAATGAGTTTAAAATAGAAGGATTATTCCAGATCAATTTTGAATTTGGTAGATTTTTTTACCTCGTGAAGGACAATGGAACTGTGGTACTGCCCGATATTGGGAATGTTTGAAATAACATTAACCGCAAATTCGTTATAAGAATTGATGTCCTTGGCAATAATCTTCAACATATAGTCGTACTCTCCGGAAAGGCTGATGATTTCCTGTACTTCATCATATTTTCCGATATGGTTCTCAAAAGTTTCCAAAACTTTCTTGGATTGTTCCTTTAGACGGACATTACAATAGACTACAATATTTAAACCCAGTTTTTCACGGTTTAAAAGTCCCACATACTTCTGAATGATCCCCTGCTTCTCCAGTTGTTTGATTCGCTCATACGTAGGAGTAAAGGTAAGACCTATCTTTTCGGAAATTTCTTTAACCGATAGCGTAGAGTCTTCCTGAATAATGCTGAGAATCATTTTGTCTTTTAAATCCATAGAATAAATTTGAGTGTTAACAAAAATATTAATTTTAAATGAGAATAAGGAAAGACTGAAGTTTTTAATTTATTTTAAACATAATTTTTGCCAGTTCATAAAATTGTTGTATCTTTGCACCTAATGAATAAAAAAGCATTTATATCATTAGATTTACCGGGCGAAAGCGCCCTTTACGATATTTATTGTTATTAGCGAAGATTGTTGTCTTCGCTTTTTTTATGCCCAAAAATTAGAATTATGTTTACGATTACAGAACTAAGCACCGAGAGAATCAACAGTATACTGACAGAAGCAATGGCTTTTGCAAATGGTAAAACTGCTAAAATTGAAGGAGAAGTTTTTTGCTCAAATCTTTTCTTCGAAGACAGTACAAGAACGAAAACAAGTTTTGATCTTGCAGAAAGAAAACTGGGACTTCAGGTAGTTCCTTTTGATGCATCACACAGTTCGGTAAACAAAGGTGAGAGTCTTTATGACACCGTAAAGACTATTGAAAGTATAGGAGTAAACCTTGTAGTGATCCGCGATAAGAAAGACAGATACTTCGAAGAACTGAAAAATATTAACATTCCGGTGATCAACGGAGGAGACGGAACAGGAAATCACCCTTCACAATGTATGCTGGATTTGCTGACTATTTATCAGGAATTCGGAAAGTTTGAAGGATTGAAAGTAGGAATTGTAGGAGATGTAAAACACAGCCGCGTAGCCAACTCAAACGCAGAGGCATTACGAAGACTGGGAGCAAAAGTTTACTTCTCAGGACCGGAACAGTGGTTTGACGAAGGAGCCCTGATCAACGGAACTTATATGTCGGTAGATGAACTGATCGGCGAAGTGGATGTGTTAATGCTATTAAGAATCCAGCACGAAAGACACGATTCCGCAATGAGTTTCACCGCTTCAGAATACCATAAAAGATATGGTCTGACGAAAGAAAGAGAAAAGGCCATGAAAAAAGAAGCAATCATCATGCATCCTGCTCCCATCAACAGAGGAGTGGAAATAGATTCGGATCTTGTAGAATGCGAAAGATCAAGAGTCTTCAAACAAATGCAAAACGGAGTATTCGCAAGAATGGCCATCTTAAAAGGAGCATTGGAAAGCAAAGGGTATACTTTTAAATAAGAGCCAAGGTGAAAGAGCCAGGGTGAAAGTAAAAAGTAAAAAGGTAAAGAGCCCTGTAAGGGCGACCTGTTAATGACATATAATAAAATAATAAGAGATAAAAGTTTAAAATGAAGAAAAAATTAATACTGGAGTCCGGTGAAGTGTTTCATGGAGAAGGTTTCGGAGCAGAATTGGAAACTGCAGGGGAAGTAGTTTTCAATACCGGAATGACAGGGTATCAGGAATTGATTTCTGACCCATCGTATTGCGGTCAGATAGTTTGTATGACCTATCCGCTTATCGGGAATTATGGTATTAACCGTGATGATTATGAAAGTATCGAGCCGGCAATCAAAGGGCTTATCGTAAAAGAACTTTGCGATCTTCCTTCCAACTTCCGTACTCAGATCACTTTAGATGAATTATTTAAAAAGAAAAACCTTTCAGGAATTTCAGGAATCGACACCAGAAGACTGACAAGAGTTCTTCGTAACCATGGAGTGGTAAAAGGAAAAATTGTAAATGCTGATGCTGATGAAACGGCAGTAGCTTCTGAATTGAAATCAACAACTTTCCCTACCAATCAGGTTGAGGAGGTTTCTACAAAAACACCTTATGCTAATCCAAACAGAGGTTTCAAAGTAGTATTGGTAGACTTCGGTGCAAAACTGGGAATTATCAGAGAATTGTCTCAGAGAAACTGTGACATCATCGTGGTTTCTCAGGATACCACAGCAGAAGAAATCCTGTTGATGAATCCGGACGGAATTATGTTGTCAAACGGTCCTGGTGACCCGGAAGATGTACCCCATGCTTTAGACATGATCAGAGGATTATTAGGAAAAGTCCCAATCTTCGGAATCTGTTTAGGACACCAGTTAATTGGTCTTGCTTGCGGAGCCAAAACTTTCAAGCTGAAATTCGGACACAGAGGAGGAAACCACCCGGTATTGGATTTAGAGAAAAATACAGTAGCCATTACTTCTCAAAACCACGGATATGCGGTAGATCAGGAAAGTTTAAAAGGAACAGACCTTATCGAAACGCACATCGCTTTGAATGACAGAACCAACGAAGGATTAAAACATAAAATCCACCCTTGCTTCTCCGTTCAGTATCACCCTGAAGCAAGCCCGGGTCCGGAAGATGCAAACTACCTGTTTGACGAGTTTATTCAAATGATGGAGGACTTTAAAAAGTAAGACACCCAATTGTCATTCTGAATGAAGCAGCAGCGTAATGAAGAATCTCAACTATAATGAGTTAGATTCCTACAGAATGACAAAGTAGAATCGTAAGTCTTATAAAAGTAAAAAATACGAAGTTTAAGAATTTTGATTCTTGACTCTAATAAAAAAAGAAAAATGGCAAAACGTACAGATATAAAAACAATTTTAGTAATCGGTTCAGGACCTATCATCATTGGTCAGGCAGCTGAATTTGATTATGCAGGAACGCAGGCTTGTCTGTCTCTGAAAGAAGAAGGCTACAAGGTAATTTTGATCAACTCAAACCCTGCAACAATCATGACGGATGTGGAAATCGCTGATAAAGTATACATCGAGCCGATTTCATTACAGTTTGTAAGCCACATCATCAGAAAAGAACGTCCGGATGCTTTATTACCAACTCTTGGAGGCCAGACAGGTCTTAACATGGCGGTAGAACTGGAGAAATCAGGAATTCTTGAAGAGTGCAAAGTGGAAGTATTAGGAACCAAGCTTTCTGCCATCAACAGAGCAGAAGACAGAGACCTTTTCCGTGAGCTGATGAGAGAACTGAATGAGCCGGTACCGGAATCTGATATCGTCAATACAGTAGAAGGTGCACTTGCTTTCGCAGATGAAATCGGATATCCTGTAATTGTTCGTCCTGCCTTTACAATGGGAGGAACCGGAGGTGGTATCGCTTCCACAGAAGCTGAATTGAAAGAAATTGCTGAATTGGGATTAAAACACAGCCCGGTTACACAGTGTCTTATTGAAAAATCAATCGCAGGTTTCAAAGAAATTGAATACGAAGTAATGCGTGATGCAAACGACAACGCCATTGTGGTTTGTAACATGGAAAATATTGACCCGGTAGGAGTTCACACAGGAGATTCAATCGTAGTAGCTCCTTCTCAGACGCTTTCAGACAGAGAATATCAGTTACTGAGAAATGCTTCCCTGAAAATCATCAGAGCGTTAGGAATTGAAGGTGGATGTAACGTACAGTTAGCTTTAGATCCGCATTCATTTGATTACTATATCATCGAAGTAAACCCTAGAGTTTCCCGTTCATCAGCATTGGCAAGTAAAGCAACAGGTTACCCGATTGCAAAGATTGCTGCGAAGATCGCAGTTGGATTAACTCTGGATGAAATCATGAACCCGGTAACAGGAAAAACATACGCATGTTTTGAGCCGGCTCTTGACTATGTGGTAACGAAATTCCCAAGATTCCCATTCGATAAATTCGAAACGGCAGACAGAAGACTTTCTACTCAGATGAAAGCTACCGGAGAAGTAATGGCAATCGGAAGAAATCTTGAAGAATCTTTACAAAAAGCGATCCGTTCATTAGAAACAGGAATCAAACATTTAGGATTAAAAACAAAGCAGGCTCAGGCACTTACTGCTGAAGAAATCGAAAGAAGAATCAGAGTATGTGATGACGAGAGATTATTCATCATCGGGGATGCTTTAAGAAGAGGTTACGACTGGGAGCAGATCGTAGAATGGAGTAAAATCGACAAGTTCTTTATCTGGAAACTGAAAAAACTGGTTGACTTCGAAAAAGTAATCGCTGACAACAAATTTGATAAAGAAACCCTGATTGAAGCGAAGAGATTAGGTTTCGCAGACATCAATATCGCAGTTCTTTGGGATGTAAAAGAGCGTGAGGTTTTCAACTTCAGAAAAGAAAACGGAATCATGCCGGTTTACAAAATGGTAGACACTTGTGCCGCTGAGTTTGAAAGTGAAACACCTTACTTCTATGGAACCTACGAAGAAGAAAACGAAAGTGTTGTTTCAGACAAAGAAAAAATCATCGTACTGGGTTCAGGACCAATCAGAATCGGACAAGGTGTAGAATTTGACTATGCAACGGTTCACTCCGTATGGGCAATCAAAGAAATGGGTTACGAAGCGATCATCATCAACAACAACCCGGAGACAGTTTCTACAGACTTCTCCATCTCTGATAAATTATATTTCGAGCCGCTTACTGAAGAAGATGTAATGAACATCATCGAGCTTGAAAAGCCTAAAGGAGTAGTGGTACAGTTCGGTGGACAGACTGCCATCAACCTTGCAGATAAATTAGCCTCTCACGGAGTACAGATTTTGGGAACTTCACTTGAAGATCTTGACAGAGCTGAAAACAGAGATAAATTCGAAAAAGCACTTCAGGAGCTTGGAATTCCTCAGCCAAAAGGAAGAACTTCAACTTCCAAAGAAGAAGCGATAAAAATTGCCAACGAAATCGGATATCCGGTATTGGTACGTCCAAGCTACGTTCTTGGAGGTAGAGCAATGGAAATCGTATATGCTGAAACAGAATTGGCTCACTACATGGAGCACGCAGTAGATGCGAGTCCTGAACACCCTGTTTTGGTCGACAAGTACATGGTAGGAAAAGAAATCGAAGTAGATGCCATCTGCGACGGTGAAACGGTAGTGATCCCGGGAATTATGGAGCACATCGAAAGAGCAGGGGTTCACTCCGGAGACTCAATCGCGGTATATCCTCCACAGAAT
Source organism: Chryseobacterium sp. 2VB (assembly GCF_005503635.1). Classification (NCBI taxonomy): domain Bacteria; kingdom Pseudomonadati; phylum Bacteroidota; class Flavobacteriia; order Flavobacteriales; family Weeksellaceae; genus Chryseobacterium; species Chryseobacterium sp. 2VB. The sequence goes on from NZ_SCNC01000002.1 coordinate 200,542, forward strand.
ATTTCTCAGAGTGAAATCGATACTTTGGTAGATTACACGCAGAGACTGGCAAAAGGACTGAATGTTATCGGATTAATGAATATCCAGTACGTTCTTTTCGAAGGAAATGTCTATGTAATTGAAGTAAATCCACGTTCTTCAAGAACAGTTCCTTTCTTATCTAAAATCACAGAAGTTCCGATGGCAAACCTTGCAACAAAGGCAATCCTGGGACAAAAACTGAAAGATTTAGGTTACGAAAACGGATTGGTTCCAAATAAAGAAGGCGTATTTGTAAAAGTACCGGTATTCTCTTTCTCTAAGCTAACGAAAGTTGATATCTCTTTAGGCCCGGAAATGAAGTCTACAGGAGAAGTTATGGGGAAAGATACAACCCTTGAAAAAGCACTTTACAAAGGATTGGTTGCTGCGGGAAGAAAAGTTCCTATGCACGGATCTATCCTGTTCACAGTAGCTGATAAGCATAAAGATGAAGCAGCAGCTCTTGCCGCAAGATTCCATGAAGTAGGATTCAGAATCTGGGCTACGGAAGGTACTGCGAAGTTCTTCGAAGAAAAAGGAATCCCTTGCAAAATCGGATACAAAATAGGAGAAGAAGATGTAAATCTTATCGACCTGATCCAGAAAGGAAAAGTTCAGTATGTTGTGAATACCACTACAAAAGGTAAGCAGGCAGAAAGAGACGGATTCCAGATCAGAAGAATGAGTGTGGAAAACGGTGTTCCTTGTTTAACTTCAATGGATACAGTAGAAGCAATCCTAAAAGTAATCGAAAGCATGAGCTTCAAAATGGAGACGATGTAATTTCGAGCCAGAATAAATACTTAAATTCCGCAAGAAAACTTGCGGAATTTTTTTATCGATTAATCCAGAAAAATAAAGGATTCTGTTTACTTTTGCAAAAGCCATTTAAACTTCAATATAATGAGTATAAAATCAATTACGATAGGATTTCTATGTTGTATTTTCGTAACAGTACTTTCAGGATGTTCCTGGATAACTGATTTCTATATTCAAAACCTGACTGGCTCCAAAAAAATAATTAAGATCAATTACAGTTATCCCATCTCAAAAGCAATTGATAATAAAGGCGGCAACTTTGCATTTAATTATGAAAATGGAATATTGTCACCTCGGTCTTTCTATAAAATCAAAAATCCAAAGTCTCTTGAAAAAATAGAAGTCAAAGACTCTTCCATTGTTCTTGAGCTTTATCCAAATTCAACAACAAAAATTTACAAAAGCCATAATGGAAGCTGGAGATATAGGATTAAAAGTGTTGAGATTAATGGAACCATTTTTTATCCTTCAGAATTAATAAATAAAAGCAGATATATCAGTAAGGATTATGTTTATAAAATTGAATAAAGGAAAAAGCTGTAATGGATAAAAAAGCAATACAAATTTTACTCAACACCATAAAAACTTCCCAGAACGAAAGTGTAAGTGATTGGTTTTATTGGGAAACCTATATGCAGTATATCTCCGAAGATGATTTTGAGTATGCAAAAAAGCAATCTGTAATGTATGATCAGGAAGAAATAAGTCATGATGAAATTTGCAGAAGAATTAAAAGTGCTGTGACTGGTATTGAAAAACAGCAGGTGGTAGATGCTTTTCTTTATAGTTTAAGTACCAGGCAATTAGAATATCGTTCATTTTTATCCAGCTATTGTATTGCAGAAAGTCTGGAAGAGCATAGCTTTACGCCAAGCCCGGAACCTAATGAAGGCATCTGTGCCATATGCGGGCTTCATACATTTGAGTTTGAAGATCCTATCGAATTCAATACCATCAATTATTTCAAATACAAGGATGGATGTTGTTTTGATAGTTTAATCCAGGTTTTATTTGATGTAGAACAGTTTCCAAAACTTCCGGTCGTTAAACCCATCGAAAATGACTACAGGATCCTCAATGAAGTGAAAGAAATTATTGAAACATCAGAACCCGGCGACAGAATTTCTCAACTTAAAAAGAGAATCGCCAAAATAGTAAAATCAAATGATGAAGAAAGATTAGGATTGTTGGAAATTTTAGGAGTTATTGGAATTTTACATGATGATGCTCATTTTGGGTATGCAGATCAATATGTTACCTATCCGGAAAGAGAACACAGACCCATTAGGAATGATGATGTTGGTTATCCCGCAAGATGGTGGCAGGGGAAATTTGGAATTGATGATGAAAAATGGAAGTACTGGTTTGAAAGCAATTAAGTGATTTTTTATCATGCTATCATACATTTAAAAGCAAATTTTCAATACAAAAAACAGGGTTAAAATGATTTCGGAAGTGTTTTTATCGGTTTAGCTTTAAAATAGATTATGTTTACCGAATTATTTATAAATTAGAGCGTTAAAATTCAAGCTGTTATTATTATTTAAAAACTAATACAATTCCACCAAATCAAAATATAACCATGGCAGAATATTATGCAAAATCAAGCAATTCTTTAACTTTTGAAATTACAAAAGAAGAAAAATTAATTGGGAAACTTGCTTACACAAGTTGGTTTAAATTTAATGCTGTCATTGAAATTGCAGATGGTAAAATCTATCAGGTGGAGCCGAAAGGTTTTTGGGGAACCACCATTGAGCTGAAAGATCAGGAAAGAGTCCTTCTGAAATTCAGAATGAACTGGAACGGGGAAATTGTGGTGCAAACTTATTTTGATGGCGTGAAAAATGGTTATCTTTTTAAACACAGAGGTATTTTTAAAGAATCATTTGTCCTTACAGATCAGAACGGCGTCGAGCTGATGATTATAAAACCCCACCTGAGATGGACGTCTATGAATTACGAATACCAGATCACCACCTCTGATGCCTATGAAACCCTTCCGGAAAAAGAAATCGTTTTAATTACTGCACTGCATTGCGCCAATTATTATATGTCGATGATGGCCGCTGCTGTTATATAAGACAGTTAAATTAAAACTTTAGCAATATATTACCTTTATTTTTATTAGCCTTATGGTAAAAAAGAATTGTGTCCTGAGTATTTTCGGACTGCTATTACTATTTCAATGTAATCCTGTTAGCAAAAATTACAAAAAAGAATTTGAAAAATTTGTTTTTGATTCTGATCAGGTTTTATCCAATGGTGATATTTTACATCCTGCTTATGCCTATCTTAAAGATGGAAAATTAAAAGGTCTTGAGTTTAATAATCATCCAGAATGTGGAGACTATATCAAAAGATATTTTTTTTCTGAAAATGAAAAAATAAAGAAGATTGTTATTGAGAAAAATTATTATAATGAAAGCTGTGGCAAAACTTTTGACTCATTATTCATTATATATCCCGTATTGGGCAAAACAATTGTGTATGAGGATAATACAAACGTAAAAGAAATAGAAGGTAATGTTTTACGGGAGGAAAAAATTAATATTGATCACTATATGAAAATGATTAAAAATTGGAAAAATAAATAAAAAAACTTATATATTGATTGAATAAAGGGTTTTCGGAATTTTCGAAAACCCTTTATTTATGGGGTATTTCATTAAGTAAGTTTTATGATTTGTATCATGTTTTTATTTAGAATTAATAAAAATAAAATAATTTTGCAGAACTAACTTAATTATAAACATGAAAAAAACTATTATTTCTGCAGCTCTGTTAGCCGTAACGATGCTGAGTGCCCAGGAAACGGATACCATTAAAGTGGCTGAAATCCAGTCTGTATCACTCCAGGGAACTCACAATTACAGAACCAAAAAATCTGAATCTATCGCAAGACTTCCTCTTGAAAACCTTGAAAACCCCACTGTTTATAACCTTGTTCCCAAAGAAATCATCAGTGAAATGGGAGCTATGGATTTCAACACAGCCATGGCTTCTGCTCCGGGAGTTGTTGTCAGCAACAGTGTCAATGACAGTGGAAACGATATTTTTATGAGAGGTTTCAGTTCCAATGCCAGTTTCAGAAACGGATTGATTCAAAACCCAAGGGTACAATCCGAGATCGCTAATATCGAGAGAGTAGAAGTAATAAAAGGCCCATCCGGAACTTTATTCGGAGGAACATTAGCCAATTATGGCGGTGTGGTGAATATTGTTACGAAAAAACCACAGGAAAATTTCGGAGGAATTATCAATTATACCACCGGAAGCTGGGGAATGAACAGAATCACAGCCGATGTAAACACCCCTTTGAACAAAGAAAAAACAGCATTGGCAAGATTCAATGTGGCAGCCTATTCTCAGGATTCTTTCCAGGATGCAGGGTATAATAAAGGACTATTTTTCTCAGGAAGTGTTTTGTACAAAGTAAGCGACAAAACCACAGTGACACTTGATACCGAGTTCCATGCTCCGGACAAAACATTGAATGCCTATGTAAGAAACTCAGAAAAGCTGACCTTACACTCTATGAAAGACCTGGAAGTAGCCTACAAAAGAGCGTTTACTAGTAATGATATCGGCTCCAAAAGAACCAACTTTGTAACGATGGCTGAGGTTACCCATAAATTCAATGACCAGTGGACGTCAAGGACATCTTACCAAAGAGGAGAAGCCAATGAAAATGAGTCGATCTTTTTGGTGTTAAGATATCTGAATAATAATCAGGTAGAAAGAATGATCCGTCCTTTTGACAGCTTTAAAGTGACCACAGACAATATCCAGCAGAATTTTACAGGAGATTTTAAAATAGCAGGCTTAAGAAACCGTCTGGTAGTAGGAATAGATTATTTCCAGCAAACAACAAAATATCAGTTCCCTTACTATGAGGCCAACGGATACAGTAATGTTTTCATGCCTTATGATAAAGTGAATCTCGACAGCTCTTCCGCGTGGGATCCTATTTCAAGAAACAAATTCATGAATAAGGAAAGAAAATCCACAGAATCGGATATTACAAGATTCAGAACGATCAGCGGATACATCTCCAATGTTTTGAATATCACGGATAACTTATTGGTAATGGCCAGTTTGCGGATAGACAGCTATAAAAATGATGATACAGTGGTAAACGGTGTAGAGATCTCTACCAAAAACGGATATCCTGAAAATAAAGTTTCCGGTTACAGCCAGACCCAGTTTTCACCAAAATTCGGATTGGTGTATGAAATTGTAAAAGATCAGATCTCATTCTTTGCCAATTATGTGAACGGATTTAAAAACTATGCACCATCACTGAATGAAGCTGGTGTTCTGACAAAATGGGATCCTGAGCAGGGAAATCAGATTGAAACTGGTTTCAAAGTAGATCTTTTCCATAAAAAATTACTGACAACCGTAAGCTATTATAATATCAATGTTAAAAACAGACTGGTTGCAGATCCGGGCGGAATAGGAAGTATTCAGGATGGGAATATCAAAAATCAGGGACTGGAAATAGGGATCATTGCCAACCCTTTCAAAGGATGGAATATCGTTGCCGGATACGGATATAATGATAACAAATATGATGACCGAAGCAAAGACAGCGGAAAAAGAATCGCCTGGACTCCAAAACATGTAGCCAATCTATGGACAAGTTACAAAATTATGGATGGGGCTTATGAAGGACTTGGCTTCGGAGCCGGATTTAATTTTGTAGACCAAACCTATATCAATATTGTTAACCATTTTCTAGCTCCTTCTTACACTACTGTAGGTGCAACCATTTTCTATGACAAGAAAAAATACAGAATCGGTCTGAAAATGAATAATGCGCTGAATGAAAACTACTGGAACTTCTATGGGCAGCCACAGAAGCCTAGAGAAATCCTGGCCAATTTTGCATTCAAATTTTAATAACCAAAACAAAAAATAATCTCAACGAAAATATAAGGATGAAAACCGCAAAGGCACAATGCTTTGATTAATAATAAACAATGTTTCTGATGCCTCAAATATGCTAAAGTAAATGGCATCAGGAATAACTCTTTCACTTTACAAATGCGCCGTTATTATAATCCTTTTGTGCCTTTGCATTTTCTGCTGTAACATGTTGAGTAGATGAAAACAGATATGGAGAATAAAAAAACTAATCCTAAGAAAAAGCAGGGAAAATCCATTACCAAAAAGATCACCGGCTGGCTGCATCTGTGGCTTGGGCTGGTTTCCGGAATCATTGTGCTTACGGTTACTCTTTCAGGGACGGTATTTGTCTTCTGTGACGAAATCATTGATCTGTGCGGCGGAAGCGCAAAATATGTCCAGGCTCCGGCTAATGCAGAAAAAATGACCCCCGAAGAGTTGCTTGCCCGCTTTCACCAGCAGGTTCCGGACAGAAAAGCGTTCTATTTTGATACCTACAAAGATGCTGACAGAAGTTTCAGAGTAGCTTCAGCAACGAAGCCTCCTAAAGATAAAAGTGCGGACAAGGCAGACAAACCAAAGAAAAAAGGTCGTGGTCCACGAGGTGTATTTGCCTATCATTATCTTGACCCTTACACCGGAAAAGTAATCGGTTCTACAAAAAGCTATGAGTTTTTCTATATTGTGGCCCATATTCATGCGCAGTTGCTGGCAGGAAAGTTCGGGAAAACGGTGGTTGGAATTGCTTCCATCATATTTTTTATCCAGCTTATCGGCGGACTGATTCTCTGGTGGCCTAAAAAATGGAACAAAACCACAAGAACAACAGCTTTTAAAATTAAATCCGGAACAAAATGGCGCAGGAAAAACTACGATTTTCATAATGTTTTTGGATTTTATTCATTGCTTCCCGCAGTGTTTATTACCATTACCGGACTGTTTATGGCATACAAGGTCTTAACCGATCTTACCCAGCAGGCTTTCGGAGGAGCCGTGGATGCCCATACCATTGCAGAAAAATATGAACCTAAGTTTGATCCGGAGAAAAAAGCTCTGACTTATGCTGATTTTGTTGATAGAAAATTCAAGGAATTTCCTGATGCAAAACAGTTCAGAATGAGTATTGCGAGAAATGATTCCGCAACGGTCTATCATGTGGTGGCAGCTCAGTTTATTGGTCTGAAAAGCCTTGTCAACGGAAAAAGAATGGAAACCAACAAATACACCGGAAAAGAAATTGATTATCCCGAAGAAGTACAGAGGCATGAAGCGATTGAGCATATGAATTTTGACCTTCATGTAGGGTATTGGGGCGGAATGTTTGGTAAAATATTCACCTTCATTATCGGAGCCATCTGTACAAGTCTGCCGGTTACCGGATTCCTGATCTGGTGGGGCAGAAGAAACAAATCGCCAAAAAAAAATAAAGAAATTAAGAATATTCATCAACACAGAAAAGATTCACACCATGAACAATTGGTTTAAAATTATTGCCCTCTCATTACTTTTAGTATTTACCTCCGGAAAAGCTCAGGACAAACTGATGATAGGAGAGAAACAAAACCTATTTTCAAAAGTTTTAAAAGAAAACAGGGAAATCTGGATTCATCTGCCTAAAACCTATAGCGACAATACCATTAATCCGGCAAAATATCCGGTGATCTATCTTCTGGATGGAGAAATCAATTTTGAATATTACGCAGGATTAACGGATTTCATTGCCAGAACACCCTATGCAGATATTCCGGAATGTATTGTTGTCGGGATTAAAAACACAGAAAGAACAAGGGATCTTACTCCGACAAAGTCTGAAAAGAAAAGTCCAGTAAACCCTAGTATCACTCTTTTTGCAGACAGTGGCGGAAGTGAAAATTTTGTAAAATTTATACAGGAAGAATTGAAACCATTTGTTAATAAACACTATAGAACACAGGATTATTCAGTGTTGGTAGGCCATTCTTTCGGAGGTCTGTTTGCGATCAATACCTTCCTTTTACATCCGGATTATTTCAATGCTTATGTTGCGAATGATCCCAGTTTATGGTGGGACAATAAAGTGACCCTCAAAAGAACGAAAGAGTATCTGGAAAAGAATAAGAACTTTCCTGCAAAAAAATCTTTGTATGTTTCTCAGGCAGACAATGAAGAACAGCAGAAAAACTGGAACTCCGATATGACCCAGGCTATTGAAGAATTTAAAGGAATGATAGAAAAAAACGGATCATTAAACTATAAACATAGCTTTTTCGAAGGAGAAACCCACGGAACTGTTTCCTATCCCGGAAATTATGAAGCATTAAAGTTTATATTCAAAGGTTTCAGAACCGATATAAAACAACTTGCCAAAAATCCCAAACTGCTTGAAGAAGACTATAAAAAGTTTTCCGAAAAGATGGGAACAGATTTTATTCCTTCAGAGGCCTATCTGAATGTAGTGATCAAATTTATGAAAAGTAATGGTTTTAAAGAGCCCGAAACTTATTTTATGAATCTGAAAGACAACTATTATCCTGAGCAATAATGCATTGAAAATAAAAACCAAATCCGTTTACCAACAGATTTGGTTTTTTATATCTTGATTCTAAAGTAAGCTTTGGCTAAAGCAGATTTATTCTAAAGAACTATCCTCACAGTTTGTCATTCCGATTTCTTTTATTTAGATGATAAGAGTATAGATTCCTACGGAATGGACAACTGAGTGTATAATGGATTATTCCGGTAGAAATCTGAATAATTTTTCAGTGAATTAATGCCTGTTATCACAATTGATCGGAAAATCCTTCTCCTTTTGATCTAAAAAGCTGATGGAAGGACAGCCAAAAGACTGTGCCATGAATCCAAAAATAACAGGAGGCTTTCCTTTGAACAGGTGGCCGGTATATTGGAAAACATTGGCTTCATCAGCATTTATTCCATACAGAGGAAGAAACTCTCCGCCATCACTTCCTGCAAGGCTGAAGGTCTTTTCCGCAATTTTTTCCTTACGATCATTGATGACCGCAAGCTTACGTTCTGTGATATTTCCTTCTTCAAGATAATCCTGAAGATAATAGGTCAGATTTTCATATTGTGCCTGGTAGGTTTTTCCCTTGGTAAGTTTGGACTGACTAAAATATTTTCCTGAACTGGCCGCATCAGCTTTTTGCCATTTCACAGCTTTCATTTTATGGTTTACGAAAGGATTTTTATTCCCAAAATAAGCGATAGCATTAGTATAACGGTCGTATTCTGTTGTTTTTTGATGAGTGGCTACCTGGAATCCCATCATATAAGAATCCGGGTCTAAATCCTGATCATCGGAATAAGGACTTAAATAAGCCACGGCTTTTAATTGGCTGACTGGCATTTTTTGAAGTTGATTAGAACGATACTCATAGATGTACAGAGAATCATTTTCTGTGAGATGAATTCCTTCAAGCAGTTTTTTTCTGCTGGGAGCATCCAGTTCAAAATGCTGGCGTTCCTCATAAGTCATCTGTTTCTGGTTTTTCATAATAGCTTCAGGTACAGGCTGTACTCCTTTATAGATATCCGAAACAGAAATGAAAATATCAATATCAGAATCTTTTTCTGCGGATGAAATGACAGACAGACTGAAAATATTAAAATCCGTATAATCTATTTTCTCCTCAGTTTTTACTGTTTTTACAGAATCATTTGTTGTTTTTATTTCTGTAGCCACTGTTTTTTTCTCTTCTTTCTTACAGCTGACGATAGCCAATGGCAAAAGTAAAAGAGCAGCGGCAGTTTTGGGTTTCATGATTTTTTTTAGCATTAAAGTGTTTATCATAGTCTAATTCATTTTGTAATAAGGTTCCGAAAAGTATTTGCTGGGTTTGATATAAGCCATTTTCCTTTCTGCATCAAAGATCCAGATAAACCTGCGGAGCATATCGGCGCCCAGATAACTTACATTTTGTGTTTTCAGTTCCCCGGAGAAAAATCCTACGGAAACATCTTTAAATACACTGTTTCCCAACTTGAAATACGGCAAAACCGCTTGTTGGGTAGTTAAAGTTTTACCTTCAGAGTTCCTGAGGGTTTTCTCTCCTGTTATCTTCAGTTTTTTTTCAAGATGTTGTTCTTCAGCGAATTCGTTGCTGTAGAGTATAGCTCCTGAAAACCCGGATTGCAAAACAAAATAGGCTTCCTGCTGCGGTCCGTCATCCATAATATTGTCTGCTGCAAGATAAAAACCCTCATGATCCGGAATGATGTTAATGGGTTGATAATCTTTCAGATCCGGAATTTTGTCGTAGATCACAAACTGGTTGTTGTCATAATCAATCTTAAAGGCTTTCCCTTCAAAAATTCCGGTTCCGATTTTTCCGTCTGCTTCATGACCTGTCAGCTGATTGTCAAAAAAACGCACATTTTCCTGGATGATCTTTCCGATCTCAACAGTATTATTATCGCTGAGTTCTTCTTTATTGAAAATAAGATGGCCTGCTTTGCGCTTGCTGTCGGGAGAAATTGAATAATCCTTCATCGCGATCTGAAACATCAGATCCAGAGAATCCTTTTTGTTGACAAGGGTCTTTACAATGATATTATTGTGTTTTGTGATCCGGAAGGGGATGGTCTGCTGTGCTTTCATACCATACAATCCGGCAGAAAGCAGTATGAAAAGTACTGTTCTTTTGAGCATTATCAGTGATTAGTGTTTTAAAACTTTAAAATTACCTATTATCTTTGGAAAAGCAAATAATAAAATGAAATGGTTGAAAAATTGCTTCAGAGTGGAATCCATTGGGAAAAGAAAGCATTCAGACGGAATGAGTTTCTGAAGATTTCAGGCAGTACAGATACCTCTATTTATTTTATAGAAAAGGGAAGTGTCCGGATCTTTATGATGGATGAAGATGAAGAAAGGATCATTCGTTTCGGATACACAGGAAATATTATTGTCAGCCTGGATTCCTTTTTGTCGGGAAAGCCTTCGGAACTTTACATTCAGGCGATTAAGAAAACAACGGTGAAAGTAGCTTCAAAAAAGGATTTCTATGCATTTATACAATCAAATGAAGAACACATGAAATTCTGGATGAATGTTCTGGAAGATCTCGTACTACAACAGCTTGAAAGAGAAAAAGATCTGCTGATCAATGCTCCCGGAGAACGCTTTGACAGAGTTTTAAAACGAAGTCCAAAGCTATTTCAGGAAGTTCCCAATAAATATATCGCCAATTATCTGAGAATGTCACCGGAAACCTTGTCCAGACTGAAAAAATCTTGAGTTCAGTCAAGATTTAAGAATAACCAGATCAGCATATTTGCATAAAAAACGTAATGAAAATTTCAACCTCAGAACTACTGAATGAATTAAAAAACACGACAGAAGAATATTTACACTTTGCTGAAATGTTGTCTTTAAAGACGGAACATGATCTGAATTTCAGGATTTCAGCAGAAAGCTGGAGTATATTGGACTGCCTGGAACATCTCAACCGCTATGGTGATTTCTATATTCCTGAAATAAGCCGTGCTATTTCCTCTGCTGGAAAATCCTCATCAACTTTTTTTAAGCCCGGGATTCTTGGAAACTATTTTGCTAAAAGCATGCTTCCCAAAGAGAATCTGAATAAGATGAAAACGCTTAAAGCCATGAATCCTATCCACAGTAATCTGGATAAAGGTGTAGTGGATACATTCATAAAACAGCAGGAAAAAATGCTTGAGTTATTGGAAAAAGCACAAAAGGTTGATCTGGAAAAGACAAAAACAAATATCAGTATCTCAAAGCTGATCAGGCTGAAGCTGGGAGACACTTTCCGGTTTGTTATTTACCACAATCAAAGGCATGTTGAACAGATAAAAAGAATTTTAACGGATTAAAAACAAATTAAGATTTCCAAAAAGCTTAATTTTAAGCTAATGGAAATGATACACCAAAAAAATATATCAACCCCTTTGGGTGAAATGATCGCCTGTGCCGTGGATCAGGGAATCTGTCTGCTTGAATTTACAGACCGGAAGAATATTGAAAAACAGCTGAAGGCTTTATCAAAGGTACTGAATGCAGAAATTGTAGAAAAAGAACATCCTCATTTCAAACAGCTGGAGAAGGAACTGAAAGAATATTTTGAGGGAAAAAGAAACCGTTTTGAAGTTCCGTTGTTTACTACTGGAACAGAGTTTCAGGAGAAGGTCTGGCAGCTGCTGCGTGAAATTCCGATGGGAGAAATCAGAACGTATAAACAGCAGTCAGAAATACTGGGAAACCCCAAGGCGATACGTGCCGTAGGAACAGCCAACGGAATCAATAAAATTGCGATTTTGATTCCCTGTCATCGTGTGATAGGCTCAAACGGTGAATTGGTCGGATATGCCGGAGGAATCTGGAGAAAACAAAAACTGCTGGAGCTTGAAAAGGCCATCTTATTTTAAACCAAAATTCACATTCGGAGAATTATAAAAAATAGGTGTTCATTTTTCGGTTGTAGAGCATCCGGTAATCTTTCTACTTTTGAATAAAAAATTATGATCAGTTTTAAACAGTTACATCATGGTGAAGAACCGTTACTTTTAGGTAATGTATGGAATGTAGAAAGCGCAAAGGCATACGAAAAGCTGGGGTATAAGGCATTGGCAACCTCAAGTTCGGCAGTCGCGCTGAGTTTAGGATATGAAGATGGAGAGCAGATGACCTTTGAAGAATATTTTTATATCATCAAGAGAATCAGAGCTTCCGTTTCAATTCCTTTGTCGGTAGATCTGGAATCCGGATATGGTCTTGAAAATGATACGGTAGTTTCGAATATGCTGAAACTTATAGAAATTGGAATATCGGGGATTAATATTGAAGATACCAATGTTATTAATGGAATACGAGAACTGGTAAACAGAGATGTTTTCTATGAAAAATTAAAAGATATTTTTATCAAATTAGGAGAAAACAGAGGTAAGGTATTTATCAATGTACGCACAGATCCTTTTTTACTGAATATTGAAAATGCGCTGGAGGAAACTTTAGAGAGAATTAAACTGTGTGAAGAACTTAAAGCCGATGGCGTCTTCATTCCGGGCATAACAGCTGAAAACGATATCAGAACCATTACAGAAGCTACTTTTCTTCCCGTGAATGTTATGGCTCTTGCTGATTTACCCGACTTTGATACGCTTAAAGCATTAGGGGTAAAAAGAGTTACTTCAGGTGCTTTTATGTACAGACATATTTACAGGGAGCTTGAAAAAGCAAGTCAGGAAATTACAAACGTAAGAAGTTTTTCACCTCTTTTTATCTAATGATGGAACTTACAGAAAAAATAATGTACGAGGCATCTTATATCAAAGATGTTTCATTTGAAGGGATATTCTGGATGGGTGTAAAAACCACAGGAATATTCTGCAGACCGAGCTGCACCGCACGGAAACCGAAATTTGAAAATGTAGAGTTTTTTTCCAATACCAAAGATGCAATGCTCAAAGGATATCGCCCGTGTAAAGTGTGCAGACCTTTGGAAAATCTCAACGCCACACCTCCGTATATTAAAGATTTATTGAAAGAAATTGCCGACGACCCCACATTAAAGCTTAAAGATTATGATCTTGTAAAAAGAGGATTGGAACCCGCAACAGTCCGCAGATGGTTTCTGAAACACCATGGGATTACGTTTCATGCTTTCCAGAGAATGTCAAAACTCAATACAGCATTTAAAAAACTTCAACAGGGAGAATCGGTTACAGAAGTAGCATTTGACACAGGATATGAAAGTCTGAGTGGTTTTAATGAGAGTTTTAAAAATATTTTTGGAGTATCACCTAAGAATAATTCCATGGAAAAGATCATTGATCTGAAGAGAATAGAAACCATGCTGGGAACAATGATAGCCTGTGCCGATGAACATGGAATCTGTCTTTTAGAATTTTCCGACAGAAAAGCGCTTCCAACAGAATTAAAAAGTGTTGCGGAATATTTTAAAGCAAATATTATACAAGGAGAAAATCCTCATTTTATTACTCTGGAAGAAGAATTAAAAGAGTACTTTGAAGGAAAAAGAACCGCATTTACAGTTCCTATTTCCCCTGTAGGAACAACTTTTCAGAAAGAAGTCTGGGCTATTCTTCAGGAAATTCCTTATGGTGCAACAAGAAGCTATCAGGAACAGGCAGATATTTTGGGAAATCCTAAATCCATAAGAGCTGTAGCCAATGCGAATGGTCTGAATAAGATATCCATTATCATCCCTTGTCATCGCGTAATTGGCAGCAATGGACAATTAACAGGCTATGGAGGTGGAATCTGGAGAAAACAAAAGCTGCTGGAATTGGAAAAGGCTATATTATTTTAGAAAATAATTTATTCTTATCCTGTTTTTCAATTCAACTTAGAAAAGGAAAACGATTAAGAAAAGTAAGATTTTTAACAGTTGATTATTTAATTTTAAAAAGGATTGGGGTAAAAAATACCCGTATAGAAAAATATCGGTAAAACAAATTTTAACGAAGTTTATGAAAGCTAATTCGCTCTGAATTTTGTAATTTTAAACAAAAATTTACACGTGAAAAAGTTACTAGCAGCAGTTTGCATTTCAGTTTCAGCATTCAGTTTTGCTCAGGATTATTCTGTGCCGGCAGCAAGTCCGCGCCAGAAGGTTGAGCAGCAGTTTTCAATGTCTAAAATTACCATTGATTATGGAAGACCGGGAGTGAAGGGACGTAAGATTTTCGGAGAACTGGTTCCTTATGGCCAGGTTTGGAGAGCGGGAGCGAACTCTTCTACAAAAATTACTTTCGGACAGGCCGTTAACTTCGGTGGGAAAACAGTGCCTGCAGGAACATACGGATTGTTCATCGTTCCTACAGAAAAAGAATGGAAAGTTATCCTTAATAAAGATTTCCAGCAATGGGGAGCGTATACTTACGATCCAAAACAGGATGTAGTAGACGTTACGGTACCGGTTAACAAACTGACAGACAAACAGGAATGGTTTGAAATCACTTTAAATCCTACAGATGAAAACTCAGGAAACCTGGTGATCAAATGGGATATGGCTCAGGCAGAAGTTCCTTTGAAACCGTCCAAATTAGACACTGTTATCAAGATTTCCGACAAGTTGAAAGAAATCAAGAAAATAGAATCAGATTCTACTAAAAAAGGCTAAGCAATGAATTTTTCTGTTCAGCCTGTTTTAGAGAATGAAGAATTTCAATTAATCCCCTTACAGCAAGGGGATTTTGAATCTTTATATGAAGTAGCTTCCGATCCTAAAGTATGGGAACAGCATCCCAACAAGGATCGTTACAAGAGAGACGTTTTCGAGAACTTTTTCAGAGGAGCTATGGAGAGTAAGGGTGCTTTCAAAATTATGGAGAAAGCAACCGGAGATGTACTGGGAAGCAGCCGTTATTATGATTTTAATGAAAAGGAGAATCATATTTTCATCGGCTACACTTTCTACGGAACAAAATCATGGGGAAAAGGAATTAATCCTCAGGTTAAAAAGCTGATGCTGGATTATATCTTCCAGTTTGTAGACAAAGTTCATTTTCACATTGGAAAAGAGAATTTCCGTTCGCAGACAGCTTTGGAAAGACTGGGAGGTCAAAAGATTGCTGAAGAAGAAGTGGCTTATTTTGCAGAACCTACAAGAACCAATTTCGTGTATGAAATTAAAAAAGAAGATTGGGTATGAAAAAATATAAAATACAGCAGTCCCCATTTGTAGTGCCTACTACAGACGGAAAACTGATTGAAGAACATTGGGGAAACTCTACAGGGAATTCCAATGTTTCCATTGCTCATATGGTAGCCCCTCCGGATTGGAGTGAGCCTCACCAGACTCCTGATTTTGATGAATTTACCTACATTATTTCAGGAAAAAAGCAATTTGAAATAGACGGAGAAATTGTTGTTCTTGAAAAAGGACAGAGCATCCTTATTGAAAAAGGAGCAAGAATCCGTTATAGTAATCCGTTTTCAGAACCATGTGAATATCTTGCGATCTGCCTTCCTGCATTTTCTATGGAATTGGTGCATAGGGAAGAGGAAGGCGTAGACTAAAAAAGCTGTTAAAAAAATATAAAAGCAAATCTGCATATCAGTGGGTTTGTTTTTTTTATTCCCAATTTTCAAAAGACGATGCAATTGTATGGTATTGAGTCTTTTGAGATCAGATTTCAGGAAGCAGGTAATGAGAACATAGGTTAATACTATATTTTTTGAAATATTTGTTCTGATTGATAGTACTGATTTTTGAATTATTTTGTAAGTTCGCGGACTTAAAAAATGAAAGACTAAGATCTATGAAAAACAAATTATCAATTGTGCTGTCCCTGAGTATTGCGCTTTCTACCACTTCATGTGCAACCATTTTTACAGGAACTCAGGATCCAATAGCTTTTACTTCAAACCCTGAAGGGGCAAAAGTATTTCACAAGGGAATTGAAAAATGTACAACACCTTGTACAACCAAAATTCCAAGAGGTTTGGGTAAGCAAATGGTTACATTTGAAAAAGAAGGATTTGAGAAGAAAGAAGTAAAACTGACAAAAACTTTTAATGCCGTAACTTTACTCAATATTATTCTTGGAGGAGCAATAGGAGTGGGAATTGATGCTGCAACAGGTTCTCTTACCAAATATTCTCCCAAAAAATATGACGTGGAGCTTCAGGCTAAACCGTAATTAAGCTAACACTATAAAAGTAAAAAGGCAAATTCATTGATTCACGAATTTGCCTTTTTTATGTTTATTTCAAAATTTCTTTCAGGAACAGCAATGTGTGGTTCCATGCTCTTTTGGCCATTGCCGGATTATAATCCGGTGATTTCGGATCTGTGAAAGTATGTTTGGAATGGGCATACGTGATGATCTGCCAGTCGGCATTTCCATCGTTCATTTCTTTGATGAGGTTATTGTAATCTTCAGGCGTCACGCTTTTATCATCTGCCGGATTTTCAACAAGAATTTTAGCCGTCAAAGCTTCATTCTTTCTGCTCTGATCTCTGCCCAGGCTTCCGTGGATGGAAACAACACCCGCTACAGGCAGATGTCCTCTTGCGGATTCCAATGCTCCCGTACCTCCGAAGCAGTAGCCGATTACCGCTACCTTATCAGAAATGGCTCCGTTTTTCTTCAACTGCTCCAATGCCAGCGAAATTCTTTTCTGGTACTCCTGATAATTCTGTTTGTAATACCCTGAGCTTTTTGCAGCAGATTCGTTATCCGTAGGAATTTTTCCTTCACCATAAATATCAGCAATAAAAGCGATGTAGCCTTGCTTTTCAAGCTCAACAGCCGCTGTTTTAGCTTCTTCGTCTATACCTTTCCAGGCTGGGAGAATCAGTACTCCGGGAAGTTTTTTTCCTGCATTGGAAGTGATGAGACCATTAAGTTTCTGGGAACCGTCCTGGTAGGAAACAGGGTTAAGTTTCTGACTGAAAAGATTTCCTGAAGCCATAATCATTGCAGTTAATAAGATGGAACGTATCATATTTTGTAATTTAATTTTAATACAGATTACACTAATCCTTTTCACAAATACAACCAATAACAATTGTGCAATTCGTGTAAAAATTTGTGATAGTAGTGTTGAAAAGAAATCTTATCGAAATTAATAAAAATAACTCAGAAAGAATATTAATAGAATATTATTTAATCTTTTTCAGGAATCATTTGGTATTTTAAACCTTACTCAGGTCTGTAAAACTGATACTGTCCGTCTTCATAATAAGCATTGATATGCTGCAAACCGTTTGTTAAAATAATTTCCCTGGCACCGATAATAGAATTGTATCGGGCAGTCTGTTCAAAAGTTTTTTCCGTTAATTTGATCTGTGGCGCTTTACATTCAATCAGAATTATGGGTTCGGTTTTTTCAGTAACCAGAAGGTCAATTCTTTTGGTAAGACCATTCAGG
This sequence comes from Chryseobacterium sp. 2VB, assembly GCF_005503635.1. Taxonomy (NCBI): domain Bacteria; kingdom Pseudomonadati; phylum Bacteroidota; class Flavobacteriia; order Flavobacteriales; family Weeksellaceae; genus Chryseobacterium; species Chryseobacterium sp. 2VB. The sequence continues at coordinate 218,153 of NZ_SCNC01000002.1, forward strand.
ATAATCTTTTTTTCGGTAATCAGAGCCGATGTTGAGTAGGATTTTACAGTAAGATAATAATGTACCCAATGTTGTCTGACCCATTCCTCAGGAGTGAGCAGAAGATAAGTTTTGCGGACCAAATCATAAATAAAAAACTTATCTTTGTCTTTCTTGAATTTAAAATCAAAAGTTTCCTGAAAATTCAGTTTTGGAAGTTCCATTAATAAGATGAAAGAATTAGATTTAATCCTCAAAAATATTAAAAATAAAGATGTTTTACCTATTTATTTTTTCCACGGAGAAGAAGCTTACTTTATTGATGTCGCTGTAAAGGCTCTTGAACATAACTTTTTGGAAGAAGATGAAAAAGCTTTCAACCAGACAGTTACTTATGGAAAAGATACTTCTTATCAGGAAGTTCTTTCCCTGGCAAGACAGTTTCCGATGATGGGAGACAAACAGGTGATTATTGTGAAAGAAGCTCAGGATTTACGATTCAATGAAGAGGAAAACAGAATTCTGGAAGCCTATGTAGAAAATCCCGTTCCTTCAACGGTATTGGTTTTTGCTCATAAACACAAGAAACTGGATAGCAGAAAAAAGGCTGCCAAAGCTTTAGATAAAGCCAAAGTTCTTTTCCTTAGCGAATCTGTAAAGGAAAGCAATCTGCCGAAATGGATTTCGGATGAATGCGCAAAGCTTAAAATCAATACAGCTCCCAATATTTCCCATCTGCTGGCAGAATATCTGGGAAATGACCTGTCCAGAATTGCCAACGAGCTGAACAAGCTGAAGATGATCCTTAAAGAAGGAGAAATCCTTGACGGAACCATCGTTGAAAATCATATCGGGATCAGCAAAGAATATAATATTTTTGAGCTTCAGAAGGCTTTGGGAACTAAAAATGCCAATGCTGCCTTTAAGATTGCTCATTTTATGGGTAAAAACCCGAAGAATAATCCTTTTGTCATGATGCTGGCAAGCCTTTACAATTATTTTTCAAACGTTATTATTTATCAGACCATGGCAGGGCAGTCTCCACAGACGATTGCTTCGCAGATGGGAGTGAACCCTTATTTTATCAAAGACTACGCGGAAAGTGCCAGGCTTTATCCTCTGAAGCATGCCACAAGAGTGATTTCTATTCTTCGTGAATTCGATATGAAAGGTAAAGGACTAGGAGCGGTGAATATGGGAGAAGCTGAGCTGATTCGGGAACTTGTGTATAAGATCATCAATGTAGATAAGATTAAGATGAAGGTGTGAGGCGAGTTGCGAGATGCGAGGTAGCGAGTTGCGTGATGCGTGTTGCGTGATGCGTGTTGCGGGATAGTGAGATTCGGGATATGATGGGTAAAGGACATTAAAAAAGTTTTAAATTTTCTGCCAATCTAAATTCCGTAACACAATAATCCGCACCCCGAAATCCCAAAACCCGCACCACAAATCCCGAATCCCGAACCCCGGAATTCACCCCACAACAGTTACCATCGAAATACAACATATCAGATATTGACAAGTATCATTAAAATAACTTTAAAAAGAAATTAAAAATTCCGAAATTAGCGGTCTAATTCAAATTAAATCTTTTCGAACAAAGCAAATTATGGAGCAAAACATTTTAGATTGTGTGATCGTTGGATCTGGGCCTTCTGGTTTCACAGCTGCTATCTACGCAGCAAGAGCAGACTTAAAACCTGAATTGTATACAGGTTTGGAGCCGGGCGGACAATTAACAACCACTACTGAAGTGGATAACTTCCCAGGGTATCCAGCCGGGATTACAGGTCCTGAAATGATGATGGATCTGCAAAAACAGGCAGAAAGATTTGATACCAAAGTTCATTACGAAATGATCACTAAAGCTGAATTCTCCAAAGAAGCAGGCGGTGTTCACAAATTATATGCAGGAAACAAAGAGATCCTTGCCAGAACAGTTATTATCTCTACAGGAGCTACTGCAAAGTATTTAGGTCTTGAAGATGAAAAAAAATATGCAGGAGGCGGTGTATCAGCTTGTGCTACGTGTGATGGCTTCTTCTACAGAGGAAAAGATGTTGTAGTAGTAGGCGCAGGAGATACAGCTGCTGAAGAGGCTACTTACCTAGCAAAGCTTTGTAAAAAAGTAACGCTGTTGGTAAGAAAAGATGTTTTCAGAGCGTCAAAGGCAATGGTTCACAGAGTGGAAAATACGCCGAATATCGAAGTGAAATTCCACCATGAATTAATTGGAATTGAAGGAGAAAACAGCCTTGTAGAAAGAGCGGTAATCATCAACAATCAGACTCAGGAGAAATCTACAGTAGATGTTGAAGGAATCTTTATTGCCATCGGTCACAAACCCAATACAGATATCTTTGTGGGTCAGGTAGATCTTGATGAAAACGGATATATCGTCACTGAAAAAGGGTCTTCAAGAACCAATCTTCCGGGTGTATTTGCTGCCGGAGATGTTCAGGATCATATCTACAGACAGGCTATTACAGCTGCGGGAAGCGGATGTATGGCAGCAATGGATGCAGAGAAATATTTAGCTGAATTACACGGATAGTATTCAGTATATACAATACAAAGCGTACCCGGTGGGTGCGCTTTTTTTATTGGAAAACACAAAGGAGAAGGAGATCGTCAAATTATTTTTAACCATTAAGGAACTTGAAGCTATGAAGGAAAGTTAAGGAAACATCCTGGATGTTTTAGAAAGTGTTGCGCTTCAACTTAATATTCTTAATTATTTAATTCATCTTAATGGTTTAATATTAAAAAATGTTTCAGAAGATTTTCAGCGAATGTTCTCGCCTTTACGCTTAAAACATTCAACATCTCTCCATACCCAATATTCGCTAAGAAATTAGATAAATAGCTTTATTTTCCAGAAATATTTCCAAAATCCTCATGATCATCTATATAACAACTGAAGACGTACACATTCCCCTCCTTTGGAGGGGTGGCAAAAATTCTTTGAATTTTTGACGGGGTGGTTACGACTATACAATTGAGTAAAAGTGATAGATAAGTTATTATGATCATCTTGTTTTGCGTAAAGTAAAATCCCTAAATTAGCCCATAATCAAAAACAAAATGGAAACAAAAATCATAAAAGTTACACACGTTACCGGAACTTACATCATTGAAGTTCCCAATGGAGCCCTTAATGACATGAAAACCCAGCTGGACAAATGCCTTAATGATGAACAGGGCGCAATTGTAGTAAAGGGAGAAGATGGAGATCAGTTTGTATATCCGTCTGATTTTTTAAAAAACAGTTTTATTTCCATTGTTGATCGGGAATAGGTAGCTTTTTATAGGTATAAAGTAAAAACGACTTCCATTGGAAGCCGTTTTGTTCTTTATGTGGTGATTATCCCTTTTTTAGTTTTTCATTTTCTTCTTTTAAAGCTTTAATCTGCTCTTTCAGAAGATTAATGTATTCCTGTTGATTTTCTAATAAGTAATTGGGAACGTTACAATTATAAATACCAGACTGGTGAAAAGAACTAGTGTCATTAAATGTTATGTTTTCATTTTTCTGTACAACATTCGGTTCTTTCTCTTCTTTAATATCTTCTACAGAAACCTCCAAAGCTTTAGCCAGTTTCTCCCATTCGTCATCAAATATTCTTACGTCTCCATTTTCTTTTCTGCTGTAGTTGGAGACATCGGTGGCAAGAAGATCAGCAATCTGCTGCTGAGTATAACCTTTCTGCTTTCTTAAAGTTCTTAGTTTTTCCATTGTCATAGGGTGGCTGTGTTTTTACAAATGTAGTGAAAAATGTGTGTGTTTGTAAATATAGCTGTAAGTTTTGTCATACAAAAGCCTTTCTATGATGGGATTCCCCAAAACATGGGTGTTTTAGATTTTTATATTGAAACTTTAGCGAAAGAGTGAAAAATAATTCCCCTGATTCCTAGTCTATTATTAAGTTTTGTTAAAATTTGTGGGGGAAAAGTTTTGCAGAAATTAAAAATCGTTCTATATTTGCACCACTGAAAACAACGGTATAGCCGGAGTTTAGGGAGAGTTGGCAGAGTGGTCGATTGCGGCAGTCTTGAAAACTGTTGACTGTAACAGGTCCGGGGGTTCGAATCCCTCACTCTCCGCAAAAAAAAAGCCTTGAATCAAATGATTCAAGGCTTTTTTGTTCATAATTCTAAAGGGCAATTCCGGGATCAAGCGCAAATTTTTGTTAATCTGAATAGAAAGAAAGTTCTGTCTTTTACTCCGCGGAGCTGCATTCTAAAGTTTTTGATTTTGGCATTGAAGGATTCAGCTGCTGCATTGGAGCTTCTTTGATGAAAATAGTTTAAAATATCTCTGTAATGAACCATTATTGTTTTTCTTAAGGTAGAAAAAGATTTAAAATCTGCTTCTTCCACCTTTTTGAACCAATGCGCAAGTTTAGTCATAGCCAAAGATTTAGGAATATTCTGATTATAAATCTTTCGCAGTTCATCGGTCAATTGATACGCTTTCTCCAGGTCGGGATACTGAGCAAAAAGAATGATGGCTCTTTGCCTTTGGGAGAGTGTCCATTCTGGATAAAATAAGTGCTCTCAACATATAATTTTCACAATTCAATGAATTTTTGTAGATTTATAAACCTCTAAAAAACACAATATAAGAGTATTTATGATGAAAAAAATACAGATTTTGCCTTTGCTGTGTATAAGTATTTATGGATTGGGACAGATTCCAAATTTTCCTACTTCCCAAGCTTTTGCACCAAGCAATCTGGGTAACTTTTCAAATCCAAATTATGGAAGTTCAGCAAGTTCTGTTATTCCCTCTGTTCCTCATGGTGGTTTACATAATCAAAGGAGTTCACAGATTGAACAGCAGAATGCAAGAATGATGCAGGAGGACTTTAAGAAGGTTGCTCAGGAGCAAGAACTCAGAAATAAACAGGAGAATTATTACAGACAACAAGCCTTAGAAGATTCTTATTATAACCTCCCTTCATTTTCAGGAAAAGCAGGCACACAATCCTATTATGATGCTTACAATCAATTAGCCTCACTCAATACTGACAATTATTCCATAAGTGAAGCCAATTTCATTGTTGAAAATGCCTATTATGGGAATAAACAAAATTATAATCAGTTTAAATTTGGCATTCAGAAAACAGCAAAACAGCTCTTACAGAAAATGAAAGATAGAAAGCAGGATACTGAAAGCAATACAGATAAAAACCTCATGATTTTTGAATACCTCTCAAAAGGTATGAAGCTGGGAGGGGCTCAGTACAAAGCTATCAAGTATGATTTTGAGGATTACATGGGTGCAAAGGATTGGAGCAAGATGTTTGTATCAAAACTCCTTAAAACAGGCTCTGGGCAATGTCACTCTATGCCATTGTATTATTTGATGCTGTCAGAGGAAATGAATGCAGAAGCTCATTTAGCCTTTGCCCCAAATCATACTTATGTCAAGTTTAAGGATGAAGAGGGGGAATGGCAGAATGCAGAATTAACCAATGGAATATTTACTACAAACTCCATTATTTTGGAATCAGGCTATATAAAATCAGAAGCTTTGCAGAATGATATTTATATGAAGGAGCAAAACAAAAAAGAGTTATTAGCACAGTTCTATGCAGATTTAGCCAATGGCTATGCCCATAAGTACGGAATGGATGAGTTTGTAGGCAAGACTTTAGACAAGGCATTGGAATACTCACCAAAAAACATTTATGCAAATCTCCTAAAATCAACTTTTCAACAGGCTAAACTGGAATATGTAGCAGGGCAATTGGGAATTAAGAATCTTGAAAACCCTGAGGAACTGCAAAACATTAGGTTTTATCCGAGAGCATTAGCTCTATTACAAGAGACTAAAGCCCAGTTCAGCAATATTGACAATTTGGGTTACGTCCCGATGCCTGAGGGTGCTTATGAAGAGTGGTTATGAAATATGAAAGGTGAAGCCAACAGGCAGAAAAGTGAAGCTCTTGCCGAAAGAATGAAACAGATTAATGCTGAAAATCAAAAGCAGAAACAACAGGAAGCTTTAAGAAAAGCTCAGGAACAAAAGAAAAAAGAGTCTCAGCAGTCTAATGAGAAAGCTCAATATTTTCCAATAGACCCAAAACATCTATAAACAATAATGAAAAAAAACTTATCCTATAAAAACACATTCCTTTTATCTCTGCTTTTTGTTTGGTTGAGTACAGGAATAATTAAGGCACAAAGCAACCAATTTTATAATGATGCTTATCAAACTATTGATAATATGCTTAATGATAAACAGCAATACAGTTTCAAAGAGGCTGTTTTTAGTGTAGAAAATGCTTACTATCAAGGTAAGTTAGATACAGACAAATTAAATCGAGAAATAGTCTTTCTAAAGAGTTTTGCAAATAATATTGTTCAGAGCAGAGATTTGACCTATAAACAGTCAGACAAGGATAAAGTAAGTAAATATGCAGCAGTCTATTCTATCATGTGCCAGACTTTGCCAATTGCTATTAAAGATACCGTAATTCAGTACAAACCTTTCAATTATGATTTTGAGGATGTATTTGGTCATAAAGATATTACCAACTTATTTGTATCTAAACTTCTGGCTACTAAAAAAGGAAACTGTAATTCTATGCCATATCTATATAAGATACTGGCAGAGGAATTGGGTGTTGAGGCTAATCTGGCATTAGCACCAAACCATGTTTATATCAAACATCAAATTAAATCTGATGGATGGTACAATACAGAGCTTACAAGTGGGATATTTCCACAGGATTCATGGTTAATGGCTTCTGGATACATTCACTTAGATGCCATCAAAAATGGGGTGTTTATGAAAGCCCTGAATAACAAAGAAAGCCTTGCTTTATGTTTATTTGATTTAGCACAGGCATATAATAGGAATTTTCCTGATAATGATGGAGAATTTGTACTAAAAACGATAAACAGAGCAATAGAGATTTATCCAAACTTTGCCAAAGCCTTAATTCTGAAAGCCGAAACACATAAAGCACAGTTTGAAAAGCTGATGGATAAACAGAATTTGAGTTCCACTAATCCTGAAAACATAAAAAAGGCTCAACAAGACCCAAAAGCCAAAGAACTCATGGAGCTTATGACAAAGGAATATGGGCATATTTATGACATCGGATATAGACAAATGCCAGAGGAAATGTATTTAGACTGGCTTGTTTCTCTGAGAACTGAGAGAGATAAATACGAGAATAAAAAATTAATGAATAACTTTACGAAATAACAAATGACAATGAAAAGAATTATACTTACTGGTTTTGTACTTCTGGCAGGAATTACACAAGCTCAAGTCAAGAAACCCCAAACTAAGGCAAAAGTTGAAAATAAATGGGTGAATCCTGTTAAACTGACTAAAGAAGAGAGAAACAGACCTTATATGGATGAGGTTTTGAAAACCAGAGATACCATTACTCCTGAAGAAGCAGAAAGAAGAAGAAAAAATATTGCTATTGGAAATCCTTTTAAAGACCGTGGCTATTATCCTAAAATTGCTACGCTAAGCAAAGGAAAATACTTAGAATTCCACGATATGGATGCTGTAGTTAATATTGGTTCCGTAAAGTTTAACAGGAAAACCAAAGATATTATAGAGTTCAGAGAAATGGATTTGAGTGACCCAGATGCACAGCCTTATTTGGATACAGCAGGTAGATGGTTTTCACCTGACCCTTTAAGTGAAGAATTTAGAAGATGGTCTCCTTATAATTATGCTATGAATAATCCTTTAAGGTTTATTGACCCTGATGGAAGGCAGGCAACGGATATTTATAAATTAGATAAATCTGGTAATCTCACTTGGATGGCAGAGTCTAAAACTGATGTTATATATGCTGAGAAAAACTTTGATAAGAATGGAAATCTTAAAGCTAACAATGATGGAGGTGTTGAAGTTGGTGAGAAAGGCTACATGGCTAAAAACTCTGTTTCAGAGAAAGTAACAGCAGAAATCTTTGGAAGCCTTAAAACTGTTACTTATGATTACATTAAATTTGGGGGTAATACTGAAAAGGCTCAAAATGTTTTTGATTATTTATCTTCTAATTCAAATGTTGAATTTAATAGAAATTTATTTACCAATTCTAAAAATGATAATTTTAGTTTTGTTGGAACAGCACATCTTGAGGATATGGTTCCTCTTGTAAAATTAGGAGCCAACTTAGTTGAAAGTGAACATAGTCATCCTGACCCTTTTACCTTTTGGCCAAGTGGTTTTAATGTTAACTATTTTAAGGATACAGGAAATTTTACTTACAGTAAGGGACTACCTACAGGTGATATTAAAGCTGCTGGTAACAATCCTGCAACCAAATTTATCCTATATTCACCATATTATAAAGATGGGGCACTTAGAATACGTTTTGACAGTGAAAAAATTATTTCAATAACTAATGAAGGAAAATTAAATAGATGAAAAACCTAATATTACTTATATGCTTTACTTTATTGAATTCATGTAAAGCTCAAACAAAGATTAATACAATCTATGATAAAAATTTAATTCAAAATCTAACAAATCAATTTTCTAAACATATAAATATAGATCCCTATAAATCTACTTTTGCAATATATTTCCAAGAAATGCCTTTAGTAACAGAAGTTAAAAATAGCTCTTCTAATGAAAACAAATATGAAGGTTTTACATTAACTATTTATAAATTTCAGAATGAATATCAAATAAATGAATTTGTAAAAAACTTCAATGTTTACAAGACAAGAAGTAACATATTCTGTATATTTAACAAGGATAGTAAAGCTGATTTCTTAAAGTCCATAAAAATAAATAAGGTTTCAGAATCACACTCTACTGATTCTAATAACTATTATGACCCTAAAACATGGATATTGAATTTTGACTCAAATGGCAAATTAAAAAAATGCTATCCATATGACTGTAATATTAAGCTTTAATGCTTTAATTGATAACCCAGAAGAAGAAGAAAAAATATTGCTATTGGAAATCCTTTTAAAGACTGTGGCTATTATCCTAAAATTGCTACACTCGGCAAAGGAAAATACTTAGAATTTCACGATATGGATGCTGTAGTTAATATTGGTTCTGTAAAATATAATAGAAAAACCAAGAAGATAACAGAGTTTAGGGAAATAGATTTGAGTGACCCAGATGTACAACCTTATTTGGATACAGCAGGTAGATGGTTTTCACCAGACCCTTTGAGTGAAGAGCATAGTGATTGGACTCCTTACCGATTTGGTTTTAATAATCTTTTGAGATTTAGCGACCCAACAGGCTTATTGGAAGATGATTATATATTTAATGAAGAGGGTAAGTTTGTTAGAGTTGATGAGAATGATAAACCAGACCAATTAGTTATTGAAAATTCCAAAAGCAAACAACAGACTGTTTATGCAACAGGTAGAGGGCGAAACTTTGAATCCTGCTACTGAAATCTTGAAAGATAAAGGACCTCTTTACATCTTTCAAGGAGATGGCTATCAGACATACAGTCATTTAGATGCTGGGAGTTTTATTTGGGGACACTACATGAATGTTTTAGGCTTTTCATTACAAGACACTAAAGATGGAGCTTTAAAATTTAATAAGAATGATAGTAAAGCTGATTTAAGGTCTATACAAAATGGTTATTTACTCAATAGGTATAAAGGTTTATTTCCTCGTTCAACACCAATTAAAAATTCAGGGAACTAATTATGAAAAAAACAAAACTATAATAGATATTTTACTTTTAATACTTGTAGTGCTATATATTGGGTATAGGATATCTTTATATTGGAATTACAATGTGAACAAAGAAAAAAACAGATTGAGACCTGGAATCAAAGAACTCAAAAAAAATAAATGCTATAACAATATTGGAACTAACAAGATACAATCATATGAAAATGAAAAGTTTTTTCCTGTCATTGGCTTTAGTAATCTGTTTATTAGTAAGATATAATTTATACAGTAAATTAATCCCTAGTTCGATTTATGAAGTCATTAATCCCAGACAATTGCAAGGGCTTTTTAATCTTGGGTATTATTTAGGTCTTATAATACAGGTTGTATTAATTGTTTCAATAGCAGTTAATTATAAAAAAATGAAAATCCAAGATTTCATTGTAGTATTGTTGTCTTTATTGTTTCTGCTTTCCTTTGTTTTTTTGTATTAACAATCTAAAATTCAAGTTTGTAAAGGACTAATTATGGATGAAAATCAAAAGCTCGACATGAAATCTTTTATTGATTATGTAAAAGAAAATCTGGCAACTATCTCTTTGTATACGTCCACTATAGGGGTTGTACATACTTTATCCTATTATTTTGTCTGGAATATTAGCATAATTAATTACTTAAATTTAAGTGAGGTTATCCTCCTGAGTGTGCAGTATTTGATGGGGCTTTCATTGACTTGCTTGTTTTTGCTGGTCATTCATATTTTTTTGTCCAAGGTCTATGTTTTTGATAAAGAGCCAGAAGGTAGAACTCTTAGTATGTTGTTACTAGCAGGAATTGTAAGTTTTATTTTTGTGTCTTGTGTTGAAGAGTTTCGGATAGATGTCTTAGCTACTTGGATAATTGGTTTTGCAGTAATTTACGCCTATGTTAAAAAAGGAAATATTAAGTTTCAAAAGTTAATTAGGTATTTGGCTGTCATTATGTTATTTTTAACCATAGGCAAAGCCATTCAGGATTTCTATAAAATCAGGTATAGTGGGGAATCGAGACATGAAAGGTTAATCTTCACAGTTAATAATATTGAGTACAAAGAAGATAAGAATTTGTTACTTGTTGGCATGACGGAAAATTATCTCTTCATGTTTGATAAAGCTAAGAGCAAAAAGCTTATATTCAGAAGAGATGAGATAAAATTTTCAGAGTTAGAAAGTATAGAATAAACCCATTTTGTTCGTTCTGCCTTTTTGTTTTTGATAAGTATTTGTAAATCAGTATTTAGGTGTATAAAGTAAAGCACTTACTATAAAAAACTACATACCTGAAGAGAATCGTATTTGTTTCATGCTAAACAACCATCAATTCATTTTTTCTTCTAATTCCCGCTTCAAAGTAGAAATCCGCTCATCTTTATCATGATGATGCCAGCCCGGAGCATTGAATATATACCCCAATTTCGCTTTCCATGTCGGTGCATTCCGGACATCCTTTATCATATTTCCAAACTCATCAAAGACGATATGAAAAACATTATAAGTATGAATGTTATGATAGATTCCGTAATCCGTCGTTTTCTTTTCTTCCGCTTTGTATGTGCCGAAAAGATGATCCCAAATCATCAGAATGCCCCCATAATTATTATCTAAATCCTCAATTTTTCGGGAATGATGCACCCGATGGTTGGATGGAGAATTGAATACTTTATCGAACCACCCTAATTTTCCAATAGCATTGGTATGCGGCCAAAATTGAAAAATCAGGTTAAACTGATGCATCATAGCAATCATAATAGGATGAAAACCAATAATGATAAAAGGGATATACCAAATGTCCCGATATATGATTTCAAACCATCCCTGACGCAATGCAATAGCAAGACTCAAATGAGTAGCCGAATGATGATTGACATGACCTGTCCAGAACAATCTGATTTTATGGCTTAACCGATGATGCCAGTAAAAGCCAAAATCCTGGACAATCATAACCAATAACCAAAGCCACCAGTGATCTGCATGCCATTGTAAAGTGAAGAATTTATTGAAATCTTTGATCCCGAAAATATCAGTAAGCCTAAAATGATTGTAAATCCAAAAAAAGTAGGATAATGATATAGCTTTCATCCCAAAGTCTAACATTACTGCCCCTATCCCCAATCCGATACTCGATACATTATCTTTGATGAGTCTTTTTGTGAATACTTTTTGAGGAATCTGATACAAAAATATTTCCCCTACTATCAACAAGATAAACACAGGAATAAAATAAGTAACAGGATCAGTAAAATCCAATGGACAGAATAGGGCAATACTATGAAAAAACCGGTTATCTTTTCTTTTCATAAGTCTTCTTTTATCGGATAATTCTGTTCTTTTTTTCAAGACCAACCACTCCCAACACCAACATCAATTGGGCTAAAACATAAGTAATCATCACAACAAGTTCTTTCCCAATACTGCGCTGTACGAATATATTAATGGCCAATACGGAATCTGATATTACAAACAAAACAGCTCCCAGGATTAATAATAAAGAATAAGTTCTGATACTAAAATACAGCATCGTAGCAATGGTAATTCCGTAAATCACCACGGGTATCTTCATTTCGTTTAAATAAGGAAATATGCAGTAAATAAATGAGCCTAAATAAAGCAAAACAAAGGGAAGCCAACTCCATGCATTTTTCTTTTCAATCTTAAAAAAATAAGCTATGTAACAAATATGAGCCAACAAAAAGCTTCCCAAACCGGGCATAAATCCCCATCCAAATAACAAAAACACATCACCCAAAAAGCTCAGAATTAATCCAGACAAAAACCACTGGTTGATCCGAAATGCATTTTGTTGAGAATACGTAAAATAAAACCAGACAATAATAGGTAACAACAGTGGCTTGGTAAAAAACCGCCAGGAACTATGATTCATAGCTATAAATACTAAATCAAATGCAAAAACAATGGCAAGAAGGACTAATAACAATTTGATATTGACAGATTTTATCATGGTACTATTTTATTGCAATCTTTTAATTATCTTTTTTCTTGTTACAATATGGATATATCTCAGGTTTGTATCAAGTCATTCTATATGTGACACTTAGCTCAGATTGTTAAATTACAAATAAAATGAAGATAAAGTACTTTTGAAATATAAAAATACAATGCGTCACACTTTAGTTTATTTTCTATTTTAGAAATCGACTATTATTAGAAGTATTATTTAAGTTTATGCAGTTTAATTACATCTTTTCCAAAGTAGTTTTCGAATTTTTTGAAAAATTCTTCATCCTTGAACTTTAGGGTTGCATGACTACTATCAAAAGTGTTAAGGATGGGATTAGGAGTTCGACAGGGCTCCCTTGCGCTTAGGGAGACGTTAATAATAAACGTCTCCTTTTTTTGTCCTAAATTGCTTGATTTCCGGTCGGCTATAACCTGGTAGCTTGGTCTGGATTTTGTATTCAGATTTTGAAAATAACTAATAACCAGAACATGTAATAAGTTAGAGTTTATTATTAATAATTTTGTTATGATAATCAATGAAAATTTTTTACTGGAGTTCGGTGCAGAATTTTTTGACTTTTTTCCTGAGAAAGTCTTATGCAATAAAGATGAGATCCCTCTTTATTTTTTTTCAATTAAAAACAGTATAGTTGAACTGATCGGTTACCACAAGGATGGTACAGACCTCAATATTCTTCACACAGACAGCGTTTGAGGAAATTCAACATAAGACAATACTATTAAATACGAAATTATCTCAATCTAAAACGTTATCAATATGCTTTGGACTGTATGTATTTTGTGTATGACCATCTTAGGACTGATGTTTTTACTGAAGAAATTTAATCAGCCCTATCTTATTGCCTATATTGTTGCCGGGGTGTTATTGGGGCCTTATGTACTAAAGCTATTTAACAAACCGGAAGAAATAGAAACGATTGGCGAAATAGGAATATTACTACTGATGTTTTTTATCGGAGTAGAAATCAATATTCCCAATAAAAAGAGCCTTATCATTAAGCCATTATTGGCTCAGGGGATGAAAATACTCTTAAGTTTTATATTTGCGTATTTTGTGGGTGAGTTACTCCATCTGAATCTTGAAAGTGTGCTCCTCATCGCCATTCTGTTTATGTTCAATAGTACTGCAGTTGTAGTTGAGTTTCTGAAGAAGCATGGAACCCTGCATACTGCCTTTGGAATTATTATCCTCAATATTTTGTTATTACAGGATCTTCTTCTGGCTCCGGTGCTCACTGTGTTGAAATTCTGGAATAGCAAAGATTTCAGTATATGGAATATGATGCTTCCCATTGCCATATGTCTCGGCATTTTTTTTATATTCCGGAAAATCAGACATCTGAAGGAAATTAAATTCTCAAGTACATTCCTTGAAAATGACCATGAGCTTCAGGTATTTTCAGGCTTACTGATCTGTCTCGGCTTTGGCCTTATAGCAGAAACGGTAGGTATGAGTGCTGCACTTGGAAGTTTTATGGCAGGGGTCTTAGTCGGAAAAATTCAGGCATTTCAATGGCTGGAACATTCCCTGCTTCCATTCAAGGTTTTCTTTGTGGCATTGTTTTTTGTATCCATTGGTTTACGGCTGGATATCAATTATCTGTTATCCAATTATAAGCTGATCACGATAGGAACTTTAATTGTACTGATAAGCAACAGTATTATGTCGGCTCTCTTTTTCAGGATGCTGAATTTTAAATGGCAGGATAGTTTTTATGGAGGTGCTTTACTTTCTCAAACAGGTGAATTTGGAATACTGGCTATTTCGATTGCTTACAAAACCGGTATGGTAGAGTACGATCTTTATAAAGCCGGCCTGGGTATTACCTGCTTATCACTTTTATTGTCCACAATATGGATCAGTTGCGGTACGTTTTTCAGGCTTCGTAAAAATTTTTCGTATTGAGAATAAAGAATAAAAACAAAAGAGTATTGAATGTTCTAAGGATCAGTGTCTTGTGTCATAAATTCTGAAAAAATGACAGAAAACCGGAAAAAATTTCATTCGTACTCAAATGGTATTTTTTTTGTAAAATTTTATGTACAGCTGGCCAGCTGACGTGTTTTTAAATGATTGTTAAACTTAATTAAAAATGATTACAATGAATAATCTAATAAGAAGAAACGGAAACAGCAATTTGGGCTTTTCAAATGTCTTTGATGATTTTTTTGGTCGTGAACTTTTTAACTGGGGCAATAACAATTACTCATCTACCAGTACAACCGTACCATCGGTCAATATAAAGGAGAACGGAGAGGCTTATGAAGTTCAGGTTGCAGCACCAGGTATGGATAAAAACGATTTTCAGATCAGGCTGGATGGTAACCTGCTTACCATTTCATCAGCCAAGGAAGATCGTAAAGAGACAAAAGATGAAAACTTCACACGAAGAGAATTCAGTTACCAATCTTTCAAGCGAAGTTTTGAGCTTCCGAAAGATGTTGTGGATCAGGATAATATTAATGCAAAATATGAAAATGGCCTTTTAATGTTAACCATCCCGAAAAAAGAAGAAGCGAAGCAGAAACCACCAAGGATGATTGAAATCTCATAGAAATAATTACAAAATTGGCTACCAAAAGAGTAGCCAATTTTTTTTATAATTTTTGAAAATGCAGATCAACTTAAATCATTGAATCAAATGATTCAAGGCTTTTATCATTAATATTGCAGTATTGTATTCTCTTCTCTTACTCTACCCGGAAATGTCCGACAGAATATGTTTGGGCTTTCCCCGCCACAATGACCCTTTCTTTTTTGTTCTCACAATAGAGCTGTCCGCCTCTTTCAGAGATCTGACGGGCAAAAAGCTGATCTTTTCCTAATCTTGATGACCAGAAGGGAATCAGTGAACAGTGTGCAGAACCGGTAACCGGATCTTCAAGAATAGAGGACTGCGGGGTAAAATACCTTGAAACAAAATCACTGTCTGTCCCTTCCGATGTTACAATAACACCACCCGGATCAAGATTAATAAGATCAAAAACGGATCTTTCAATCCTGATATTTTTTACCTCTTCTTCAGAATCGTATACCAGAACATAATCTCTTGCTTTGAAGACTTCTTTAGGCTGGATATTAAGTGATCTGGATATTGTATCCGGAAGAGTAGAGGCTTCGGGCATTCTGGACGGAAAATCCATATAATACATCCCATCTTTAACATCTACTGTCAGTTCGCCACTTTTGGTTTCAAAAATGATTCTATTGCGCTCATAATTTAAGATGGAAACAAGACAATGGGCAGTAGCCAGGGTAGCGTGGCCGCATAAATCCATCTCTATTTCAGGGGTAAACCATCTCAGGTGAATGCTATCACCGTTATCAATGAAAAAGGCGGTTTCTGCCACTGCATTTTCACGGGCTATTTTTAAAAGGATTTCATCGGGTAACCAGTTTTCTAATGGCACAACACATGCCGGATTTCCATGGAAAACAGATTCTGTAAAAGCATCTATCTGATATAATTCTAACTTCATTATTAATAAAAATTTCTTTCCCTATAAAGATAATCTATTTCTGAGATAAAGTCCTTATTTGTGCATAATTCCATACAACATTTAATGGTCTCTGATTTATTTTCTTATACAGATAAATATTTATTCCTTCGTTCCCCGGTTTGTAATAATTTTCCGTGGTAAATAAAAGGAAGGCAGTGGAAATTATAAATTGAGTAAGAACTGATATCCATAAAAAAAGCATCACTGTTTTGGCGATGCTTCTTGTTTTGGTAATGAAATTAATGATACCATTTCTTTTTCATAAATAAACTGGCTTTTACGAGAAGTATTAATACCGGAACCTCAACCAATGGACCAATCACTCCTACAAATGCCTGAGGCGAATGAATACCAAAGACTGAGATGGCCACAGCAATAGCCAGTTCAAAATTATTTCCGGTAGCAGTAAAGGCTATGGATGCATTTTTATCATAAGGAATTTTTAATGTTTTATTGATGATAAAACTTACAAAAAACATCAGAACAAAATAGATTACCAAGGGGACTGCTACCTTAATGACATCCATTGGCAATTCCAGTATTTTAGAGCCTTTCAAACTAAACATGAGTACGATGGTAAATAACAGAGCGTACAATGTCACAGGAGAAATTTTAGGTGCAAATTTTCTGTTGTACCACTCAGCATCTTTTGATTTGATCAGGACATATCGGGTAAGAAAACCTGCAAGAAAAGGAATTCCAAGGTAGATCAATACACTTTCTGTGATATCCTGCATAGAAACACTCACATTAAAGCTTGCAAGACCTAACTGATCGGGAAGGACATTGATAAACAGCCATACCAGGAAGCTATAGGTGAATACCTGAAAGATACTGTTTAAAGCAACCAGCAATGCCGCATATTCTCTGTTTCCTTTAGCGAGGTCATTCCAGACAATCACCATAGCAATACATCTGGCCAGTCCAATGAGGATTAATCCGGACATATAATCAGGTTCATGTCTTAAAAAAAGAATAGCGAGAACAAACATCAGAACCGGACCAATAATCCAGTTGAGCAATAAAGAAATGCCGATTACTTTTTTATCCCTGAAAGCCAAGGGCAGGAGAGTATAATCAACCTTTGCCAGTGGCGGATACATCATCAGAATGAGACCGATGGCCAGAGGAATATTAGTGGTTCCAAGAGACTGTGAATTGATAATATCAGGTATAGCCGGGAAAAAATGCCCCAAAGCAATCCCTGTCCCCATAGCCAGAAAGATCCATAAGGTAAGATAACGGTCTAAGAATTTTAGTCTGGGCTGCATGATTATTTTTTGATTTTAGAAAAAACATACAACATTTCTTCTGCAATTTGTAAGCTTCTTTCAGTATATATTGCTGACTGTTCCGGTGTATTATCTGAAATCTTTGGATCTTCAAAGGTGATCGGAATTCTTTTTTCCGCACCAGGGATAAAAGGACATCCGTCATCTGCCTGCGAACAGGTCATAATTGCTGCAAAATCAGATACAGGATTGAACGGACTGTCATATTTTTTTGAAAAACCAATTACCGGAAGACTGTTGTCATCATATTTTACAGCATATACAGAATTGGTGGTCTCAGCAATGCTGAAAACCGAAAAGCCTTGTTTCGCCAGGACTTCCGCGACTTTAGGAAATAATGCCGTTGTTTCCGTTCCCCCGGAATAGCAGTGAACTTCCGGAATGGCAAACAAAGAAGCCGCTGTCTGTGCCCAAACTTGTGCCAGATGGCTCCGGCGTGAATTGTGGGTACAGATAAAATTCAGGTTGATTTCTTTGCGGTCATCCACCTTTTGCTGGATAAAACTGATCAAAGGCTCCAGAACTTCTTTTCTGTCGGCATCTATACTTTCCCATTTCAGAGATTGAATCGTGTTTAATAATTCCTGATACATAATTGATAAAAATTAACAGCAGCCGGATCCCGGAGTGCAGGCCGATGTTGGGGTTACAGATAGTTCAGACAGATTTTTCTTTTGTTTTTCGGAAGGAATTCCGCAGGCGTCCTGAGCAAGACATGCTGTTGTTTTGCTTTTCAGTACGAAGTTTTTTCCGTTAAATTCAAGGTCATATTTACCAATGGTTTCTCCCTGGTATTCAACTTCAATTTCAGAGTCTTCAATTCCAAGTTTTTCTTCGGAAAGCTGAATGATATGAAGTAATTTTGCAGGTTTCAGACGATGTTCATAATCATCAGCATCCCAAAGTTGAAAATTAACCACTTTTTCATTTCTGATGACCCCGCCGCAGTCGATGAAATTTTTTGTGATCTGACCCACTTCTGTTACATGGAAATGTTCTGGAACAAAATTTCCGTTTTCTAATTGAAATTCAACATTTTCCAATGCCGGTAGAATTTCTTTGATTTCTGATAGTCTCATAGTAGATTAAAATTGAGTGTTATAATTTTATAATGATATATTGCAATATTACGATGTTTATGTTCAAAAAAAATGCCTTAACAGCATTGTTTTATAGTAACATCCTGATTAAAAAACAGGTTGAATTCATTCTGAAACTGTTTCCATGTACTTTCATTAATGCAGTAACATACAGACTTTCCTTCAATGGAACCTTTGATGATTCCAATATTCTTAAGCTCTTTTAAATGCTGGGAAATGGTGGCCTGTGCCAATCCTAGTTCTTCAACGAGATCATTACAGATACATGCTTTTTGATTAATGATGTACTGTAGAATTGCGATTCTCGCCGGATGTCCCAAAACTTTAAGCAGAGAAGCCAGCTTATTCTGCTCATCAGTATAAATTTCTGTTTTAGTAACTCCCATTGTTGTATTTTATATTGCAATATTACGATGATAAAATTAATTAGGCAATGAAAAATTTCATAATTTTCATTATTGAAATTTAAATTACTGATTGTCAATGTTTTAAATTTCAATGAATCATGTCTGAAATAAAAAATATGAAGCCTGTTTCCGCTTCATCTTTTAATTTATTGTTAGGGTAAACTAATCTTTTTGCCTTGTTCGGGGAAAATGTAATTTACTTTTAAAGGATTGTTTTTCAATAATTCCTTTTTGATAAGCTCAGGATTATCGCCTGTCGGCTTTCTATGAGTAACCACAATATTAAGGCCTTCAAGGCTGCTCTGTCCGGTCTTTTCTTTAAGTTTACTCAATTCCTCAGTCAGCAGATTAGGAGTAAGGTGCCCAAACAGAAGATGTTCCGGCTGACTGTTGGGGAAGGAAACTTCAATTAATATTGTATTGAGTTGTTTTTTCTTAACAAGTGGAGCTGCCACGTTCCAAAGTTGGTCAAGACGGTCAGATTTTTCTATACGGTCAGCACCTGTATCTCCCAGATAAAGCAGATAATGATTCTCTCTTCTTACCAAAGCAGCACTGCTTTTATAAGGATTTACATGGCTTAGTTCATAGCCGGTTATAAAAAAAGGAGTCTTGGGGGCGGGAATTTCACTTCCTGTCTGCAACTCATTATAATGGTATTTTCCAAGGATAGGTTTTTGCCCCTGATCAGCAAAATTGATCCAGGTATCCGTGATAAAGTAATGATTCTGCAGAATCTGAATCACAGGAGCTATGGCGAAAATATCTTTCTTGGAATCAGCCGGAGAATTGATGATGAGCCCTGACAAATGATCGAGATGACCGTGGGATACAAAATATCCTTTGATCTGATCTTTTAAAACCGTTTCTGCTGATCCTTCAAGACTTTTCATTTCGATTGCTTTCCGGATTCCGGCATTTACCGTACCGGCATCAAGGCAGAGAAATGCATTGTCTTTAGGTGCGCCTACCAGATAGGCTGATAAATTGTCTTCCTGCTCACCACCATATATTCCTAAGGGAATTACATCAAAGTTCTGTGCCTGGCAAACCATATTCAGAAGAACCAATAAAGAAAGTGCTGTTTTTTTCATAATACGTATAATAGAAAACCATCTTTTTCGGGATGGGCAGAGCAAATTTACGCTATTTTTTGACGATGGGCATTCTCTATTAGTAAAGCCTGCTGAAAGTTAGCAGGCTTTATTTTTAATATCATTTTTACTGAGGTTGTTGCTGTGTTACACAATGTACCATTCCGCCATTGGCAAATAAATTCCGGCAGTCTATACCAACCACCTGTTTGCCAGGATAAAGCTGTTGGATAATATTGTTGGCAACTGCATCGTTAGGGTCGTTATAATTAGGAACCAATACACGGTTATTCGCAATATAATAATTGATGTAAGAAGCACGTCCTACATTTTTTCCGTACGTAGTAATCACATCATTTGTTGTTAAAGGCACTTTTACAAACTGATATGGAGAACCGTTTTTCGCAGTAGCATCATACAGTTTATCAATATCTCCGTCCGGTACCTGCCAGTAGGCCAGATCATCAGGACTCATTGTAATAATGGTAGAAGAATTGGCAAACCGGGCAAAACCATCAATGTGCATATCGGTAATATCAAGACCGGCTTTTCCATTCAGCCAGATAAATTTGGTTACTCCGAGGTTTTTAGTAAATATAGCCTCTGCCTGTTGTTGCGTCATTCCCGGATTTCTGTTATTATTCAGGATAGAACTTTTACAAGCCATCAACACTCCGTTTCCGTCAATTTCCACACTTCCGCCTTCATTGATCATCACTGAGTTAAGATTGATTTTTGGTATATTGGTATCGGCTGCTATTTTAGAAGGTATTACGTTACATTGGCTGTAATCGGCTTTGTTTCCCCAACCGTTAAATCCCCAGTCCTGAATGAATAACTGCCCGTTCTGGTCTTTTACATAGATAGGACCATTGTCTCTTACCCAGAAGTCATCCGTTGGATAAATTTTGAAGTTGATATTGGTGAGAGAAACTCCAGCATTGTTGAGCAGGCCTATAATACGATTCTTTTCTGCACCGTCATAAGCAATAATGTGAACTTTTTCACTTTGTACAAGTTCTTTGGTCATCGCTACCCAGGTGGCATCCAGTCTGTTGCGGTAAGTCACTCCATACTGATACTGATGAGGCCATTGAAGCCAGGTTCCTTCATGTGGAGCTGATTCTTCAGGCATTTTGTAAATAGCTGTTTCCGGATTTGCAGTGCCCGGAATTTCTGATAGCTCTGCAGCAGAACATGAAAATAAAAGAAGAGGTAATAAAGGGAACATAATTTTCTTTTTTTGCATAACTGATCTATTTTAAACAGAGCAAAATTAGATCGATTGTTTTTCTTAAAGTTGTCCCAAATTGACAACTTACTTCAAAGGTAATAAAATATAGGTCAGTTGTTTTTCCTGGCCGTCTTCATTTTCAGCATGATTTTCATACTTTTCAATGATAGGAGTGTGTGAAAACTCAAGACCTGAATTGAAAATCCAGCGTGAATAGATCTTCGTATACGTGTCGTCTATTGTTTCGTAGCTTCCATGATGGGTAAAACGGGCATATTTACCTCCGAATATCATTTTTGAAGGTAGCTTTTTATTTCCGGACTGAACGGATGTGCATGCATCATAGCGGCAGTTGATTTCTGTTTTTATTAATGGTTCATCGGCTATAACTCCAAAATATTCTATCCCTGAGTCAGGGAAATCATTTTCCATGAACTTTTCCCACAGCACTTCAATCTCTTCATTGTTATAACAGGTGTTAATGCTCTGATAATATACCTGGACAGGTTTCAGATAAGCAATTTCGGGTTCCAGCAAGACCTCTGAGGTAACAGGAATGATGGCACCTCCACAAAGGAGTTGTTCCTTACTTTGTCTTGCCGCTTTTGGGGAAATCCCAAAATGTTGTTTAAAAGCTTTGGAAAAGGAAGCGATATTGGCAAAACCAACTTCAATGGCAATGGAGGTAAGATTTTCCTGAGTATAAAGAATGCGTTTATAGGCATTTTCTACTTTTAATCTTTGCTGGAAAGTACCTATTGTCTCCCCACAGCTGTACTTGAAAATGCGCTGGATATTCCGGTAAGAATAATGAGAAATGTCTTCCAGTTCCTTTACAGAAACAGGCTGGTCGTAATTCTTCTCCATGAAATTGATAACTCTGTAAATACAATTCAGGTTGTCTTCCATAAGCATTGAAATTTTTCCGAAACTGGTGATATGAAATAAATTACAAATAAAAAAAATATCTTGACAATATTGTAATTTAGCTTTCGGTAAAAATAGATTAAAAAAAATGAATTTTACCGCTCTAAAACGAAAAACCAAGAGATACTATTAAATATGGAAAAAGATTTGTCAGAATTAACGGATCAGGAGCTGATAGAGAAAAAAAGAACTATTGAAGCCAGAAATGTTGTGAATGCTATCATCCTGGGGGTATTGGCTGGAATTGCTATTTATAGTACCATAACCAAAGGGAGCAGTTTCACTACTTTTTTACCGATACTTCTTGCTTTTTTTGTGGCCAACAGCTGGAATAAAGGTAAGAAAGGCTTGAAAAGGGAAATGGACTCCAGAAATGTGAAGTAATGCAGGAATTTAACAGAAAAACAGAAACTGGTGCTGTAGCCTATTTTCGGCATTGCATCAGAAACGGAGATGTAAAAGGAGCATTAAGCTGTTTTCATCCAGAAGCTGTCTACATAGACCGCGATGGAAGAGAGTGGAGAGGGTTTGAGCAGATAGAAAGGGCAATGAATGAGATTTGCCGCTTACAACTGGATATTCAAGGTGAAACTCCACATATCACTGTTGTAAATGATCTGGCGATGTGGCAGGATCAGTGGGAAATAACGGGAACTGCTCCGGATGGGCATTCTATTCATATGACAGGCAATACTTCCTGTATCATGAAAAGAAATGAAGAAGGAGAGTGGCTGTGGCTGGTTGACAATCCTTTCGGTTCTGCTGTGCTTAAAAATGACAATCTGGTATAAAGTCTGAAATAATTGTACCCTTGTCAAGGTTTTAGACCTTGACAAGGGTGGGGATAAAGTCTTTCAGAAACAAATAAAAAACCTTCAGTTCATCTGAAGGTTTTACTTTTATATTATTTTACTGATTTTAGTTGCGTAAGAATTGGCCGATTCCGGGAGAATCGAAAGTGAAAGCATTATGATTTTCAGATTTATCAATTTTATTGCTGATGGTTAATGCCCATAATACAAGCTCTTTGCAGAAATTCTGGTCTTCTCTGCTCAATTCAGAAGCATTTTCTTCCACCACAGTTGTCAAAGGTTCTATCTTGTCAAGTTTAGCATAAAATTCTTCATCCGTATCATTGTAGTTAAGTTCTAAATGATTTTTGTTGAACCACCTGATCAGGTCAGTGTACGGTGTTTTGATCCCTTCTTTTTCCAGTTTTGAAATACGTGGGAACAGGCTTTCAAATTGGGTCATTACCGCTTTATCAATTAATATTTTGGCCACGTAATCTGCTCCTTCCTGTTCTCCTTCATAGACCAGCTCAATTTTCCCTGTGATGGATGGAATGATCGACATAAAATCTAGCAGACGTACAGTGGTTCTTTCTGCTCCGGATTCAATTAAACGTAATTTCGCCGCTGCCACTAAATTTTCCATGGCACTGATGGTCAAACGGGCACTGACACCGCTTTTGGCATCCACATATTCGCTGATACGGGCAGCAAAAGCAACTTCTTCCAAAAGATCTTTTGCCAGGTCTGGAATCAGGATCTGTTCTTTATCTTCAGCAGAAATCAATGCTTCCTGTTCTGTAATTTGTCTGGCAAGTGCTATTGTTTTGGGATAATGGGTGAAGATCTGAGATCCTATTCTGTCTTTCAGCGGCGTTACAATACTTCCTCTGTTCGTGTAGTCTTCCGGATTGGCGGTAAAGACAAACTGAATATCAAGCGGCATTCTCAGCTGGAATCCGCGGATCTGAATATCTCCTTCCTGTAAAATATTAAACAAAGAAACCTGGATTCTTGCCTGCAGATCCGGTAATTCATTTAAAACAAAAATAGAACGGTTGGCACGCGGAATCATTCCATAATGAAGGACACGTTCGTCGGAATAGGGCAGTTTCAGGGTTGCAGCTTTAATAGGATCAATGTCACCAATTAAGTCAGCAACATTTACATCGGGAGTGGCCAGTTTTTCATAGAAACGATGAGAACGGTGCACCCATGAAATCGGAGTTTCATCACCCAGTTCAGCAATCAGGTCTTTGGCAAATTTTGAAATGGGCTGAAACGGGCTGTCATTGATTTCAGACCCTTTTACGATAGGCATATATTCATCAAGCAGATTTACCATGCTTCTTGCAATCCTGGTTTTTGCCTGTCCGCGCAGTCCCAGTAAATTGATGTGGTGTCCGGCAAGAATTGCCTTTTTCAGTTGGGGAACAACCGTGTCTTCATAGCCCCAAAGCCCTTCAAATACAGGTTCTTTAGATTTGATTCTGGCAATTAAGTTCGCCTGGATTTCCTCATTAATCGTTTTGTGAGTATAACCGGATTTTTTTAATTCTTTGAATGTAATATCGTTTTTCATTGTCTTGTAATACTATTTATCTGATGAGATTTTTATTTTTAAATAATGTGAAATCTGATCTTTATATTCTTCTTATTCTGTTTTTTTCGTAATCTTCAAAAATCATCTGCCCCAATCCTGATAGTCCGGTCAGGAAAGCTTTTCCTTTATTCTGGGCTGTAAACTCTTCCACGAACTGACGCAGATAAGGATCCTGGGCAATCATGAAAGTCGTGATAGGAATTTTCAGTTTTCTTGCCTGTGCTGCTCTGTTGAAACACTGGTTGACAATCTTTTCATCCAGCCCAAAGCTATTCATATAAAACTCACCGCTGGGCAGCTGAATACAGCTGGGTTTTCCGTCGGTGATCATAAAAATCTGTTTGTTGGTATTTCTTTTTCTGCGAAGGATGTCCATGGCGAGTTCCAGACCTGCTACGGTGTTGGTATGATAAGGACCAACTTTTAAATAGGGAAGGTCTTTGATCTTAATGGGCCATGCTTCGTTTCCAAAAACAATGATATCAATAGAATCTTTCGGATATTTCCGTTTGATCAATTCCACGAGTGCCATGGCTACTTTTTTGGCCGGAGTGATCCTGTCTTCACCATATAAAATCATTGAATGGCTGATATCAATCATCAGAACAGTACTCATTTGTGCCTTATGCTTGGTTTCCTCTACGACCAGGTCATCTTCTGTGAGACGAAGGTCTGAGATTCCGTTGTTGATCTGTGCATTCTTTAAACTTTCGGTCATGTTCACGGCAGCAAGATCATCTCCATATTGGAAAGAACGGTTTTCACCATCACGTTCATCTCCGATTCCTGTCTTATGGGTACGGTGATTTCCGGCTCCGTTTTTCTTCAGTTTACCAAAGATCTGATCCAGCGCATATTCACGAAGGGCAGCTTCCAGTTTAGGGGTTAATATTTTTTTACCTTTTCCACCTCCAGTATTGCCTTCTTCAGGGTCTTCTTCCCTGATATAACCTCGTTTTTTCAAATCCTCTTCAAAATCCTGAAGGGTATACTCATCACTGAAAATATCATATTCCTGATCAAGCATGTCCAGCCAGTCGAAGGCTTCTTCAATATCTCCGGAGGTATGGGTAAGCAGATCTTTGAAAACATCAAAGACACGTTCAAAATTTGATAATTCCTCCGGCACATGCTTGCTGAATATAAAACCTTTTCCGGGATTAAAATTTTTATCTCTCATAAGATGATAAAGCATTTTTTGCAGTTAATTGCTTTTGAGTATTTCAGAGAATGTAATGAATGGTCTGAAATATTCTTTGATTCCTTTCAAACTGAAAAGTTAGGAAAATATCATCTCATGATTCCCCTGGAAAAATAGAAAATACTAATGATTGTGATATGGAATCGAAATATAATTCTGGGCTTTTTTTGCTTACTGTGAATTTTACATCCTGAACTTTATCAAAGTTTTGTGAGTTTGTAATGTGCATATTTTCAAATGTTTGAATTGTTTTTTGGAATGAAATAAACAGAAAAAGAACATTTTGCCGGAAGCCCGCTTTTTTGCTATTGATCTAAAAAAATAGATTTACATACATAAAACTGAATGTTGAGAAGCCATTTTAATTGTAAAAAGAATTAAATTCTGTGTGTTTTATCAAATATTCATTATTAGTAAGAAGACAAAAATTACTTTAACTTTGCCAGTTAGATAATATATGGCTATTATGAAATTGCTGAAAATAATGCTATATTGTTGAAGACTAATATCTAATGGGCTTATCTGGTCAGGAAATTAATTTAACTGATAAACAAATATGAAAAATAAATTCTTAAATTTTAAATTGAGAAAACTTGTTCATTACTCATTGATCCTTTGTATTTTACTGATACAGGTGATTATTGCCATATTTTTCTACAACGAATTTGTCAACGGGAAAAAGCTGAAGTTTATAAAAGATCAGCTTGAAGAAAGCCGTGCCCTGGGAGGATTAACTGATAATTCCAGGAAAGATTTTATGGATGCACAGGATCATCTTCAGAAATATATGGCTACTCAGAATAACGATGATCTGCAGCTCTATTTCCAGTCGCTGAGAAAACTTAAAACTAATTTTGATAAAATTGGTGAATATGAAAATACAAGTCCAAGATTGAAAAAAAATCTGGCTATTCGTAGTAAGGATACCTTAAAGACTGCAAAACTGAAGACGTTAATAGATTCAGTGTACCAGACATCCCTCAATCCGCCGGCAAAAATTGAGGACAAACAGTATGAACCTGCCAAGTATAAAAACGATTTTGAAGATTTCAATATTCAGACCCGTACTTATGCGGATACCATTAAAAAGAAAGGCTTTTTCGGGCGTTTAAAAGATGCGGTAACAGGGAAAGTAGATGTTCAGAAGGAAAGTACTGTAATCACAATGACCAATAACAAGACTCTGGATATTTCTCAGGTAAAATCCAAAATGGACAATACCCTAAAATCTATGGACAAGCATTACGCTGCCGAGGTAAAAAAAGTTCAGCTGCTTGCGGCCATTAGTCAGAAGAATAATTTACAGTTTTACAGCAATTTCAGTAAGCTGCTGGTATATAGTAATAACTTAATAGAGGTTTACGAAAATGCCATTAAGGATTTTCAATCTGAACTGGAAAAAGAATACAACGACCAAAGTTCTAATAATAACAAGATAAGAACCTATCTGGTATTGGGACTGATGATTCTGATGTTTATTGTTTCTATCCTGATTATGTATTTTACAAGAATGGCGTTTATCTATGAACAGAAACTGGATGCTGCCAATAAAGAGATTAAAAAGAACCTTAATTTCAAAAACAGGATTCTTGGAATGTTAAGTCATGACCTGAGGTCTCCTTTGAAAATCATCAATATTTTCATTGATAAAATCTACAGAACTACCGAAGATGAAACGATAAAGGATTATCTTAAATCCATCAAGTTTACCAATAGTACCTTGCTTCTGCAGTCTAATCAGATTCTGGAATATACCAAAAACGAGAATGCTGAAAAAGAGCTTATACAGTCGGTCTTCAATCTTAAAGATGAAATCAGTTCTATTGTAAAGGTAATTACCCCTTATCTGGAAACGAGAAACAACAGGTTTGCTGTGACAGACAGAATCCCTGAAAATCTGGTGGTCTATTCGGATAATATCAGAATCAATCAGATTTTTATGAATATTTTGGGGAATGCCAACAAGTTTACAGAAAACGGACAGATTGATCTTGTATTGGCTACAGAATCCCTTGGAGAAAATAAAATTTGCCTGATCACCACAGTAGCGGATACGGGAGTAGGAATATCAGAATCTGATCTTGGTAAAATTTTTGATCCTTATTATCAGGGTATGGTTTCTGATGAAGTAGATAATCTGGGAGCAGGACTTGGGCTTAACCTTGTAAAAGAAATTGTAGAGCTTTTTGACGGCAATATATCGGTTGAAAGCAAATTACATAAAGGAACTAAAGTGACATTCAGGATCAATTTAAACATTAATAATAATGGAAACACCAATACAAAATAAAGAGATTATATTCCTTCTGGCAGACGATCACAGCATTGTACGCCAGGGAATGGAGATTGTTATCAGCGATATTGTTCCTAACGCCAAAGTTTATCAAACTTCATCCTTACATCAGGTATTGGAACTCATAGAATCGAAAGGAATCGAGATGGCTGTTATTGATGCCCATTTCCCGGACGGAAACAGTCTTCATATTTTACCACAGATGAAAAGCGTAAATCCTGATATTAAAATTTTGATTTTTACAGGACTTGAAGAAGAGCTGCACGGCCTTAAATTCATTAAAGCCGGTGCTGACGGCTACCTGAGTAAACTGAGTGAGGAAGAAGACGTAAGAAAAGCAATTACAACCTTCATCGAAAAAGGAGAGTACTTCTCTGAACTTCTGAGAAACCTGCTGGTACAGTTTGTTTACAATCCGGATCTGATAAGCCCGCTCAACAGTTTAACCAAAAGAGAAATGCAGATTGCAGAACTTTATGCTGAAGGATATGGAAACCTGGAAATTTCAAACAGTCTGAATATCAAACAAAATACAGTAAGCACAATCAAAAAAAATATCTTTGAAAAACTCAAGATTGAAAATATGGTTGAGCTTGTGGACCTTGTCAAAACCCACCATAAACTATAGTTTTTTTTTAAGGTGATCTCCACTTCTTATTCTCAGGGTATTATATTTCATCGATAAATATCTATAAGTCGATCGACATGTATCGATGGGGTTTATAGAGAATTTTATTTGGAAATGTTGTTCCTTTGTAGTGTAAAATTTAAGCAATGAAAAACAACTGAGAAATGTTTTTTAACTTCTTAAGTTTCACACTCAAAAAACAACAAATGATGTAGCTATTTTACAAATAGTAAATGGTAGTTATAGAAACACAAATGATGAAAAATTAAGAAACACTGATGAAATTAAAGAAGTGTATGAATAACCTTAAACGGACTTCTTAAAAAAGCCAAATGATCAGAAAAAAACACAAACACATATAGTGAGGTTCAGTTAATAGGTTACAGTACAAACACAAAAAGGAGGCGCCCAGCCTCCTTTTGTGTTTTTTTATCAAATGATAAACAAATGTGGCTCTCCATCTCTTATTTTTGTATCAAAAAAGATGTCAGGAGAAAAAGATTTGGCCCTACTGATTCAGAATATGGAACCAGTATTGAATACCGGAGAATATGCATTTTGTACTGTTGAAACTCTAGCAGCAATACCAGACCTCGAAAAGGTTCTGTTTTTTTTCCGGGAAAATGAAGCCGTTACCATTGTGGTAGAAAAAACAGTAGCAGATGAATGGAATATGAATTACAGCTATATTTCTTCATGGATTACTCTTACAATTCACTCTTCTCTGGAAGCCGTAGGGCTTACTGCAGCTTTTGCCAATGCCCTGAAAAAGGAAAATATCAGCTGTAATGTCGTTGCCGCTTACTTCCATGATCATATTTTTGTAGCCCGAAAAGATGCTGAAAAAGCGATGGATGCCCTGTATGCATTGAGATCAGCTCAGAAGCTGTAAATTATTTTCGAAGAAATTGTATTTCACCATTTAAAAGGTCTATTTGAGCTGCTAAAATGTCCTCTTGATAACGAAATTGAGTGTTCTGCCTGTTTTTGTGTTTTATGTTTGCACCATAATCATACAAAAATAAACAACAATGAAAACAATCAGAAAAATCTCAGCCTTAAGCTTATTATGTTTAACTCTTTTTACTGTAGTAACAGTTTCCTGTACTGAAGAAAATGAGCCTCCCACGACGCAGGAGATACAAAACAGAAACCACCATACTGCCAAAACCCAATTCATAACCGTTAAAGGAAATGCCATCGCATACCGTGTTTTAGGAAAAGAAGACGGAATTCCTTTGGTTCTCCTTCCGGGATTAGGCGGCTCAATGGATGACTGGGATCCTGCAGTGACGGATGGACTGGCTAAAAACTATAAAGTCATTATCTTTGATAACAAAGGAGTCTCTTCCTCAAAAGGAACCACTCCCAACACGGTTCAGGCGATGGCCGACGATGCGTTAGACTTTATTAAGGCTTTGAACCTGACCAAAGTGAATATCATGGGATTTTCTATGGGAGGATTCGTCGCACAGCGAATAGTGCTTACCAATCCGTCACTGATTAATAAAGTGATTTTAGCAGGTACAGGCCCTCAGGGAGCCATAGGATTGTCTAATCTGCCCAATATTATTGCCGGAACCGCTGGCTTAAGTCCTGAAGCTTCATTCCTGAAATTTGGTTTTACAGAATCTGCTCAGAGTATTGCGGAAGGAAAAGCTTCTTTTGCAAGAGTTCAGCTTCGTACGACGGACAGAGATCTTCCTTTAAATGATGCTGCCTCCGGTGCTCAGTTTACTGCAGTATTGAGCTGGGCCCAGCCTGATGCTGATGCGCTTACAGAAATAGAGAAGATTAAAAATCCGGTACTGATTGTTCATGGTGAAAATGACCTTCCGGTGTCTGTTCAGAATGCTAAAAATATGGCTCAGCATTTAGACCATGCAGAGCTGGTAATTTTCCCGGATTCAGGACATGCTTCTTTTTATCAATATCATGATATATTTGTTGCGAAAGCTACAGAATTCCTCGGAAAATGAATCTGTTCTTAAAAAATTATAACAAGAAGACCCGCTGATGAACAGCGGGTCTTTTTTTACTGATATCAGGATTTAGCTGAATTTTTTCACAGCCTCTTCACTTACCGGAGTAAAAAAGTTAATCATATTGCCATCCGGATCACAGAACAGGAGAGATCTGTTTCCCCAGGGCATCGTGGTCGGCTCCTGAATAATTCGGGAAGTCATACTTTTAATCCTTTCGTATTCTTCGTCAACATTTTTAACCATAAATTCAATAATGGTTGATTTTGTTCCTGCGAAATCTGTAAGATCTTCTGAGAACATTTGCATGGTCCGGGTACTTCCGATAGCGATTGTGATAGAATCAGCAGAGAGTTCTGTAAAATCTTCCGTATACCAGGTGGCAGTTATGCCTATAACCTGTTCATAAAATGCTACTGTTGCTTTAATGTCTTGGCTGATCATTCTTAATGAAGTAAGTTTCATAAGGATACTATTTGTTTAAACTAATTTTAAACAAAGGTAACAGGTGTTTATGACAACAGTTTGTCAGTAGAAATCAAGCTCTTTAATCTCAAATATGATTAATAAAAATTAGCGATATGAATTAATCGCTTAATATCAGTAATCTGGATTTTCCTTCCTTCAGACCTGATCAGTTTTTCCTGCTTAAAATCATTGATGATACGGGCTAAGGTTTCTCTTGCAGTTCCCACCATATTGGCAAGATCCACACGGGAAAGGGTAATGAATATTTCATGGTCAGGTGTGTCATTTGATGTATACTTATCATGAAGAATCAGTAAACTGAGAGCAGCTCTTTCACGGACTGTACGGTGGGATAAAACTGCAATAAGGTTCGCCATTACGCTGAATTCATGGCTTAAAGATTTCAGCAGCAGCCTCGAAAGCACTGATGACTGGCTCAGAATATCCAGAAAACTGTCTTTTGAAATAAATGAGATCACAGAATTTTCAAGGGTTGAGGTCGTATCTCCGTAAGATTCATTGCTCAGAATGGCAGAATATCCGAAAAATTCACCGGAACTGTAAATGTAAATAATCTGCTCCCTTCCGTCATTATCAACCTTGTATTTCTTTATTTTACCTTCGTTCAGGTAGTAAACGCCATTGGGTTTTGTTCCGTCAGTAAATATGGGTTCATTTTTACGATAGTTCCTGGTTTTCATAGCTCCTGTAAGAAGATTTTTATCATACTCAGGGAGTTCATCAAAAAGATACTGATTGTTAAAAATAAATTTTGAGATCATAATTTTTCTATACAGGATATTGGATGTACGTTCAGTTTTTAACTTAAATCACATTTTAAACCGATCTAAATCACAAGATTTTTTTCCTGAACGAATTACTTTTACAAAAGTAATAAAATTGATTCTGAAATAAGAAACAGAAGATCTCAGAGAGGTCTGGAAGCCTTTTCAGAATCATCATTTATTACTAAAAAATAGGATTTTACGTTAAAGGGGAAATAGTAGATCTATAAAGAACACTGGATAAATATTTAAGCGGACATGTTTTTCACAGTTTGACGCTGACATTTCTAATTATTTTTTTTTCTTATTTATTTTATCCGGTTGTTCTTTTCCTGAAGGAGAAGCTCTAATAGAAATTTAAAATGTTCAGACACAGAGGGAAAAACAGAACCTATTTTCACAATCTTAAGCTTGCATCAGTACTTTCATTTGTTGCAGGGATAGTGAATATTGCAGGTGTTTTATCTGTGAAAGTGCTTACTACGAATATAACCGGACATTTTGCCTTCTTTTCTGAAGAAATTCTTCTCTATCATTACAGCAAGGCACTCACTTATTTTATCTTTATTATATGTTTTCTGGGAGGAGCATTTTCATCCAGTTTTATGGTTGAATTTTCGTCCGGACACAAAATGTTCCGTCCGCATCTCATTCCTTTGATCACCGAAATTCTGATTTTAGGTTTTGTGGGAATAACAGGTGACCAAACATTGAAAATCTCAATATCTCCTTATGCAATTGCCGGGCTTTTGCTTTTTGCAATGGGCGTTCAGAACTCACTGGTAACAAGAGTATCACAATCTGTGGTAAGAACCACTCATCTTACGGGCTTATTTACTGATCTGGGAATAGAGCTATCAAAACTTTTTTTTAAGGAAAGGGAAAACGAAAAGAGGCAGCTTAAAAAGAATATAGCCCTGAAACTGGTGATTATCGCCTGCTTTTTTGCAGGATGTATGATTGGTGGTTTTGTGTACAGCATGATTCAGCTCAAAACGCTGCTTGTAACTGCGGGACTGCTCTTTGGCGTAATCAGGCATGATAAGTTCCTGTACCGGTATTACGCTTTAAAAAGGAAATTCAGATAGAATACAATAAAAAAGGATATTCCGGTGTTGGGAATATCCTTTTTAAATTTATGGTGTTACAGGCTGGATCACAAAAGTTTCCGTATCAGTTGTGTGGGCTGAAAAATAGCCTAATGCTCCGTTGCTGATATTACTCGGAGGATTAGCTGGAGTAGCAGTTCCGCCGTTGCCGCCCGAAATCTGAAGCAATGCACTGTAATAAGTAAACACATTGGTGTCGATAGACTGCATTTCCACATGGATCTTGTCTCCCGGCACTACTTCATGGTCGCGGCCCTTGTTATCGTCATTGGGAAGAATCAGAGGCTGTTGGTTCGGTAAGCCGTTATTGACATTGTCTGAAAAAGTATTCATGTATTTTTTAGGCAGATCATTAATCGTAAAACTGAAAAGATAACGGTTCCCTAATGGCATCGGGTCTGTAAAGAGTGGCAAAAGAGTGTAGGTGGTCTTATCACCAAATTTAAAAGAACTCTGTTCCAGTCCGTCAAAATATACTACCTCAGGCATTGTACTCTGAGCAGTATATTGTTTTCCTTCGGCCTGTATTTTTAATGTATACGTTCTGCCGGGTGTACCTACAAAAGTTGTAGTCTGATACATTCCGTTTCCCGTATAGTGAAGCGTTTCAGTCTGGCCTGTATCATCGCTTAAAACCACCTGGGCTCCGGTTACTGCCGGATACTGATTAGGTTCTGAAAATCCAACGGACTTTGTGATTTTTACAGTATAAGGTCCTGACTGATTGGTTACATTGCCTTCAATGACAATATTCCCGCTCTGATCGTTCAGATCCAGGTCAATTTCCTTTTCACAGGAGGTTAAGGCGAAGAGGGATACTATGATATAAAAAGTATTTTTCATGAGTTAGAATTTGAAATTATAAGTGATATTAGGGACCCATCGGAATAAAGAGGTCTGCATGGCACGTGTTGTTCCCGGGCGGTCAGGATTGTCTTCAAAATTGATTGTATAAGCATTTTCTCTGCCGTACAGGTTGTAAATACCAAATGTCCATGAACCGCGGAACCGCTTATTGGAACTTGGTTCGTAAGTAGCGCTCAGATCCATTCTGTGGTATGCAGGCATTCTGTCTGCATTTCTGTTGCTGTACTGGAAGACTGTTTGTCCGTTCAGTTCATATTTTCCGGTAGGGAAGGTAACTGCATTTCCGGTACTGTATACAAATAATCCTGAAAAACTCCATTTCGGATTAAGCTGATACGTTGCAACGACGGATAAATCGTGGGTTTTATCCATTCTGGCGTTATACCATTCATTATTATTGATTCCGTTGATTTTTCTTTCTGTTTTAGAAAGGGTATAGGAGATCCATCCTGTCAGTTTTCCGCTCTTCTTTTTGGCAATGAGTTCCAGACCGTAGGCTCTCCCTTTTCCGAATAACAGTTCACTTTCTACGTCGGCTCCCGTGTCAAAGCCAATCTGAGCCCCGTTTTTAAAGTCGATCTGATTTTTCATGTCTTTGTAATAAACCTCAGCGTTCAATTCGTAATTATTGTTGTTGAAGTTTCTGCTGTATCCTAAACTGATCTGATCTGCAATTTCCGGTTTTACCGTATAGCTGCTTCCTATCCACTGATCGGTAGGATTTCCACTGTTGCTGTTGCTTAAGAGGTGAAGATTCTGAGTGTTCCTGGAATAACCTGCTTTTACACTGCTCACTTCGTTGATGCGGTAGTTGGCGCTGATACGCGGTTCAATATTCACATAGGTCTTCCCGAATTTTCCTTTCTCTAAAAATTTACTGTCGGTTAGTACGCCATTCTCATAAGTATTGAATGTGTCACCTCCCAGTACACTGAACATGGAAAGCCTTGCTCCATAATTGATGGTCAGCTTTTCCGTTGCTTTATAATCATCATTAATGTAAACGGCATTTTCCCACGAGTATCTCGGATTTCTGGCAAAACTGCTCACGGTGGTACCGGAAGCACTGCTCGGAGTAAGGGTATGATAAATAGACTGCAGACCGAAACGTACAGAATGCTTGTTTCCGGCAAACCAGGTAAAATCCTGCTTAAGATTCCAGTCACGGATTTTTGAATTTAAATCAAATACCGTATCATCATTTTTCAGACTGATCTTATAGTCATAATTACTGTAAATAAATGAAGTATTGGAGAATAGCTTACTGCTGATGATGCTGTTCCATCTCAAA
The DNA here is from genome assembly GCF_005503635.1 of Chryseobacterium sp. 2VB. NCBI lineage: Bacteria > Pseudomonadati > Bacteroidota > Flavobacteriia > Flavobacteriales > Weeksellaceae > Chryseobacterium > Chryseobacterium sp. 2VB. Next base: position 253,356 of record NZ_SCNC01000002.1, read on the forward strand.
GTGGCCGTCGTATTTCCCCAGTCTGTATTGAATGTGTCTCCCAATCCCAGAACATCTCTTCCAAAATACCCGGACAAATAAATACGGTTGTTTTCGTTGATCTGATAATTGGCTTTCAGGTTCAGATCGTAAAAATATAATTTGTTGTCTTTATAATCTTTATTGGCTTTAAGAAAAAGATCCGCATACGTTCTTCTTCCCGATACGATGAATGATGATTTTTCCTTTTGAATAGGCCCTTCCACACTCAGCCTGCTGCTGATAAGCCCGATTCCTCCGTTGATGTTATAATCTTTGTTGTTTCCGTCCTTCATTTTAACATCCAATACAGAAGAAAGGCGTCCTCCGTATTGTGCGGGGCTGTTTCCTTTGATAATGCTGGCATCTTTCAGGGCGTCACTGTTGAATGTACTGAAAAAACCAAGAAGGTGAGAGGCATTATAAACAGGAGCTTCATCCAGCAGGATCAGGTTTTGGTCGGTAGCACCTCCTCTTACACTGAACCCGCTGCTTCCTTCACCGTTACTTTTGATCCCGGGTAAAAGCTGTATGGTTTTCATGACATCTTTTTCACCAAAAAGTACAGGAAGTTTCTCTATATTTTTAATACTTAACGTTTCTGCTCCCATTTGAGCTGAGGTCAGGTTTTTATCCTTTTTGATACCGGTTATCACCACCTCATCAATGGCTTTTTCTACAGATTCTGATGGAAGCAGCGGAAGATCGAGTTTTATATTCTGATCTACATTGATCTTCTGCTCAAAATCCTGATATCCCGGGTAGGAAATAACCAGGGTATAATTTCCTTCGGGTAATGAAAGGGAATAAAATCCATATTCGTTGGCAACAACATTGATGCTGGGATCTTCGCTTACTTTTACAGAGACTCCGATGAGCAGTTCCCCGTTTTTTTTGTCTTTCACGGTTCCACTTACGGAATACGTTTGTTGGGCCATTGCCAGTGTACTGAAGCAGAGCGCAGCGGTGGCAGCGGTAATTTTTAGAAAGGATGTTTGCATTAGTTTATTTTAAAGTAGTAGATCTCTTGTCTATGAGTTAATGTTTTGATGATGTTCAATGAGTTGGATGAATAGGGGATTTGTTACAGGTAACAAATTAATTATGAAATAAATCCATGGGAAAAGCAGACTTCCGGAAATGATAATGGCAAGGATAAAAGAGGACTGTCAGATAAAAAGCAGTATTATGCATTGTATATTAATTTATTGTTGTTTTTTTGGTAGATTTTATAGAAAAACAAATTATTAACGACCGTTATTTAATTTTTATTATTATCCGGTATTAAAAAAACACAAATGAGCTTTTATAAGACTGCACGATGCTATCTGCTTCTGATCTGGCTTGGCAGGATATTGAATTTTCGTTTAAATGCTGATGAAAAATGTCTCGGATTTTTATAGCCGATACGATCAGAAATTTCACTGATATTCAGATCACTGTCGAGAAGCATTTTTTTAGCCTGCTCCATTTTGAGATCATTCCAGAATCCGAAAACGGTAGTCCCAAAAAGCTCTTTGAATCCTTTCTTTAAAGTAAATTCGTTGGTTCCTACCAGATGGGCAAGATCATTCAGAGAACTATCTGCATTCAGGTTTTTTACAATATAATCCCTCACCGCATACATTTTCTCTATATCTTTTTTCTGAAGAGAAGAAGATGAGGATTCACTGTCAAAAAACTGTTCAAGCTGCAACAGAAGAAGTTCATTTACCTTAGCTTCAAGATAAATTCGTTTGAAAGTCCCTTTTCTGTTGCAAAGAATGATGTCGTTCAGAATCTGATACATATCATGGGTAATGCGGCTATGCTCAGTCTGAATGAGAGATGAATTCTGCTTGTCAATCGAATTTCTGAATATTTCAAACAGTCCTGAATACTCAGGTAGAAATTTTTTAAAGAACTCAGGAGCAAGATTGATTTCGAATACATACATTTCCGGACCTTCGAATTCCATCCTGCCTTCCATATGATGAGCATAAATAATATTGTGCTGGTAGTTATCAAACACTATTGTTTTTTGAAAGTTACCCGAAATGGCTTTGCTTTTTCCTTTCAGGGTAAAATGCATTTCTACCGAATCAAAATCACTCTCAAGGTACAATTGAAGCGGTTTATTCAATACAATATTTCCAAAACTGATGTGGACATGGGTAAAGCTTATTTCGTGATAAAAACCATTTCCATAAGGAGGAGTCAGCTGGGTAATGCATTCCTGGATGCCTCCATCATCTAAGAAATAAGAGGAAGGATAATCCCGCTCCATAAGCATGTTTCCAAAGTTTTCATCATATAGCCGTACTGTCATTTCCTTTTGTTGTTAGAATTTCCTTTTTACGGACTTTTTATTCCGTTTTACAGACCCTTTCTGTTGAATGTTTAGACTAAGTTTGCACAAAGATAATAATTATTTAGAATCGTTCTTAATAATTAAATTACTTTTAAATAAAAGAAAGAAATAATGAAACGATGTGCATCTTATACAAATTAATTATTAAAAATTATGAAATATTCAGGTAAAATAAACTGGTCTTTTGCAGCTGCAATAGCAGTGTCAATATGTTGGATTATTGGTGATATTTACGTTGCCGGATTTGATCCGGATCCATCAGATTATCCTTTGTTTTCAAAGACCTATGCAGATCAGGTGAATGTAGAATTTGCAACTTTAATGCTGGAAGGTTCCACTCCAAGGCTGATGTTTGGTGCTTTGATTGGTGCTCTTACCGGGCCTTTACTGCTTCCTGCCACTTGGCTGGTATATCAGTTTTTCAAAGACACTCAAAAATGGTATGCAGTCTTTGTGTATTGGATCCTACTGGCAGGGGCGGTTTTATCACCTTTAGGACATGCCGGATTTTTCTATGTGGGGGAGATTTATAAAGCAGTTTATCATACAGACTCTGCCTCTCACCCTTATCTTCTGGAGACGGGAAGAGGTTTTATGAAAATGCTTAACATTGCCTGGGGAACAGCTATTGGTGTACTGGCAGTCGGATGGATTTCCTTTGCTGTTTGTATTCTTTTCAATAAAACCCTTTTGCCGGGGTGGATGGCTCTGCTGACACCATTTGCGCTTACTTTGTTTATCATCCCTATAAAAAATCTTTTACCGCTTCCTTTTTCAGGATGGGTAGGAGGTGCCATATTCAATATTGCCTATCTGACATTTTTCAGTTCACTGCTTTTCTTTTTCAGAAAGAAATTGCTGAACAGGATTTAGCTATAAAAAATATGACCATGATCTTAACTTGAAATAAATGGAGAGGAAAGCCTTTAAATCTTAGAATTTAAAGGCTTCTTTATATTAAAACTATCTTTTTGGGAATATTGTTCGGAATATTAATCTTATATTGGCTGGGAATTAAGCGGAAGAATATGGAAAATCTGAGGATCTGGATAAGAAAAAATGCTTCTACGGCAGTACTTACCGTATTGTTTATTATCGTTTTGGTGAATAAGGATGCAAAGGCATGGCTGATGAGGCAGGTGGCTTCCACCGGAATTCTCAATTCCAGCATATCAGAACCACAAAAAAACCAGAATAATGCTGCCAAAGTTTCCTATGCCGGGCTGATGCTGAAAAATGAAGAAGGAAAAATTGTAGATACTTCTGCTTTACAGAATAAAGTGGTCTTTATTAACTTCTGGGCATCATGGTGCCCTCCCTGCAGGGCTGAATTTCCATCTGTGCAGAAGCTGTATGATCAGTATAAAAATAATCCGGATATGGTATTTCTTACAGTAAATCTGGATGATAATGTCAGTCTGGGAAAATCTTATTTAAAAGAGAAAGGCTTTACGGTTCCTTTTCTTACACCGGCTGGAAATATTCCTGATATATTGTATAGCGGCTCTCTGCCTACAACAGTAGTACTGGACAAGAAAGGAGAAATCCGCATGCAGCATATAGGAGTGGCAGATTATAGCAAAGATTCCTTTTATAAGCAGATTGATGAACTGTTGAGAGAAAAGCCATAATTTTTAATAATGATGATTCCTTTTATCGTGCCAGCTCTTACCGCAATAGAAAATAAAATCCTTAAAGAAAAAAGCGCCGTGCAGAATTTTCCAAAGGTTATAGTATTTCCTTTCTCTGAAAGCTATAAAACGCTGGTTACTCAAATAAAAACAACAGAAATCTCTTCTGAGACCATTCTGTACAATTCAGTGGATGCAGTCAATGAAAATAAAGAATTTAACTTGCCGGAGTACTGGTGTTTTGCTGGCAACGGACAAGGTGACCGATGGTTTCTGGACAGGGATCAGAAGGTTTTTTTCTATGATCATGATGATGACGGGAAGCTGAAGCCGATGCATATTAATTTTGAAGAATGGCTGCAAATGGCAATCATTATCCGTCAGTTGGATCAATGTTTTGATCAATATGACCATATCACTGAGCCGGTTCGTCTGGAGTTCTATAAAACCCTGAATACGATTCATCCCACATTAAGTGATGTGTATCCGTTTACATTGTAACGCTGGTTTTATCAGCAATGAATGTAAATGTCTAAGTGAAAAAAGAATACTTTTACCATAAGAAACAGAATATGCTGCATCAGCTAAGAACCCATATTGAAAAAATAATTCCTCTTAATGATGATGAATTTGAATTCATATCATCCTGCTTTACTTATAAAAAATATAAGAAACATCAGTTTCTGGTACAGGAAGGGGAAACGGTTCCCTATAATTATTTTGTCCTGAAAGGCTTGCTGAAGCTGGTTTATTCTGACGAAACCGGAAAAGAACATATTGTTGGATTTGCCATGGAAGACTGGTGGGAAACAGATTTTCCCGCTTATTATCAGCAAACGGCAGCAACAATGTCTCTGGAATGTATTGAAGATACGGAAGTACTGTGTATTAAGCTGGACGATTACAGAAAACTTTGCGCTCAACTTCCAAAGCTGGAGCATTTCTTCCTTGAAAAAGCATATATGGGATTTATTACGGCTCAACAGCGTACCATTTCCATGATGACAACAGGAATAAAAGAACGCTATGAGCAGCTTTTGGAAAAATATCCTTCTCTTGTTCAGCGTGTTCCGAAATCTCTTTTGGCTGCTTATTTAGGGGTGTCCAGAGAAACCTTAAGCCGTCTGCCTCTGTAACGCTGTGATCAAACTCACACTATAATCGTTATCCGTATCACAGGAATTTGCTGTATTTGTTCTGCAATTTTGTACAGTAACAAATAACAAATTCAAGACAATGGAAAAAAAAACGGTTAATCCTTGGAAATGGCAGGATGAAAGAAGCTATTCACAGGCGGTAGAGGTAAAAAATGTGCAAAGTACTTTATATTGCTCGGGACAGGCAGCTATTGACCCCGATGGAACATCCAGTAATAAGGATATGAAATCGCAGCTGGAACAGGCTATTGCCAATCTGGAAGAAGTAATCAGTACTGCAGGATATGAATGTGGCGGTATTGTAAGATTAAATATTTATACAACTTCTACGGAAGAGCTTTGGCCACATTTTCCTATTCTTCAGGAGTGGATTGCCACACATGCAATTCAGCAGGCTGTAACGATGCTTGAAGTGAAAGGTTTGTTTGAAACTTTAAAAGTGGAGCTTGAAGCTACCGTCGTAAAATAAATGATCATTGAACTTAAAAATTAAACCTTCAAAATATAATCTGAAGGTTTTTTCTTACATTTATCTATACCAATTACAATATCCAAAAATCTTATGAATATCCAACTTTTTTCAAAAAATGCTTTAATAGGAGGGGCAACCCAGGGAATCGGTGCCGGAATAGCTGTTGAACTGGCAAAATGCGGTGCTAATGTTACGGTTATGGCCCGTAATGAAGCCAAACTTAAAGACTTTGTTTCATCTCTTCCGGTCATCAATACTGATCAGAAACATGGGTATCTGGTAGCAGATTTTTCAGATTTTGAAAGTTATAAGAAAATTATAGGAAGATTTTTTAATAATCATTCTGTAGATATTCTGGTGAATAATACCAATGGTCCTGAACCTGGTTTAGCACTGGATAAAAATGCCGATGATTATCAGAAAGCATTTGATTTGCTGTTTAAAACTGTTTGCGAAACAACATTATTGGCTTTGCCTCATATGATCCAACAGAAAAAAGGGCGTATCATCAATGTTTCATCACTTTCAGTAAAAGAACCGATTGGAAATCTGGCCTTGTCCAATTCTATCCGTTCAGCAGTAATTGCGTGGGCCAAAACGCTTTCCAACGAAATTGCACAGCATAATATCACGGTAAATAATGTCTTAACAGGATACTTCGATACTGAAAGAATTCAAAAACTGGTAGCTCATGAAGCGCAGCAAAGTGGCAATGCTGAAGAAGAAATAAAAAAGGCGAGGGAAAATAAAATTCCGATGAAAAGATTCGGACAGCCTGAGGAATATGGACATCTCGTGGCTTTTCTGGCTTCTGAATATTCAAATTATCTTACTGGAACAAGTATTCCTTTGGATGGAGGATTGAATAATACCTATTAAAACTTTACCATTTAGGAAATATAAATTCTTTTAAACCGCAAAAGTCACAAAAGTTTTTGAATTTGTTTCTAAGCTTACTATTTTGAGTATTAAAGTACACATAAGTTATTTGAAATCTTTGCTTTACTTCTTCTTATATGAACTTTTTGCAGCATTGTTTTTTAACTTAATTAAACTACGCCAAGACTTTTATGACTTTTGTGGTTTGAGAATAAAATAAGGTAAATGTAATAAACCCTTTGTTTCAGTTGTCATATACATATTGGAAAATATGATATGAAAAACTGGTCTTTTAAAAAATGGAACACCGTACTGGGATGGTTCCTTTTCGCTGTTGCGCTTATTACTTATCTTTCAACGATAGAACATTCTTTGAGTTTCTGGGACTGCGGGGAATATATTTCTTCAGCTGTAAAGCTGGAGGTAACTCATGCCCCGGGAGCCGCTTTATTCCAGATTGTGGGAGCGGCAGCGAGCATCTTTGCATTGGGAAATACTGAAAATTATTCTGTGGTGATCAATGCCATGTCAGCGTTATTCAGTGCATTTACCATTCTGCTGCTGTTCTGGACGATCACCCATTTTTTAAGACGGCTTTTGCATAAAGACTTTGAAGAGATTACAAAACACCAGGAAATTTCTATCCTTTTTGCCGGAGCTATCGGGACCTTATGCTTTACCTTTTCAGATACCTTTTGGTTTTCGGCTGTAGAAGGTGAGGTGTATGCAATGGCTTCGCTGTTTATTGCGTTGCTGGTATGGCTCATTACAAAATGGGAAAACGAATATAAAGCGATTGACAGTGAGAGATGGATCATCCTTATTTTCTTTATCACAGGTCTTTCCGTAGGAGTACATATGATGTGTATGCTGGCTCTTCCGGCAATATGTCTGGTGTATTACGCCCGGAATTATACCTTTTCGTGGAAAAGTTTTATCATCGCCAATCTTGTTACTTTGGGAATTCTTGCCTTCGTGTTCAAGATTATTTTCCCCTTGATTATGACCCTCTTTGGACAGCTTGAAATTTTCTTTGTGAACGGTTTAGGGCTTCCTTTCCATTCAGGGACAATTGCGGCGTTTGTTCTTATGGCCACAATAAGTTATTTCTTAATTAAGTATGCCAGAAAAACAAAAAAGAAGGTATACCAGACTGTGGTTTTATCCCTTGTTTACATGATCATTGGTTTCTCCTGCTGGCTGGTGATTCCGATAAGAGCCAATGCCAATCCGCCGATGAATCTTAATGATCCGGATACGGCTATCGGAATGAGAGATTATTATAACAGGGTTCAATATGGTGACTGGCCTACGATTTACGGGCAGAATTATACCGCTTTTCTCGACAAAAACGGGCTGGAAAAAGAGGAAGACGGAAGTTATAAAAGAGACATCACCGGAGATATTTATGAAAAAGATGAAAAAACCGGAACTTACAGAAAAACCGGAGAAAGATTCAACTATGTTTTTAATAAATCTCACATAAGTTTTATGCCAAGGATGTTCAATGAAGATAAAGAAGTGATGGCTAATTATATCTCTTTGTATGGAGCTCCTGATTTTACCTTCAATTACGATAATGAAGATGTGGCAGACAATCCTGAGGCTAAACGTATTTTTGAAGAACTGAGAGCAAAATATGAAGGAGATTCTATCACTGCAGAAGATTATCTGAAAGTAAAACCTTATGATTTGATTAAGGTACAGCGCCCTTCATTTGCTCAGAATATGGATTATTTTATTTCTTTCCAGAACGGATATTACTTTGTGAGATACCTGATGTGGAATTTTGTTGGAAGACAGAACGATCTTCAGGGACATATGGAAAATACCAACGGGAACTGGATTTCAGGATTTTCTTTTATTGATAATGCTCTGTTGGGTGATCAGGATCATATGCCTGCTCAATTTAAAAATGAAAGTACCGTAAAGTTTTTCTTTTTACCATTGATTCTGGGTTTGATTGGTTTCTTTTTCCAGCTGAACAGAGATTTTGGAAGATTTTATGCCATCCTTTCACTGTTTATTCTGACCAGTGTGGGAATTGTTTTCTATACCGGAGTAAAACCGTTTGAAGTGCGGGAAAGAGACTATGCCATGGTAGGTTCATTCTATGCCTTTGCCGTGTGGATCGGCCTGGGAGCCGGAGCCATCCTTTGGCTGATCCAGTCTAAGATTAAATCCAATGCAGCCAACATTATACTGGGAGCTGTATTGCTGGGAATCCCTTTTATGATGGGATTTCAGAATTATACTTCCCATGACAGAAGCAAAAAAACGGCAGCCCGCGATTATGCCTATTCATTTTTACGGTCATTGCCTAAAGATGATATCATTTTTATTTATGGTGATAATGATACTTTTCCGGTGTGGGCTATTCAGGAAACAGAAAGATTCAGGGATGATGTGAAAACAGTCAACTTTACCCTTTTGGCCACTCCCTGGAATATTGATCAGGTGAAAAGAAGAACCTACAATGCCATGGGAATTCCGGGTGAGCTGACCCATGAAGAATATAGAGACGGTGTCAATGATCAGGTGTATCTGATGAAAAAAGAAGATTGGGAAGGACTTTTCCAGATGCTGAAAGAGCAGGGAGCGCCGGACACGGCTTTCCAGGAGTTCAGAAAATACCTGACTCAGGATTCAATGACCCTGAAGGATGCTATAAAATTCCTGAAATTACAATCGTCCGAAAAAGATGAATTGCTGAAAATGTACTTCGGCGAACAACAATATGAAAAATACAATATTATTCCTGTCAGTAAATTTATTCTTCCTGTCAACAAAGAAAATGCCGTAAAAGCAGGAATTATTAAGCAGTCCGATCTTCCGGGTACTGTGGATCACATTATGATCAATTATGAAGCAAATACCCTTTATAAAAGCAATCTGATGATGCTGGATATGCTGGCCAATTTCGACTGGAAGCGCCCGATCAGTTTCTCTTCAGGCGGAATGTATGAAAGCGAAAATATTTTTTATCTGGATGAATATCTGCAGTTTGACGGTTTCAGCTACAGACTGGTTCCCATTCATACGCCTCAGGGGCCTGATGGAGACAAAGGAAGGGTAGATGCCCAATCTCTTTATCAGGTGGTGAAAAATTTCAGATGGGGAAATTTTAAAGATCTGAGTATTTATTATGATGAAACAGCTACGTCAAATATTTTGGGCTACAGAATGTCGGTGAGCAGAGCTGTATCTGCACTTGTGGCAAGCGGGCAGAAAGCGAAAGCACTCGAGTTACTGGAACTTGCAGCAAAAGAAATTCCTGCTGAAAAATACAACGATCCACGTTCACTGAGCGTCATGGTTACCGGATATATTGTTGCAGGGCAGGAGCAAAAGGGACTTCAGCTGGCAGAAAATCTTAAAAAAGGAATATTTGAAGAATACGATTATTATCAAAGTCTTACTCCTTCATTTAAAGCAATGGCAAAAAGACAGATGAGGTCCAAACCGATGGAATACGCATTGGTGGTTTCCGCTGTTACTGAAGGCTACAAAAAGCTTGGGCAAAATGAAAAAGCACATGCATATCTTTTAAAAGCAATGGAGCCTATTGATAAAAAATTCAATGTCTTTATAAAAGGGCTTCAGCAGATGGACAAAGAAAGAGCAGGGAAAGAAGCTGAAAATATACGCCAGATCGCTCCCTTTTATCAGTATTTATTCAATGTTATGGAACCTTTTGATTCCACCTATTCCAGAAAAAAAGAAATTGAGATTACCAATGCGATGATAAAAGTGACACAGTAATAATCAGTGATAAAGCCTTTAAGCATAATGTTTAAAGGCTTTTATTTAATTCATGGTGTCCAATTTAATCTGTAAAATTCTGAATGGCTTTATTGCTCTTCCTTAAATCAGAAGGTCTGGATTGGGTAAACTCATGGAAGGTGTCGCTAAAGGCACTTATTGAGCTGTATCCAACATCATCCGCTATTTCATTGATAGGTTTATCGGTATTTAAAAGCAGTTCAATGGCTTTAATGATTCTTAATGTTTTCAGGTACTGCAGAAAAGAAATGTCCATATCCGCTTTGAACAGGCGGGACAAAGAGCGTTCACTCAAACCAAATTTACTGCTTACATTAGCCAGAGTCAGTTTTTCCCCGATATTCCATTCCAGATAAGATACAATCCGCATCATTTGTTTATTATGGGTGGCGGGAAGAATAATAGGCAAGGGCTGTTGATGGGTTTTAGGAAGGATCTTTTTTAATGCTACCAGAAATTCAAAGTTTTCATCTTTTGCAGTTACATGCTTTTCATCCCATATTTCAGAATATTTGATCATCTGAATCAGCAGTTCGGATGCAGGGTATATTCCTAATCTGTTATAGAAAGGATCTGAAAAATCATCGTGGGCATAAAAATAAAGGGAACGCAGGACTGTGGCTGTATGTCCGATCTCTAAAATATGTTCCATTCCCTGCGGAATCCAGAAAAAGTGTCTTGCCGGTACCACATAGGTCCTGTTATCAATCGTAATATAGGCGATGCCGCCTTCCACATAACTCAGCTGTCCTTTTGTATGCTTGTGAAAAGGAATCAGTTTTTCAGATTTTTCGTGCATGACAAATACACTTTTATCATCTTTATCAATGTCCGGAAGCGCAGCAATTAATCCCATAAAAAATTTAAAATCCCAATAAGAATACAAATATAATCATTTGGCCGGAATCATGTAAAAGTTGACTATTTTAGATAAATAAAATTTCCGGATTGCCAATAAATTTGCAGTGCAATAATTCAAAAATTCAAATGAAAATTTATGTCGCCGGGTTGCTGATGTTTGGAGTTTTCTCCATCGTATCAGCGCAAACCGGCAGTCCAGCAAAGGATACCATACGACTCTCCCTGAAGGAAGCATGGCAGAAAGCGGAGGAAAACAGCCGCCATATCAGAATCAATACCATTAATGTAGACATTGCCGAAGCCGAAGTAAAAGATGCAAAAAGAGAGCGCCTCCCGGAAATAGAAGTTAAAGGCTCTGCTGAAAAAGCTTCCAACATTCCTATCTATGAAAACGGAATCTTTTCCAAACCAACCCAGCATGAAGTTATCCATACGCTTTACAGAGCCGGAGCAGATTTTTATCTGAATATTTATAACGGAAACAAACTGAATCTTAAGATTAAGGAAAATCAAATGCTTCAGAAAATTAAGGATATCCGGAAAGAACAGTCCGTTTCAGATATTCACTACAAAACAGCATCACTTTATCTGGAATTACAGAAAACCTTAATCTTCAGAGATCTTATCAAGCAGGATATTGCTGATCAGAAAACACAATTAAAAGAAATACAGACTCTTTATAAAAACGGAGTGGTTTTAAAAAGTGATGTTTTAAGGATTGAACTTGAACTTTCAAAACGGAAAATGGCACTGGTGACCATAGAAAATGATATCCTCGTCGCCATGCAGAAACTGAATATCATTCTTGGAATTCCGGATGAACAGGTTGTTATTCCTGAAGCACCGTTTAATCAGTGGAATGAGAATACAACGTACAACGAATACCTGAAACTGGCATTGGATCATTCTTTTGATTACCACGTTTCTGAGCAGCAGACAGCGCTGAGTATCATCAAACTGAAACAGGTAAAAGCGAATGTAAGGCCTAAAATAGGGATGTATGGCGAATTTTATTATGCCAATCCACAGATTTTTCTTTATCCGTACAATCCGTATTGGTATTCATTGGGGATTGTGGGAATTAAAGCTTCATTTTCCATCTCTTCCCTTTACCACAATACCCATAAGGTAAAGGCAGCCCAGCTGGAGTTTGAAAAAGAAGAGGAAGTGCACAGGGATACTGAAGATAAAGTAAGACAGCAGGTAAAAGAAGCTTATCTGCGTTACCAGGAAGCTTTGGAACAGATAAAAGTGGCAGAAGCCAATGTCGCTCAGGCAAAGGAAAATGCACGTATTATCAAAAATACTTACTTCAGCCAGACTTCCCTTATTACAGAACTGCTGGATGCAGATATACAGCTGCTTCAGACAAAATTTGAACTGGAAGCGGCTAAAATTATGGCACAGAACAATTATTATTTATTACAAAATATTACAGGCGTTTTATAAAACAATGAAAAAAAAATACACTCCCACCGATAGAATGATCACGAAGATCACAGGATGGATTTCAGTTGTAATCGTTGCTGCACTTGCAGTGTGGGGCGGGTTTACCCTAAAAAATTATTATGCCTATGAGCAGACCAATGATGCGCAGGTTCAGGAATATGTAAATCCTATTATTTCAAGAGCCGGAGGATTTATTGTTGCCGTAAAATTTGAGGAAAATCAGGAAGTAAAAAAGGGCGATACTCTTTTAATCATTGATAACCGTGAATATGTCCTTCAGGAAAAGCAGACTCAGGCAGCCCTTCAGAAAGCCCGTGCCCAACTGAGAGTATTGGAAAGTACTACAGGAACTACAGAAAAGGAAGCTGCCGCAGCGATGGCCAAGGTGGATGCCAATAAAGCAAAAGTCTGGAAACAGCAGCTTGATTATAACAGGTATAAAAAACTGTATGATGAAGAATCTGCTACCAGACAGCGACTTGAAGATGTGAAAGCAACACTTGATGTCAACGAAAGTGATTATAAATCTTCACAGGATAATTATGCAGCTTCTGTATCCAAGATTAATGATATACGGGCAGAAAAAGCCGTGGTTTTGGCAGAAATTGCAAGACTGGAAGCATTGCTGGACCGTCACAAATTGGATGTAAGTTATACAGCTGTCACTGCTGCTTATGATGGAAGAATGGGACGACGAACCGTAGAAGTAGGCCAGATGATTGATGCCGGAGAAACGCTGGCATTCATTGTCAATAATGAAACTGATAAATGGGTAGTGGCTAATTATAAAGAAACCCAGATCAGGGATATGCATATCGGCGATCATGTGAAAATTGTGGCGGATTCTTATCCCGACAGAGAATTTAAAGGAACCATTATTTCACTTTCTCCTGCAACAGGCTCAAGCTTCTCATTGCTTCCACCGGATAACTCCACCGGGAATTATGTCAAGATTGTACAGCGTATTCCTGTGAGAATAAGACTGGATGGGCAAAGAAGAGAAATTAATATTCTGAAGGTGGGAATGAACGTGAATGTATACGCTAATAAAAAGCATTCCAATGGCTAAAAGACAAATGCCTTATTTCAAAAAATGGGCTCCGGAATGGTTGGTGAAGATTATTCTTTTTTCAATGACACTTCCGGGGATCATTATCTTTTTTCTGCCATTGTCTAATGTGAATGCTGCAGCCGGATATTATGGATGTGAACCAGCGGATATTCAGTTTTCAGTAGCCTTGTTTTATGCCGGATATGTAGGGTTTTATAGTCTGGAAAGAAGGTTTTTCAGTTTTCTAGCCGCAAAAGAATATTTTCTTCTTTTTACCACACTGCAAATTCTGGCCTGCCTGGTATGCTATTCTACCCGTGAAATTTATATTCTGTTTCCGGTGCGTTTTATGCAGGGAATGTTGTTTGCCGGGAATGTAAACCTTTCACTAACCCTTATTTTCACCCGGCTGAGTAGTGAAAGAGCAAGGGAGATTAGCTTTTCAGTGTTTTTCGGGATCTTAATTTGTGCTTTACCATTTAATAACCTTATAACCGCCGACCTCATAGATTCGTATAATTTTAATATCGTCTATAAAACAGCCATATTCTCATATCTTCCGGGACTTATTTTCCTCACTCTGGCAATGAGCAACTACAGAACCCATGCAAGATTTCATCTCTATAAACTCGACTGGCAGAGTTTTGGACTGTTCAGTATGATGCTGGTGCTCATAGGATATATAAGCATTTTCGGGCAGGAATATTATTGGCTGGAAGATAGCCGGATTTTAGGAAGTGTCATCGGAATTATTGCTTTAGCAGGAATATCCATATTCCGTCAGCAAGCCATTAAAAGGCCTTATATTGATCTGCGTGTTTTCAGATACCGGAATTTTAAAGTAGGTCTGCTGATTCTTTTTGTGATGTATATCTGCAGGTTTGCTTCAGGAATTGTCAATAATTATTTTGCATCGGAGCTGCATCTGGACCCATTCCATATATCCTATATTAATATTTTCAATCTTGCAGGATTGGTTATGGGAGTCATTATTGCCTGCTGTATGGTTTTGCAGAAAAAAAATATACGGTATATCTGGGGTCCGGGTTTTTTAATGCTGCTCATTTTTCATGCGGTCATGTATTATTCTTTTGATGTTCAGGCTGATGAGTTTAATTACTACATCCCATTATTTATTCAGGGATTGGGTGTGGGATTGATTATGGTTCCGACGATTATCTTTATTATTTCGTCAGTTCCTGCAGCCATTGGCCCTTCCGCTGCGGCAACAGCCTTAGCAATACGGTATCTCGGATTTTGTATCAGTATTGCCCTGATCAATTTTTTTGAACTGTTTGAGAAAAGCCGTCATTATAATGCCTTTCAGGATCATTTAAGTGCTGTCGATCCGGAAGTTAAAAGCTTTCTCCATCAGCAGACTACTAAGCTTATCGCTCGCGGAATGCCGGAAGATAAGGCTGTTAAAGCTGCCAATAAGCTGTTGATTGGCAGGATGAATGTTCAGGATCATGTCCGTTTTGCGATGGATTATTATGAAATGATGGTATGGCTTCTTGCAGCCTCACTGTTATTGATTTTCCTTTTCCCATATCTTAACCGCACTGCTCTTTATTTAAAATCACGCAGATTATCTCCTGCGTAAAGAGAACTTTAATGTTAATCATCGAAAAAGTATAGCTTGTCAGCTAATTTTATAGTAGAGTGCTGAGACTGTCTGATAAGGCAGTCTCTTTTATTTTGATAAAGAATAGCAATTACTTCTGGCCGGAATTGTATGTTTTTTGTCATTGCAGACAAAATCCATTCTCTCTACATTTGTACTCATACAGAACGAGATATGAAGAAAGAAAGGCGGAAAACAGGAATGAAAAATATAGTGCTTTTAGCATTGCCGGAGGTACAGCTGCTTGATATTGCCGGACCATGGGATGTTTTTACATCAGCAAACCGTTTTTTAAATGATAAACAGGATTCCGGTTATCATGTGTATCTGGTATCCGGAACTTCAGAAAAAATAATATATTCAGGTTCAGGAATGCCTTTATCATGCAGCCATACTATTTATGATATTGATTTTCCTGTAGACACTTTACTGGTGGCAGGTACCACGTTGAATGTGCTGGATGAGGTCAATCCGGATATTTATCATTACCTTCAAAATATAGCTCCCGACGTGAGACGAATGGGATCTGTCTGTGTAGGGGCGTTCATCCTTGCCAAAGCGGGTCTGCTGGATGGCAAACAGGTAACTACTCATTGGAAGTTCGCAGATACTTTACAGAAATCTTATCCAAAATTGGATGTGAATATTAATCCTTTTTTTATCCGTGACAGGCCAATTTATACTTCAGGAGGTGTTTCTTCAGGGATGGATCTTGCATTGGCTCTATTGGAAGAAGACTTTGGAAAACCTTTGGCGGCCGAAGTTGCCCGTCATCTCGTCCTGTATCTAAAAAGATCCGGAGCACAGTCTCAGTTTGGAAATGCATTGCCGGAATATGAAATAATGTCTCCTTTTACAAAACAAATCCGTGATTTATTGAAAGATAAGCTTGGAGAAGCTATTACGGTGGAGTATATGGCAGAGTTCCTGAACATGAGTGTCCGTAACTTTTCCAGGGTATTTGTAAAAGAGTCAGGAATGACTCCCGGCAGATTTCTCGAAAAAATGAGGCTGGATCAGGCTAAAAATATGCTGGAATATACTGATATGAGCATCGATATGATAGCTGATAAATGTGGATTTAGTAATGCTGTTTCTCTCAGCCGCTTATTTCTTAAAAACATTTCCCTCTCTCCGGCACAGTACAGGAAGTCATTCAAGACTACAGAATAATAGCTTTTTCTTATTGATTTTACATAAAACTGGCAATCATCAATTGTCAGCAGAGAAGACTTGTGCCATGATCTGAAAATAATAATCTTAAATAATAAAATTATGAATCACGTACAAAACAGCAAGACAATGAATGTAGCATTTTTAATCTATGATCAGGTGGAAGCCCTTGATTTAAATGGTCCTTTAGATGTTTTTGTTAAAGCGAATGTCCTGCAGCCCGGAAGCTACAATTGCTTTACAGTTGGGAAAACAAAAGATCCGGTATATATGGAGGCGAACACAATGGCTCTTATTCCTACCTACGATATCCATACATGTCCTCAGCCGGATATGATTGTCGTTCCGGGAGCAAATCCTGAATACATTATGAAATATATTCAGGACAGGGATTTTCGGGAAACTGTCCTGAAATGGGTTGAAAATCATTATGATGCAGGAACAGTTGTATTTACGGTATGTACCGGAAGTATGCTTCTGTCAGGGACAGAAATGCTTGCTGATTATGATGTTACTACGCATCATATGTTGTTGGATGTCCTTGAACAGCATAATCCGGAAACCAATGTAATCAGGAATGTACGGTATATTGACCAGGGCAGCCTGATAACTACGGCAGGTATCACAGCCGGGATAGATGCCGCTCTTTATCTGGTTGGAAAACACATCGGACAGAAAACGGTGAACACTATTATAGAGATTTTTGAATATCAGAATGCAAAATCTGGAAACTTAGCGTAAAAGAGAATCTGTTGATTTGCAAATTTCGCCGATCAGAGATCGGCGAAATTTATATTTTAGATTGAAGGTCTATTGACGAAAACTGAGTACTTTAATACAAAGAGGAATGAAACCAATTGAAATCGCAATATAAACAGCAACCCGAATATAGTTAAGGGTTTTCCAAAGTGAAATTCTGGTTATGATTTCCTGTGAAACGGAAGTGGCGGATGCCAAGTTCTGAAACTGTATAATGTTTGGAGCAAAAAAAGCTAATGTCCAGGCTCTTACAGCTGCGTGAATAATGAGTAAAATCAAAAGCCAGTTCCTTACCGGATCAATTTTCCAGCAAAAAGCAATCGCAAGGATAAAGGTTATTTCATGCAAAGAGTGAAGGATGATCCAGAAAAACTTCAGGCTTACTCCATTTCCGTCCTGAAGCAGCTTCAATGTATCGGGTGGGAAAGAAGCCCATTTGGGTACAAAGAGCAGGGTTTCGAAAATCTGTGCCCCGTTCATAAGAAAATAAAGTAATGTTGTAATGCAAAGCCAGATTTCTGCGCGGGTTATATAAGTAGCAGTTAAACTTTCCATGGTCGTGTATTGATTTATGGGTTATTTAAATGATCTGTTGTTTCTTTCATAAGAAGGGTAGCTTCCCTGAAATAACGTTCAATAGTTTCTATTTCCTTTTTAGAAAAAGTGGAAACGAGTTTCATGGTTTTTTGCTGCAGCTCTTCAAAAATAGGACCGAGTAATTTCATGCTCTTTTCTGTATTCGGGATGATCATTACTTTTCTGCGGTCTTCTTTGATGAACTGTCTTTTAAGAAGTTCTTTTTTTTCCAGACGGTCAATTAAACCTGTAACAGCGCCGGTTGTAAGACCTGTCAGCTTAGATATTTCACCCGCTGTTATGGATTCGTATTGCAGAATAAGCCCCAGATATTTATGATCTGTGCTGGAAAGCCCTGCTTTTCTGGCAATAGCCTCGTGCATAAAGATTGAGGCGTCAGAATAGGCTCTGCTGGCTTCACGGAAATTTTGTATATTACTTTTAGTCATTAATTAAATTATTTTATAATTATCTTAGTTGCTAAGATATTATTGTTTTTTGATTTATCAAAATAAATTTTTTGCTAAAAAAATGATATTATCCGTCAGCTACTATTATTGCTGGGAATTTGAATTTAAAAAAGATAACAGCGTAATTAATTTATAAACAGGTGTTTGACTTTTTTGATGCAAATTTTATAATAAAAAAGCTTTGAAAAATTTGGATTTAAAGAGGGTTTTCCTATCTTTGCAGTCCCTTAAACAAAGGGATTTACTTGAAAAAGTAAGTGGCCGACTCGGTAGCTCAGCTGGTAGAGCAATACACTTTTAATGTATGGGTCCTGGGTTCGAATCCCAGCCGGGTCACAATATTAAAGATGCAAAAAATAAAGCATCAGAAAAACACAAAAAAAACCTGCAAATTATTTTTGCAGGTTTTTTATTTATAGTGTTTGCTATAATGTTTCAAATGGCCGGTTATTATAAATTTGAATTAACGACCAGTTTGATTGTTCTCATTCTATTGCCATTGAAATCAGCAATATCTTTACTCTTCATTTTTGGGTTTAAAATTTCTCCCTACTCCCTGACGGAGAAATGTAATTTTTCCTTGTACTTTTTTTGCTTTTTCAAGGACCTCCAATGCTTTTGTTCTTTCGTTAACTTTGCCAGCATGTGTTATATTGTCCTGACGTTCATTTTTTTTCATGTATCAATATAGTGAATTTATTTGACAAAAACAAATTATTGATAATAAGGATGTTTCAAATTTTAAGAAAATAAATTGATTTACTGATCGGACCACGAGTAACAAAGGATTTACTGCAGTTCTTATTTTTTTCTTGAAGCCTTTTGATTCATTTTTAAGATTTATAGTAAGAACCTGCTCAGATATGTGAAATTTTTGTGTCTGATATTGTAAAAGTTAGCGGAAGCACAGACATAATATGTCCGGGAAGTATTGTAAATAAAGAAAAAGTTTCTATCTTTGCAATCCCTTACAGAAAGGGATTTACTTGAAAAAGTAAGGGCCGACTCGGTAGCTCAGCTGGTAGAGCAATACACTTTTAATGTATGGGTCCTGGGTTCGAATCCCAGCCGGGTCACTTATGAGGACAAATCATTTTATGAATGGTTTGTCCTTTTTAGTTTTCGTTATTTGTTGTCTGCCAAATGTATGTTGCAATCCGAAGCTATTCAACGATATTTTAATAATAAAAGCATCCAGAACGAACAGTATACAACCGATATAAATAGCAACTTTTGTTTTTATATCGGTTGTATATTGTAATGCTATTGTGGTCCAATACCTATTTTTTTACATTGCCGGATCTTCCCTGCGTATTGTGCGCACTGTCTGAAACTGCTGCATTGATATTGCCTGTGCCGTTACCCGTATTATTATTGCTCGTTTTTCTTCCTCCAACGTGATTTTTTGTATTAATACTATCATTACCCGTTGTAATGTCTTGAGTATCCCTGACCGCAGATGCTGCTGTATCAGAATAATTTCTTTGCGTGTTGACTGAATCGGTAACGGGGGTACTACTTGTTGTGTCCTTCTTTTTACAGGCCAGAATCATAAAACTGGCTGCTGCTATTGATAAAACTAATGTTTTCATAGGATTTTGTTTTATGTATAGAGTGAAGCCAAATTTCGGTATTTAACCCTGACAGTGATATGAGCAGAATCATAATGGAGATTTAAAGTTGTATTACTGAACTAATGTCGTTTTTTATTGCCGTTAAATGCTGGTCAAAATGTAAAAAGTTAAAATAAAAACAAAAAATAGTTTATTTGTAAACTTATATAAGTATATTTGTGTACTAATTTGTTTGATATGAATTTTGAACTTATAAAATCAGTGGTGGAACTCGTTCAGCAATTTATAGAACAAAATGAAGGTAAGGCTCTATATAGCAATGATCTTCATGGTTTTACAGAATGGATTAATGCTGCCCATCAGCAGGACTTTGAAAATCCTGACTGGATAGGGAAGGATTCAGGAAGAAGCTCAGACAGTATTATAAATACTTTGCTGATCAGAATGAACAGATATGCAAAGTCTTATTCCAGATCGGCAGTTGGCAGTTCTGTTTTTTCCAGTCAGGATGACTTCATTTATCTTATCAGTTTGAAGAATATGGGAGCAATGCCAAAAATGCAATTGATAAAACATAATGTACATGAGAAATCTGCAGGTATACTTATTATTAACCGGCTGCTCCATAATGGCTGGATTGAACAGGCGGTTTCCTCAAAAGATAAAAGAATAAAAAATATACAGATCACTGAGAAAGGGCTGGCGATACTGGATGAACATATGGAGGAAATCCGCAGGGCTTCCAGGGCTGTTGTAGGAAATCTTACCCATGCTGAACAAATGCTCCTCATTGCAGTACTTTCCAAATTGGATGAATTTCATGATTCTTTTTACCGTATGAATCTGGAAACAAGAGATCTGCTGAACACCGTATATAAAAAGTTAAACTGATTGCGTAGTGAAAATGTCTTTAAACAACTGTTAAAAAAATGACGATGAGTACTGAAAAATCAAGAAAAAGAATAGCGGTAATAGGTTCAGGGTTCTCCGGGCTCTCTGCGGCTGCTTATGCGGCAAAGGCCGGAAATGAAGTGCATGTTTTTGAAAAACATAATCAGCCGGGAGGACGTGCAAGGCAATTTAAAACGGAAGAAGGCTATGTGTTTGATATGGGGCCGAGCTGGTATTGGATGCCTGATATTATCGAAGGTTTTTTCAGTGATTTCAACTGTAAAGCAGCTGATTATTTTAAACTGGTATCCTTAGATCCTCAGTTTGAAATGGTTTTTTCAGAAGAAAAGATTTCAGTTCCTGAAAAAAATGAAGACATCCGTGAGTTATTTGAAAATACAGAGGCCGGATCGGGTAAAAAGTATGATCAATTTATGCAGTCTGCCCGGTTTAAATACGAGGTCGGCATGAAAGACTTTGTGACAAAGCCCTGTTACAGCTGGCTGGAATTTGCTTCATTAAAAATAGTGAGCAGTGCATTGAAGCTTGATCTTTTAAGTAATTTCAGGAAATACGTTTCAGGATATTTTTCTGACCCGAAACTCAGATCTCTGATGGAATTTCCGGTGATATTTCTGGGTGCTTCGCCCCGTGATATTCCGGCACTTTACAGCCTTATGAATTATGGAGGATATGTTTTGGGAACAAAATACCCTATGGGAGGTTTTTATCAGCTTGTTATGGCGATGAAGGACGTAGCGGAAAAGCAGGGAGTGACTTTTCATTTTAATCAGGATGTTCAGAAGCTGAATACAGAAAACGGAAAAGTAGTGTCATTAACGGCTGGGGATAAAGACTACGAATTTGATGCAGTTATTGCCTCATCAGATTACCATCATACGGAAACACTAATTCCTAAATCTCTGAGGAACTATAATGATGCCTACTGGAAGACCAAAACCTTTGCTCCTTCATGCCTGATCTATTACCTCGGAATCAAAGGGAAAATCTCTGATTTAAAACACCATACCTTGTTCTTTGAAAATGAGCTTGATAATCATATAGACTGTATTTATGTCAATAAAAAATGGCCTTCGAAACCCCTTTTTTATGCGTGCTGTCCTTCAAAAACAGATCCCGGTGTAGCTCCGGAAGGCTGTGAAAATCTCTTTTTACTATTGCCTCTGTCGCCAGGAATACACGATGAGGAAGCTGTAAGAGAAAAATACCTCAAGGAAATGCTTGAAAGAATCGAAAAGCATACAGGAGAAAATGATCTTATTTCCAGAATTGAATACAAAAGAAGCTACTGTGTGAGTGACTTTATTTCGGATTATAATGCTTATGAGGGGAATGCTTACGGACTGTCCAATACTTTATCGCAGACTGCTGTCCTGAAACCTAAAATAAGAAACAAAAAGATCAGTAATCTTTTTTATACCGGGCAGTTAACGGTTCCCGGGCCCGGAGTTCCTCCATCCGTTATCTCCGGGAAGATTGTTGCGCAAGAGGTTAATAAACTAAAATAAAATAATATGAAAAAGTTGTTTGATGAATTGTCTTACGAGGTCAGTAAGTGCACCACTCAAAAATACAGTACCAGTTTTTCATTAGGAATATTGGCTCTGAAGCCTTCTATCAGACCTGCCATTTATGCTGTTTATGGGTATGTACGCCTTGCGGATGAAATTGTTGATAGCTTTCATGGATATGATAAAGAAAAGCTGTTGAAAAGATTAAAAGCAGAAACGTACGATGCATTACAGCAGGGAATATCACTCAATCCTATCTTGCATTCGTTTCAGGAAACCGTGCGTCAGTATGATATCAATATTCAATTGATCGATCAGTTCCTGCACAGCATGGAGATGGATCTGCAAAAAATAGATTATAATTCAGATCTCTATAATGAATATATCTACGGCTCTGCTGAAGTAGTGGGACTTATGTGTCTGCAGATATTTACAGGAGGTGATAAGCAGCAATTTGAAAAACTTAAACCATTTGCTATGAAACTGGGTTCCGCTTTTCAAAAGGTTAATTTTTTACGTGATCTGAAAGATGATTACCAGATTTTGGGCAGGACTTATTTTCCATCATTGAATATGTCTGTCTTTGATAATACTGTTAAAGCTCAGATCGAAAAAGAAATTGAAGAAGAATTTAAAGAAGCATTGCAGGGTATCAGGAAACTTCCGGGTTCTTCTAAGTTTGGAGTGTATCTCGCATACAGGTACTATCTGTCATTATTTGAAAAAATAAAGAAAACAAGTTCCCAGCATATTTTGCAGCAAAGAATCAGGATTGCCAATTCGCAGAAATTATTGGTTGCATTTAAAAGTTATATAAGATACAAATCTGCTTATTTCTGATCACTCATTTGTTTGGAAGATGGTTTAGAATTTAATTCAATAAAAAAATAACGATGTACAGATTATATAGAGAACAACATTTGAATTGTGATATCGAGACCGCATGGAAATTCTTTTCCTCTCCTCATAATTTATCTGAAATAACACCTAAAAGTATGAATTTTGTGGTGCTTTCAGATATACAGGACGAACCTATTTTTGAGGGTATGGAAATAGATTATACCGTCTCTCCGGTATTGGGAATCCCGATGAAATGGAAAACGATTATCAGCCAGGTAAAAGAAGGCAGAAGTTTTACAGATTATCAGAAAGAAGGACCTTATAAGCATTGGAACCATTTTCATGAGTTCATTCCTGATCAGAACGGGGTATTAATGAAAGATACTGTATTTTATGAACTTCCTTTGGGAATTCTTGGAAGGGCTGCTCATGGTTTATTTGTTAAAGAAAAGCTCAAAAACATTTTCGATTTCAGATACAGCGTTCTGAATGATCTTTTTAACCGCAAACATCATTAACATGAATTTCCTGATCGTTTTACTTGTTTTTATTTCCATGGAAGGAGCCACATGGCTTATTCACAGGTATATTATGCACGGTTTTCTATGGAATCTGCATAAGGATCATCATGATCATAGCAACGATGGAAAACTTGAAAGAAATGATCTGTTCTTTTTCATTTTTGCCAGCCCTGCTATTGCTTTGTTATATGCAGGAGTAAGGCAGGAATTCAGTTATCTGTTTTTTGTCGGTTTGGGCATAAGCCTTTACGGGATGGCCTATTTCTTTGTTCATGATATTTTTATTCATCAGAGAGCAAAAGTTTTTACCAAAACAAAGAATCCGTATTTCCTTGCTATCAGGCGTGCCCATAAACAGCACCACAAACATTTGGGGAAAGAAAAAGGAGAGTGCTTCGGCTTTTTGTGGGTTCCTATGATTTATTTTAAAATGTATTTCAATAAAAAATGATGCAATACACTTACATACTGATCAATTTTTTCACCGTCATCATCTGCTTTTTGGCTTCTTTTGACCGTAGGATACAGTTTAATCAACTTTTCCTGAAGTTTTTCATGTCGTCCACTATTGTAGCAGTTCCTTTTATACTATGGGATATATGGTTCACCGCAAAAGGAGTGTGGTGGTTTGATTACCGTTACACATTAGGATTTAAAATAGCAGGGCTTCCTCTGGAAGAATGGCTGTTCTTTTACTGTATTCCTTTTGCTTGTGTTTTTACATACTACTGCCTGGAAAAATTTTTTACATTCAATCGGGCAGACCTCTTTAATAATCTGATTGTTTTTACCTCAGTTATTGTTCTCAGTGTTGTGGGACTTCTTTACTACGACAGGATCTATACTTTGCTGACCATCATTGTAACAGTGCTTACGCTTTCTTATCTGCATTTTATTGCCAAAAAAGAATGGATCGGTAAAGCAAGTTTTGTATATCTGGTTTTGATGCCCGGATTTTTTGCAGTGAATGGAATCCTGACGGGATCTTTTATTCCGTCACCTGTTGTGAACTACAATCCTGGTGACTTTTTAGGCGTCAGAATGGGAACTATTCCTGTTGAAGATGCTGTCTATGGTTACAGTCAGTTTTTACTCAATATTTACTTCTTTAAAAAAATAACTAAAAATGAAAAATAGAATCATTCTTACATTATTACTAAGCTTCGGGCTGTTAAACAGTTTGACTTCCTGTTCTTCCATGCCCGAAAAAGCGCAGCCTGTTGACCAGTTTGATGTGAACCGGTATTTGGGGACATGGTACGAGATTGCCAGATTTGATTATCGCTTTGAAAAAGACCTTGACAATGCAATCGCCCAGTATAGCCTTACTGAAGACGGAAATGTAAACGTAGTCAACAGCGGATATAATTTTAAAAAGGATAAATGGGTTTCTGCCAATGGTACTGCTAAATTCAGAGGAGAAAAAAATGTGGCAGCTCTGAAAGTGAGTTTTTTCGGGCCTTTTTATGCCGGATATAATGTAGTTGCCCTGGAAGAGTACAAATATGCACTGATTGCAGGAAAAAATCTGGACTATCTCTGGATTCTTTCCCGTGAAAAAACTATTCCTGAAAACATAAAGCAGAAATTTATCAGCAAGGCGCAGGAAATAGGGTATGATATCTCTAAACTTATCTGGGTGAAGCAGGATAAGAAAAGTCCTTTTGATAAATAAATTCTCAAATTTAATAAAATCGAAACGTATGCTTAGAATACAGGCTCAATCAAAAATACCCACAGATTACGGACTATTCACTATATATGCATTCTCGGAAAATGAAAAAGACTGGAGTCCGCATTTGGTTCTGGTAGCAGAAAATACAGATTATGATAAGACTGTTAATGTCCGCTTTCATTCTGAATGTATTACAGGAGAAGTTTTTCATTCTAAAAAATGTGAATGCGGTCAGCAGCTTGATGCAGCAATGAAATATATGTCTGAAAAAGGAGGAATGATTGTTTATCTCCGTCAGGAGGGAAGAAATATTGGGATCATCAATAAGCTGAAAGCATATGCACTTCAGGAACAAGGATTAGATACTGTTGAAGCTAATCTCAGACTTGGCTTGCCTGCTGACGGAAGAAATTTTGATGTTGCCGTGGAAATGCTGAATCTGCTGGATGTTAAGGAAATCAATCTGTTAACCAATAATCCTGACAAGATTAAATCTGTTGAGAACAGCAGAATCATTCTCAAAAGCAGGATTCCTTTGGAAATTGATTCCAATGAGATCAATGCAGGCTATCT
Source organism: Chryseobacterium sp. 2VB (assembly GCF_005503635.1). Classification (NCBI taxonomy): domain Bacteria; kingdom Pseudomonadati; phylum Bacteroidota; class Flavobacteriia; order Flavobacteriales; family Weeksellaceae; genus Chryseobacterium; species Chryseobacterium sp. 2VB. The sequence continues at coordinate 279,215 of NZ_SCNC01000002.1, forward strand.
TGTTAAAAAGAAAGACTATTTTGGTCATTTTTTAGAAAGAATATAATGGACTCGGACAGGCGGAATATTTATTGATCTGTTTAATGCAATAATTATGGAAAAAATACTGCTTACAGGAGCAACCGGCTATATCGGTAAAAGAATGATCAGTGTGATTGCCGCGCAGGGATATAAAGTCGTTTGCTGCTGCAGGGATATCGGTCGTTTTACAAGAGATATGGATATCGACGAACAGTTCATTGAAGTTATTGAAGTTGATTTTCTGAAGCCGGAAACACTTAAAAATATTCCTGAAGATATTGCAGGTGCTTACTATCTGATGCATTCCATGAGCAATACTGCTGATTATGAAGACTCGGAAAAAAAATGTGCCGCCAACTTTTCCGGTTATATTGAGAAGACGCAATGTAAACATATTGTCTATCTTTCGGGGCTGGTAAATGAAAAAGAACTGTCAAAGCATTTGAATTCAAGGTACGAAGTTGAAAAAATTCTGATGGAATGCAGGGTTCCCGCGACAGTTCTTCGCGCAGGAATTATCATTGGGTCAGGAAGTGCATCATTTGAAATTATAAGGGATCTCGTTGAAAAACTGCCCGTCATGGTAGCTCCCAAATGGCTGTATACCCAATGTCAGCCAATAGGAATTGCCAACGTGCTCGATTTCCTGATTTTTGTTTTGTTTAAAGAAGCTGCTTATCAGAAAAATTTTGACATTGGATGTGATGATGTATTGACTTACAAAGATATGCTGTTGCAGTTTGCACAAGTAAGAGGTCTCAAAAGAACGATTTTTACACTGCCTGTAATGACGCCCAGACTGTCTTCGTACTGGCTCTATTTTATTACTTCAACCTCTTATAACCTGGCCAAAGCATTGGTTGGAAGCATGAAGGTAGAGGTGGTCTGCCGTCCTGAAAGTCTTTCTGAGATCAAATTAATTACCGGTGTGCAGCCTTTTTCATATGATACAGCCCTGAAGAGAACCCTTGCAAAAATTCAGGTCAATGAAATCATTTCCAGCTGGAAAGACAGTTTCATCAGCAGCCGTCATGATTCAACTTTGAAAGAATACCGGGATGTACCGAAATACGGTTGTTTTACGGATCTCCGGAGTGAAGAGTATGATGACAGGGAAGCCTGTATGAGCCGGGTTTTTCAGTTAGGAGGAGATTATGGCTGGTATGGGCAGGATCTTTGGAGAATAAGAGGATTTCTGGATAAGCTTGTTGGCGGCCCCGGACTGAGAAGGGGACGCAGGCATCCTTCAGACCTTAAAGATGGAGATGCGTTGGACTTCTGGCGGGTTTTATATGCTGACCGTAAAGAAGGCAAGCTTATATTATTGGCTGAGATGAAACTGCCCGGAGAAGCCTGGCTGATGTTTAAAATTTACAGAAATAAGATCTGGCAAAAAGCTGTATTTCGTCCAAAAGGCCTTTGGGGAAGATTATATTGGTTCATGGTGCTGCCATTTCATGGCTTTATCTTCAAAGGAATGATCAGGACCCTCAGTGGAAAGAAAAAATAAAGTTCTTTCATTTTTAATTTTAAGAATATTTTAACATAATGTCTGTTTTTTAGGCATGAACATTGTTTATTTATATACCAAATACCTAAATATTATATTATGAATAATTCAGATTACAACAAAGCAGAAAATGCAGTAGACCAAACAGAAAACTCATTAAAAAATGCAGCTGATAATGCAAAATGGAAAATTAGTGAATTAGCGGATAAAGCTAAAGATTATATCAATGAAAAAAGAAATAATGATCAGGAAGCAACTCAGGAAGACTGGTTGGACAGAGTAAAATCAAATGTCGCAGATGCGTGGGAAGATATCAAGGATAAGGCAGATGAAGCATGGGAAAGCACGAAGGATGCCGCTGAAGATGTGAAGGCAGAATGGAGGAAAAAAACAAATTAAGGTTAGTTTAAAACAGATGGCCGGAATTTTTAAATTCCGGCCATCTGTTTTGTTTTATGGTTTATTTATAATCTATATTTAAAGAAATAAGATGAGTTTATGATAATGCAATCAATATACAGTTAGTATAAAATCCTGCGCCCCTCAAGTTTTATTATTTTATTATTCACCATTTTTTTTATCGTTCTGATGACGGTTTCAACCCTCAGCCCTGTAAGATCAGCAATTTGCTGACGGGTAAGTTCTATAGGAAAACAGTGCTGGCAGTCTCCGTCATGGTAGCTTTTCAGATAATCCATTACACCTTTCAGCCGTTGAATGGGATCTGCTAATGCCAGATTGCGGACCATTAAATTATTATAATACAGTCTTTGTGATAAACACATGTTCATATCCAGGGAAATATCCGGATTACTTTTAAGCATTTGCATAAAATTATCTTTAGGCATTCTTATAATTTCTGTGATCTGTAAGCTGATGGCATTGGTAGGATATACTTTTTCAATAAAAAGAAGCGGATCTCCAAAACTTTGATTTTTACCTAATATATTATGAATAAATTCTTTTCCATTTTCAGTAAAGGTGTTCAGCTTTACTTTTCCACTGATAATCTGAAAATAATATTGTGAATAATCACCTTCTTTGAAAATAAACTCTTTAGCCTTATAGATGACTTTTTCACCCCCGAACGAGTAAAGGATCTCCTGATCGATATTCATACAGCTTATTGTTTTTTTCATAATTATGGTTTTTCTGAAAATTAGAGAGAATCTTTAAAAATATTGTAATAATTTCAATCATTATGCCATTGCTGTTTTTCTTAAAAAATGTGGTACGAAATCCTTATGCATAAACCTTTAAAAATTACTGTTTTTTCAAATATTGTGAGTATTTTTGAAGCTAAAGTATCCGTAACTAATTATTGATTTTAACTTCTATGATTTTAATTGTTGATGACAACCAAAGTAATCTTTATTCGCTTCAAAAATTACTTGAATCTAAAGATTTCCAGGTTGAAACGGCCAGCTCCGGTGAAGAGGCTCTCGGCAAAGCATTGAAAAATGACTATGCCTTAATTATTTTAGATGTTCAGATGCCTGATATGGATGGCTTTGAAGTTGCAGAAACTCTTGCAGACTACAGTAAAACCAAAGATGTTCCTATTATATTTTTATCCGCTGTTAATACCGATAAAAAATTCATTACCCAAGGTTACGCTTCTGGTGGTAAAGATTACGTAACCAAGCCCGTGGATCCTGAAATTCTTCTGCTTAAAGTGAAAACTTTTTATAATCTCCAGGAGCAGAATATTGCTATGAAAAAAACACAGCAGAATCTGGAACTGGAAGTAAAAGGAAGACGGGAATCTCAGGTGACCATGAAATCCCAGATAGACCATTTTCATCTTATGCTGGAGTCTCTTCCACAGATTGCATTTACTCTGAATGAAGAAGGTGCAGTTGATTTTGTTAATGGTAAGTGGTACCAATATTCAGACAATGAACAGGATTTTCCGGAAACACACCCTGATGATCATAAGATCAGCGAAGAACTGGAAAGATGCAGAAAAAAAGGAAAAGCTCTTGAATTGGAGATCAGAATTAAAAATGTTATTTCGGGCCATTACCGTTATCATTTGCTTAGGATAACCCCTGTATATGATGAACACCGTATTAAAAACTGGGTAGGAACATTTACCGATATTGACGATCAGAAAAAAGTGGAAAAAGAAAAAGATGAATTCTTAAGTATTGCAAGCCACGAATTAAAAACCCCTTTAACCAGTATTAAAGCCTATGTTCAGCTATTGGAAAGAAAGCTGAAATTAGATAAAGACAGCTCCGAAGCAGGATTTGTTACAAAAGTCCAGAGCCAGATTGAAAAGCTGAATACACTCATCACGGATCTTCTTGATGTTTCAAAAATTGAAAACGGAAAACTGAAAATCAATAAAAAGCCGGTGAATCTGGAAAATGTGATCAGTAATGCCATTGAAACCATAAAACAAACCCATGAACGGCAGGTGAAAATTGAACGCCATGGGGTAAAACCTGATATTTTAATTCCCCTGGATGAAATCCGTATCGAGCAGGTGCTGATTAATTTCCTGACCAATGCGATCAAATATTCCCCTCATAATAACCAGGTGATTGTAACTACCTTTGTGGATGAAGAAGCTCAGGAGGTGAGAGTGAATGTTACAGATTTTGGAATCGGAATTCCTGACTTTAAACAGGAGGCCGTATTCAAGAAGTTCTATCGTGTGGAAGAATCTTCACTGCAGTTCCAGGGAATGGGAATCGGTCTGTTTATATGCTCTGAAATCATCAAACAGCACCACGGAAGTGTTGGTGTTTCCAGTATCGTAGATGAAGGTTCTACATTTTATTTTACCTTACCATTAAATTAATTTTCATGCCGAAAAAAATTATACGAAATCTCCAGTTTGGAATAGGTCTTTCGCTTTTGATATTGATAGCCAGTTCGATAGCCTCATACTGGAGTATTCAGAATCAAATGAATCACCGTGAGAGTCTTTCCAAAAGCAGACGTTCTGTGACGGCTGTTAAGGATGTCCTGGTAGCTTTGCTGGATGCAGAAACAGGAAACAGGGGCTATCAGCTGACCGGAAGAGAAGATTTTCTCGAACCCTATAAACGCGGATTAAGAGAATACTCCAAAGCGCTGGTGCTTGCAGAATCATTGGGATTGAAGGATAAAAACCAACAGGAAAGACTTGCCGGATTAAAAGTAGCGGTGAGCCAGGTGATGGATAACCTGAAAAATCTTGTGGAAAACAGACGGAAGGGTATTGTGATGACCCAGCAGCAAATCGTTACCGGTAAAGCTTATATGGACGAGTGCCGTAAAATTGTAAAAGATTTTGTGCAGTATGAAGAGAGTCAGGTTGAAATCAAAAACAAAGATTTAACACGCTCATCAGAAACGACCGTTCTTTTTATTGTTTTTTCTGCACTGGCTGCGGTAGTTGTAACCACATTTTTCTATTTTAAAATGAGGGCAGATCTTATCAGGAGAGATGAGCTGGAAAAAATGCTGAGGGATAAAGATCAGGAAATGACACGCCGTGTAAGTGCTATTCAAAAAATTGCGAACAGAGTAGCCAATGGTGATTACAGCGAGAAAGCTGTAGATAACGCAGAGGATGATCTTGGGGATCTTGTAGAATCCCTGAATCACATGACCGAATCTCTTAAAACATCTTTTGAAAAAATTAATAAAAGCGACTGGCGCCAGAAAGGTCTTGCTTTACTGAATGAATCCCTTGTCGGAAATAAATCAGTAAAAGAAGTTGCCGGCAGGGCTTTACATCAGTTGATTGAATACGGAAACTGTATCAACGGTTCATTATATCTTTTTGACGAAGGTGTCCTGAAGCTCAACAAAGCATTTGGTCTGGAAGCCAATATGAAACAGACTTTTGAGCCGGGTGAAGGAATGGTGGGGCAGGCTTTCATGAATGCTAAAACACAGGTATACAATAATCTTCATGAAGATGATTTTGTAGTAACTTTTGCCAGCAGTACCATTAAGATCTATGGCATCATTCTGATACCTGTTTTTGCAGACGGCCATGCCATAGGAGTCCTGGAATTAGGATCTACCTCTAATTTTGAAGAAGACAGAATCAGCTATTTTGAAGAGTGCAGCATCAATATAGGAATAGCCCTGAATGCGGCAAAAGGAAGAGAAAAAGAACAGCAGCTGCTGGAAGAAACCCAGGCACAGTCTGAAGAATTACAGGTACAGCATTCTGAGCTTGAAAACCTCAATACTGAACTGGAAGCACAAACGCAGAAGCTTCAGGCTTCAGAAGAAGAATTGAAGGTACAGCAGGAAGAGCTGATGCAGGCCAATGCCGAATTGGAGGAACGCTCACGATTGCTGGAAGAAAAGAATCATTTGATTGCTGAACGTAATAATGAGATTCAGAAAAAAGTAGAGGAACTGGCACTCAGCACCAAATACAAGTCTGAATTTTTAGCCAATATGTCTCATGAACTTCGTACACCGCTTAATTCAATCCTTCTGTTATCGCGGTTAATGGCAGAAAATCCGGATGAAAACCTTAACGAAGACCAGGTGGAATCTGCCAAAGTTATTCAAAGTTCAGGAACAAGCTTATTAACGTTAATAGATGAAATTCTTGACCTGGCCAAAATAGAATCCGGTAAAATGACCCTGGAATATCAGGAAGTCGTTATTGAAGAAATTGTAAAAGATCTGAAGAGTTTGTTTAATCCTGTATTTCAGGAAAAAGCCCTTCCTTTCAATATAGAAATTGATTCAAACGTACAGCCTGTTATTGAAAGTGACCGTCTCAGAATAGATCAGGTATTAAGAAACCTGTTGTCCAATGCTTTAAAGTTTACAACAAAAGGAAGCATCAGTTTATTGATCAAAAAACATTCTGAAAAACCTGATTTTATTATATTTTCAGTAAAAGATACCGGTGTCGGAATAGCTGAGGATAAGCAGAAAATTATCTTTGAAGCATTCCAGCAGGCTGACGGATCTACAAAAAGAAAATTTGGAGGTACAGGTCTGGGACTTTCAATAAGCCGCGAAATTGCAAGACTTTTAGGAGGTGAGCTTGTTCTGAAAAGTGAACTCAATAAAGGAAGTGAATTCAGCTTCATTATTCCTGTGCATCAGGTCACTGAAGTTGTTTATTCCGAAACGGATCAGGATCTGGTGGAAATTATACGGGAAGATGTTGAAGAAATTCAGAATATCCTTGATGAAGGAGAAACTGTTAAAAAGAATACGTTGGAAATTCCTGAAGATGTGGAGGACGACAGAGAGAATATTCAGGAAGGGGACAAAATCATCCTTATCATTGAAGATGATACCAATTTTGCAAAAGCTCTATTGAAATATGCCCGCTTACAGAACTATAAAGGGGTAGTGGTCGTAAGAGGAGATTATGGTCTTTCAGCGGCTCAGAAATATCATCCGCATGCTATTTTACTGGATATTCAGCTTCCTGTAAAAGATGGCTGGGAAGTCATGGACGAGTTGAAGTCTGATCCTCAGGTAAAACACATTCCGGTACATATGATGTCTGCCCTGCATGTGAAAAAAGAAAGCCTGATGAAAGGAGCGGTAGACTTTATCAATAAGCCTGTGGCTCTGGACAAAATGACGGATGTATTCAGGAAAATTGAAGAGGCATTACAAAAAGGACCTCAAAAAGTTTTAATTGTCGAAGAAAATGCCAAACATGCCAGCGCATTGTCTTATTTCCTGAGCAATTTTAATATTTCCTTATCTGTGGAACATAATGTGGAGGATAGTGTAAAAGCACTTACTTCAGACCTTGTCGACTGTGTAATTCTGGACACCGGAAGTGCAAAAGGAAATGATTATCACGTCATAGAATCAATCAAAAGCTATGAGGGACTGGAAAATCTACCGATCATTATTTTTACGGAACATCATTTGTCTAAAGAAGAAGAACTAAAAATAAAGCAATATGCAGATTCTATTGTTGTAAAAACTGCACATTCCTATCAAAGAGTTTTAGATGAGGTTGGTTTATTCTTACATTTGGTGGAAGAAAAAAACAGTTCGGCCGAAGGTAATACAGGCAGAATGCTGGGTTCTTTAACAGAAGTCCTGAGTGGTAAAAAAGTACTCATTACTGATGACGATGTCCGCAATATTTTTTCTTTAACGAAAGCCCTGGAAAAATATAAAGTTGAGGTCATTGTAGCCATGGATGGAAAACATGCTTTGGAGCAAATCAGCCACAATCCGGATATCGATGTTATTCTGATGGATATGATGATGCCGGAGATGGATGGCTATGAGACAATAAAGGAAATAAGAAAAATGCCGGCATTTAAAAAACTGCCTATTATAGCTATTACTGCTAAGTCAATGATCGGAGAAAGGGAGAAATGTATTACAGCAGGAGCTTCAGACTATATTTCAAAACCAGTCGATATAGATCAGCTATTATCACTCCTTCGTGTTTGGTTGTATGAAAGTTAAACAGATAAAATTCTGATGAATAAGAAAATTTTAATCGTGGATGATGACCCACGCAATATATTTGCTTTAAAACTAACCCTTAAAGCCCGTGGATATACAGTGGAATCATGTACAATGGCACAGGATGCCCTGGAAATGATGAAGTCTGATCCTCAGTTTTCCGTTGTTCTTATGGACATGATGATGCCTGGCATAGACGGATATGAAGCTGTAAGAATGATAAGGGATACTCAGGAAATCAAACATGTTCCGGTGATTGCTGTCACCGCACAGGCAATGCCCGAAGACCGCCAGAAATGTCTGGAAGCCGGAGCTGATGATTACGTAACAAAACCCATTGATGTGGATCTTTTAATAACGGCAATAGAAAAACTTTCATAGATGCTGGAACCAAGTATCATAAAAGATGAAGAAGTAGAATATCTCATCAGAGATGTGTATGACAGGTATGGCTATGACTTTTCGGGTTATAGCAGGGCTTCATTTAAAAGAAGAGTTAACCGTATATGTCTTTTAGACAGGTTTACCAGTTTTGCAGAGCTCAGATACACTGTGATGAATGATACAGAGTACTTAAAACGTTTTGTTGAAGAAGTTACAGTAAATGTTACGGAAATGTTCCGGGATCCTTCTTTTTTTAAAGCACTGCGGGATAATATATTGCCTCAGTTGGGAACCTATCCGCTCATCAGGGTCTGGATTGCAGGATGTTCAACAGGTGAAGAGGCATATTCTATAGCCATTCTGCTGAAAGAAGCCGGTCTTTACAGTAAGTCTCTGATTTATGGAACCGATTTGAACCCCGCTGTTCTTGAAACAGCCAGAGCTGGTATTTTCCCTTTGCAGCAGATGAAACTGTATTCGGAAAACTACATGCTTTCAGGCGGATTAAAAGACTTTTCAGATTATTATACTGCCAATTATGATAGTGTACGATTTGATAAAAGCTTACAGGAAAAACTGATTTTATCAACACATAACCTTGTGTCAGACAGCTCTTTCAATAGTTTTCAGCTGATTGTGTGCAGAAATGTACTGATTTATTTCGACAGAGAACTTCAGGAAAGAGTATTCAGACTTTTTGATAACAGCCTGGAAAATTTAGGTTTTCTCGCATTGGGAGCAAAAGAAACCCTTCGGTTTTCTGCTATCGACAAAAATTACCATCAGGTTGAAGATCAGAAAATCTGGAAAAAAATTGATCACCACTAGTAATGAGCGGAATGAAACCACAAACCAATACAGAGTTAATTGTTATCGGCGGATCAGCAGGAAGTTTGCAGGTCATCATAGAAATGATCAAAAACCTGGATCATACCATCCCTGTTCCCATTGTACTGGTGATGCATCGTAAAGCTCAATCGGGAGATATTCTGCGTACTTTACTGCAGCAGTTTACCAGAATACCTGTCATAGAGGTTGAAGATAAAACGGAAGTTCATAATAACACCATATATATTGTTCCCGCAGACTATCATTTGTTGTTTGAGAACACACAATGGATGTCATTGGACAGCTCGGAAAAAATGAATTATTCCCGTCCCTCTATAGATGTTACTTTCAGGTCTGCAGCAGAAATTTATGGGGAAAATCTGATCGGTATCCTTTTATCGGGAGCTAATGCCGATGGAGTAGAAGGCTTAAGTTATATTAAAAAAAATAACGGGCAGGTATGGATTCAGGATCCGGAAACAGCAGAAGTGGAATTTATGCCGAAACATGCCATAGAAGAAATTGAATATGATTTAATTATCACGCCCGCCGGTTTAGCGGATTATATAAAACAATTATAATATTTCAGAATAGAATAATCTACATAATATGAGTAAAAAGAAGATTTTAATTTTTGATGATGAAGCGGCTATCTTAGAAGTGATCACCATCATATTTGAAGAAAACGGGTATGATGTCAAAATCTCAGAGACTTCACACGATATCCTTGAGAAAGTGGCAGACTATCAGCCGGATGTTATTCTGATGGATAACTGGATTCCTAAAATAGGAGGGGTAGAAGCTACAAAACTTCTCAAAAGCACCGAGGAATTTAAACATATTCCGGTCATTTATGTTACAGCCAATAATGATATTGTTGCTTTGGCCTCAGAAGCAAAAGCTGATGATTATGTCTCAAAACCTTTTAATCTTGATGATCTGGAAGCAATGGTTGCGAAACATTTGAAAGAACAGGTATAATATCCGGTTACGTTAAAAAATAAAAGATCTCTCAGGCTTTGAGAGATCTTTATTCTTTTTCCAGTGCTCTGATGATCTGTCCCTTTGTTAAAGAGTGGGTATTCACATCATGGATGAGAGAAGCCAATAAAAGGTACAGTTCAGGATTTCCCATGACAGCATCCGAAAATGTTTTCACCAGAATTAATTTTCGGGAAACAATATTTTGGGCAGTAATATACTCACTGCTGACATTGATTTCTATATTCAATTCCTTTTTTATAGTTAAACTGAAGTATTTATCAATAAAATTTTTATCTCTTACCAAATCTATTGGTTCGGTTTCTATATGATCCATACGCTTATTTTACTCCTGTCTATTTTCCAACAATTATTATACCGTGTTATATCGTAATACCACACAACGATTGATTGGAAAACTTTGATAACCAAAATGATCAGATTATCATTTCTTTTTATTCCTGGTTTGGATAAGATAAAAAACAGAGTATTATGCAGGAAATACCCGTTCACCATTGTTCACAGAATCTATTCTATTTGCTTTAATTTTGTTTATATATGAGGTGAATTTAGTATATTTGTAAACTATTTAACAGAAATGAATTACACGCTTATTAAAGATTATATAGACCTGCTGGAAGAGTTTGAAACTGAAGTCAGTAATAGCCCGGAGTCTTATCCGGTAACTATTCAGGGCTTTAAAGCATGGATTTCTGGTAAAGGGAATATTGAAGAACATCACCCTGAAGAGCCCTACTGGGAAGGCAAGGAGAACGGAAGAACGCCGGAGAGTGCCATCAGTACATTACTTGTTCATCTTAACCGGTATGCAAAAACCTATTCAAAGTCTGCCATCTCACATTCTGAATTTTCTACTCAGGAAGATTTTATTTATCTGATTAATCTTAAAGCTTTCGGGGAAATGACAAAAATGGCGCTTATCAAAAAAAATATCCATGATAAGCCGGTAGGGATGCTTATTATCGCCAGGCTTTTGCGCCAGGGACTTATAGAACAGACAGATTCTGATGTAGATAAACGCAGTAAATTAATCCGTATTACCGAACGAGGATTAAAGGTCCTGGAAAATCAAATGGAAAAAATCCGTCAGGCTACCAATATCGTTGCCGGAAATCTCAACCACTACGAGAAAATGGAACTGATCCGTATTCTTAATAAGCTGGATCGCTTTCATTATCCTATTTTTTCGCGGAACATCAATCCTGATGAGCTGATCAATACGGTGTATGATGAGTATGTATTTAAGGGTTCTTAATATTTAAAAGTGATAGTTAACCGAACCTTATTTTTATAATTAATTCCTTCATTCACCTTAATAAAATTACTGGATCTGATGTGTGATTTGCAAGAAAATAAAAACCAAACAGACTGTGGGATGAGTAATGTTTTTGAAAATTATCTGTCCTCAACAGGAGGATTATCACCCAATGAAGTCAACTTTTCTTTGCAGTTCTTTAAACCGGTTCACTTAAAAAAGGGTGATTTTTTTATTCATGAAGATGAAATCTGCCGTTATATTGGATTTATTGCCAGTGGCGCTGTAAAAGCATATGCTACCGATAAAGAAGGTAAGGAAAATATAACCTGCTTCAAGTTTGAAAATGAATTTGTCACCTCGTTTTCCGGGTTTATAGCGCAGGAGAAATCCGGAAAAAGCTTCAGGGCTGTAGAAGATAGCATAATCTATAGCATAAGTTATCCAGACTATCAGCAGTTGCTGGAAAAGGTGGCTGCTCTGAACGGAGTTACAAAATCGGTGATAGAGCAGGAGTATATTCAAAAGGAACGTTATCTTCTGAATTACAATAATAAATCCGCTGTAGACAAATACCGTCATGTCTTATCTGATGAACCGATGCTCGTAAAACGGATATCGACACAGGATCTGGCTTCATACCTTGGAATTACACAGCGATCACTTACCCGGGCGAAAGGACAAATCCACAGACCTGGCATATTATAGGACAAATGTCCTTATGCCATACTGGTCGGTAATGTAGATTTGCAGAAAAAAAATTATGCTACGTCAAATTGCTCCTGAAGTATTCCATATTCCACTCATGCCGCGAAACAGTATCAATTGCTATATTATTGAAGGTGTTCTGGTAGACTCGGGAATACGAAGTTCGTACACAACCATAAAGAAAATCCTGCAGAAATTCCCTGTTCATCAACATGTACTAACCCATGCCCATGCAGACCACCAGGGCTGCAGCGATCATATATGTGCAGAATTCAATATACCCCTGCTCTGCCATCCCAATGAAGTTTTCAGGACTGAAACAGGTCTCGTAACCAACGACTATCCGGCTCCGCAGCATTGGCTGGCAAAGCTTCAGCAAAAATACTGGGCGGGTCAGGGACATAAAGTAGGGCAGACCATCGTTGAAAACGATAAAATCGGAAATTTTCAGGTAATAGAAACCCCAGGACATGCGGGAGGTCATATTTCCTTGTTTCGAGAGCAGGATGGATTACTGATCATTGGGGATGCCGCTACCAATATGAACCTGCTTACGACAGTGCCGGGGCTTCGGCTTCCTCCCAATATGTTCACCACGGATCAGCAGCGCAATATCAAATCGCTTCAGAAACTGGCAGAATTGAATCCGGCTACTATCTGCTTTGGTCACGGACCGGTCTTACAAAATACAGATCGACAGTTTGAGAAATTTGTAAAGACTTTAAAAAATGATCAGAGTTAAATGGTTTAAAGAAAACCGTTTAACTTTTCTACCACATTAGCCCAAAGCCTGTCTTTCATATTTTTTTTGAAAAAACCGAAATGATCAATTTTTTTCAATCCTAATTCCGAAGGAACTAATTTTGTGAAGGTGATCTCTTTTTTACTTTCAATATGCTGCCAGTACGTTTCTGTGTTCTTCTGGCTTGAAATGGTCTCATCCGTAGTCCAGAATAAATGAACTATGCAGTACCAGGTTTATGTATCATGATTTTGAAAGTTATCCAGCTTTTATTCAGGTGTATATTTCATGACAATATAATTACCGGGATCTTCGGCAGAGGTATTTTTTACTTCCAAAAATCCTGTTTTTCTATATAAATTGTACGCTTTGTCATTTCCGGGTGTAACTTCCAGGAAAATTTCAATATCATTAAACTGTCTGCCTGCTTCATGAATAACAGCTTCAATCAATCCCTGACCAATATTCTTTCCCTGGAACTCTCTTTTTACATACATTTGGTAAAGAGTACCTGAGTTTTCGTCACTTTTAACAAAAGCACAGATGCCTATCAGCAAATCATTTGAGAATGCACCCACTACAAATTTTCCAAAAGTCTGTTCTTCAATGTCGTTTTCCATCTGAAATTTTTCAATTTTACTGGCTTCCTGATAGGTTGCGCAAAATGACTCAGGAAACTGTTCCAGACTTTCCAGACGGATGGCCCGATATGCCTTACTTTCTTCAGGAAGAAGTTGGCGATAGCTGATATTCATACTGATAAGATTTTTCATAAGATCAATATACAAATATGGAGATAATTTTGTTTGTCAAAATAACTTATCAAAAATTATAAAACAACCTTATCTGCTTGTAACAAATTTCGTTTCAGGTAGTCTTATTAGAATAAAGCATATACTTTTTGACAGAAAGTTCATAAAAGCAGTCTTTAAATGGTAAAAAGTGTTTGTTTAAATGAGAAATATTACAATATTTTATCTGAATGTTACATTTTTGCGAAATAACCTGTTTATTTCACAATGAACATGATAATTTATGTATATTTATAACACTGATTGGGGAATAATATTAGAATAACGATAGAAAATTATCAACTTATTATTAAGTAAGTGAATAGGTAGATATGTAGATATACAGGGAAAAGTGTGCTGATGAGAAAAATTAATGTAATCATTTTTAAAAATAAAACGATCAACTCAAAGGCTATCAAAGAGATAATAGCCTTTACAATCTTCATGGGGCTGATTCTGGTTATGTTTTCATGTTATAAGGAAACTGATAATACAGACCAGAAAAATTTTGATGTATCTCTGTTAACTCAAAGCTCTGAGCTTCAGCTATCTGGTGAATATGAGGCTTTTGTTAAGCTTAATAAAGAATATCTGAATAAAGCGGCAAAATTAAAATATACAGCAGGAAAAGGACTTTGCTATCTGAATATGGCAGGCGTAAATGTTTCTGCAGGAAATTATGAAAAAGCCCGTTTTTTTTTCAATAAAGCAGAAAAAGATCTGATTAATTCCGGAAATGCTTACCATAAAGCAGCATTCTATGATGATTACAGTCTCTATTATTCTCATCTCAAATTAAACGATAAGGCTATAGAATGCAACAACAAGGCATTTTATTATCTCAAACAGACTGAAAAAACAAAGCTTAGCCAAAAACTTCTACCCAGACTTTATGTAAACAAAGGAATTTACTATGCATGGAAAGGATGGCTGGGAACTTCTCTGAAATGCTTTACAAAAGCAAATGTGTTGGAAAATTCGGCGTACACCAATTGTATGGTGGCACAATACTATTTATTTACTCATAAACCTGATTCTGCCGGTATATACATCAGCAAAGCAGATGAAAAAATGATCAGTCAGAAAACTACAGATGTGGAATCTCTTTGGGTGTATTATACAATGGGATACTATTATAATGAAATTGAAAATAGCGAACAGGCTGAAAAAGCACTAAAAAAAGCACTGGAAATAAATATTAAGACAAGACGGACCTATTCTTCACATATCAAAGAAGTTTATAAATCACTTGCAGAATTATATAAGAAAAAAAATGACGGAGGGAAGGCCTATTTTTATCTGAAGAAATATATGGAAGAGGAGGGAAGATTTGATGCGGAACGATTTACCGTTATGAACAAAGCTACCGAAGATTTTATTTCGGAAATGAAGCAGGAATCGGACTGGCATAAAAATGATCTTCCGTTGTTTATTGCACTGTCTATCACAGTACTTACTATTTCAGGAGTATATGTTCGAAAGATGATTAACAAATTACAAAAGAAGAAGAATACTTTAAAAGAACAAACCGACGCACTGAAAAATCATGTCCAGACAAAACAGCTTCAGGAGGTGACTGAGCTTGCTAAAAGAAATGATTCTTCTTTCTTGCTGAAATTTAAAGAGCTCTTTCCTGAATTTATTAAATCGCTGCTGGCGATCAATCCGGATCTTGAAAATTCAGAACTGGCTTTCTGTGCAATGCTGAAATTACGTTTTTCATCCAAAGAGATTGCAGATTATACTTTTGTACAGCATAAATCTGTTCAACAAAAGAAATACAGGATCAGAAAAAGGCTGAATATTCCCGGAGAAACAGATATTTACGATTTTTTTGATAACCTGGCAGAATAAAGAAATACATCACAATAAAAGCAGAATGATTCTGTTTTATGAAAAGATTTATTGTTGATCTCAGCAGAAATAACCATTGAGAATTTTAAAATTATACAGACTGTTTTTTCTCCGGAGAGATCATTATTTAATCATAATATATACATGAATTTAGCTTAATTAGAGAGACATATGATGCGTATTTTTCTTTTTGTGTTACTTTTTGTTTTAGTTTCGTGCCATTCCCATTCAAAGAAAGAGGCTGAAAAGAAATTTGACGTTGCTTTACTGAGACAGAATGAAAAGTTTAGGCTTGGTGGAGAATATGATTCACTCATTAGTCTTAATAAAAGATATTACAAACAGGCCGATAAAATGAATTATCCGGATGGGAAGGCACTGTGCTATATCAATCTGGCAGAGCTTAATATATCGCTTGAAAATTTCCAGAAGGCGCAGATCCTTTTTGATAATGCAAAGGAAATTCTGGATGATTCGGAAGACAACCTGCACAAGGCAAGATTCTATAACGTGTATGGCCGCTTCAATGTAGAGCTTCGAAGGCTTGATAAAGCTTTTCAGTATAATAATGAAGCAATGAGTCTTATCAGGAAAAGTGATCATTCCCCGCTTAAAGACGATATCCTTTTCAGTATTTATTTCAGACAGGCTATTTATCTTGTTCAAAAAAAGGAATACCAAAAAGCACTGGGGTATTTTCATAAAGCAAAACGGCTGGACGATACAGGTCTTGCAGATTGTGCAATAAGCGATTATATCTATATGCATAAAGACAAAGATTCTGCATATAAGTATATAACCATTGCTTATAATAAAGCCAATCTAAGAGGTAAAGAAGATGGAATTGCCCTCTATGCCAATACTATTTTGGGGGAATATTTTCTTTATGATAAACAATATGATAAGGCGGAACAGGCTCTGATTAAAGCATTGAAAATCAATGATAAAACAAAACGTATCTATGTTTATTATGGTAAGTATATCTATAACGATCTAAGAATGTTATATGAACGTACCGGAGATAAAGAGAAGGCCTATTTTTATTTGAAAGCCTATACAGAGGCTTTCGACAGAACCAACACCTCTTTGCTGGCTACCATTAATCAGGATATGGAGTCTTTTATTACAGTCACCCAACAGGATGCGGATCAGCATAAAAGCAAAATATACTGGATTATTTCCCTGTCGTTTTTGGGGCTTTGCCTGCTGGGGGTATATGCCTGGAGAATTAGTATTGCCTTGAGAAAACGAAAAAAAATTCTTGCCCGGGAAGCTGAAAATCTGAAAATAAGAATAAATGACAATAAGCAGGAGGAAATTATAGAACTTGGTAAAAAGAATGATCCTGAGTTTCTGGATCGTTTTAAAGAAACCTATCCCGAGTTTATCCCTCAGCTTTTTATGATTAACCCCAATCTTGAAAATTCCGAACTGGTTTTCTGTGCAATGCTTAAATTACATTTTTCTTCTAAAGAAATAGCAAACTATACGATGGTTCAGCATAGAAGTATTCAGCAGAAAAAATACAGGATCAGAAAAAAATTGAATATTCCCGGGGATACAGATATTTATCATTTCTTTGATACCTTACAATAATCCAAAAAAAAACTGTCTGATTCATCAGGTCAGACAGTACTCGAAATATTCTCTTTTCACCACCCGGTTTTTTTTAGTGGTCTCAGTGCTCAAATATGAAAATTTTTGACGGAAACATGAAAAAATACGATACTACACGGATACTACATGTTATATTTTTGATTTTAAACATCTGATATTTAAGTAATTATGATATTTTCTTAATTTATTAATCCTTTCATGAAAAACAGCAGTAGTTCTTTGGAAGTTTCTCCTTTTTTATACTGTATTCCTGATTATTTCTCTTTTTTTCTTCCTCTTTTTAGTTGATTTTCAATATGTTTTTTTATCCGTTTTTTAGGTTAGAATTGTATTCATTCTTACTTATAAAAAACAGAATTTAGCAAGACAAAATTGAGCGTAAAATATAATTGATTGATAATTAATTAATTGTAAGTCCTGATGTATATGAGTAGTATCATTTATTTTTGTTTTTTATTGGGAATATACAAGTTTTGTGAAGTGATTTGTTGTGAATTTTTCATCATTGATTTTATTTTGTTGAACTTATGATAATACTTAAGTGGATTGATCAGAATCCAAAAATGATCTTTTGATAAAAATGAGCTACCTATACTCATACAACCAAAGTAATTTTAAATAAATCTATGAAAAAAAGAATTTTATTCGTTTGTGCATTAGCATCTTGTTTTACGGTTTTCAATGCTCAGAGATGGGAATCTGTCTCACAGAAAACTTCACAGATAAGAGAAGGAGTAGAAGTACAACATTCTTACAGAGTGGACCTGAAATCCCTTCGCGAAATGCTGAGAAATGCTGAAGAAACCGGGAAAGGAGCAACACCAGTTATTATTTCTTTACCTACGGTTGAAGGGAAAATTGAAAAGTTTGCTGTCTATAGCAATCCAGTGATTGATAAATTCCTGGCCGAAAGATATCAGCTTGGGTCATATGTAGGAGTGGGCGTAGATGATCCGTCTAAATATTTGAGATTCAGTACCTCTCCCTATGATATGCAGTCTATGATCATTAAAAATGGTATATTTCAGTTTATAGAACCAATAAGTGCTGATAAACAGACTTACGGTGTATTCTATAAATCAAAGAATGAAGGAGAGCACGGCTTTAAATGTGATACAGGAGAACATGATTTTAAGAGTATTAATAAATTGGTAGAGAATGGTAAAAAAATGCTTTCAGGAGTGGGGATTGCCAGCAGACCTACCAATACGAAATACAGAGATTTTAGAATGGCATTGTCCGTTACAGGAGAATACAGCCAATATCAGTTAACAGCGGCAGGAACTCCGGCCAATGCGACCGACGACGTAAAAAAAGGCGTTGTACTGGCCGCCATGAATAATACCATGACCCGCATAAACGGGGTTTTTGAACGGGATTTCGGAGCCCATTTAACGGTTCAGAATATTCCGGATATCATCTATCTTGATCCGGCAACAGATCCTTATACAGGGAACTTGAATCTCCAGCTGCAACAAACCCTTACCTCTGTAGTGGGAAATGCCAACTATGATATCGGCCATGTTCTTAATCAGAATGCTGAGAGAAGCGGAAACGCAGGAGGAATCGGAATTGTCTGCATCGATCCGGCGACTAATACTGAAATAAAAAAAGGTTCCGCTTACACCCAGGGACCTGTTCCGGTGGGGGAAGTTTTTGATTTTACGGCAGCTCATGAAATGGGACATCAGTTGGGAGCTAATCACACATTTTCAAATACTTCTGTCACAGATGCCAATCAGGGTGCCAATGTAGAGCCCGGAGGAGGGACTACTATTATGGGCTATGCCGGGATTACCTATGATAATGTTCAGGCTAATGCTGACGGATATTTTCATTATAAATCCATTGATCAGGTATTAACTAATTTAGAAAGTAAAGTGAATTGCGGAGCCTCTCAAAATATTATCAACAATACTGCTCCAGCCATTAATCCTTTAGCTGCTTATAGTATTCCTAAAGGAACTGCTTATTATCTTGAAGCTTCAGCTACAGATGCTGAAAATGATTCTGTGAACTATACCTGGGAACAGAATGACAGTACAGATGAATTTTCTACCATTTCCGGCGACAGCGGATGGGGATACAATCCAAAAGGAGCTTTGACAAGATCAGTTCCCGGAACAGCAAACGGAAGAAGGTATTTTCCCAACTTTGCAAGTGTGATGAATGGAATCCTGACAGACAAACAGAGATGGGAAACAGTATCATATATCCCGCGAACATTGAACTATGCGGTAACGGTACGGGATCTGAACGCTCAGCGTCCCATGGTTTCAAGCTCAACAACTACAGTGACTGTAGGGAATGACGGGCCATTCAAATTCAATGGACTGACCACATCTTCAGTATTGTATAATGATGCAGTAAATACAATCTATTGGGAGGTTGCCAATACAAATGCTGCCCCTTATAATACAGCGAGCGTGAAAATAGATTATACTACAGATAACGGTGCAACCTGGACAAATCTTGTAGCTGCAACTCCAAACACCGGAAGCTATAGTGCACAAATGCCGGGTAATGTAAGCGGAGCAGTAAAATTAAGAGTGTCAGCTGTAGGGAATATCTTTTATGCAGTGTCTCCTGCTGTTACTGTGGGAAGTGCACCTACTTCAACTGCATCAGCACCTACAGGAGTTTCCACGATAGATACTGAGATTTTCAAAACAACAGCAAGGGTATCCTGGAATAGTGTTCCCGGAGCTGCTTACTCTGTTAATTACAGAAAAGCAGGAACAGCCAGCTGGTCTAATGTTGTAAGTCAGGCAAATTCTGTAGTTTTGAATAATTTAGAAGATGAAACCAATTACGAAGTTCAGGTAGCAGCTGTGGTAAATTCAGTTCCCGGAACTTTCTCTAATAATTATACATTTAAAACAAAAGGATTAAAGACAGGAGCTGATTACTGCCTTTTAAATTCAGGTTCACCTTATGTAGGAACCATCTTAAAAGTTACCGTTGCGAATCTTGATTATAGTGATCTTACAGCAAAATCCTATAAAGATTTAAGCGAAGATCTTACTAAAGTTGTTAACTTGACACAAGGCAGTACCTATACGCTTACACCTAGAATAGGGAATTTGTTGCAAAACGGACTTCCGGTAAATGTATCTGCCTGGATTGATTACAATAGAAACGGAGTATTTGAATCTACAGAAAGGGTAGGACAGACTTCAGCGACAACAAATGCAGGTAATATAGGATTACCAGGTTTTAACTTCACCGTTCCTGCTACCACTTACTCCGGAGATAAGACATTAAGAATGAGAGTCGTTGGTAAATTCGCAACGAGTGCCCTGAATAGCGTATGTGGTGAGTTGGCAAGCCAGGCTGGAGGTATTATGGATCTTCCTGTGAAAATTACCGCGAGTACACTTGCCGTGAGAGAAACGGTAGATACAAAATCATCAGAGGTTTCTGTTTATCCTAATCCTGCAGATACATTTGTAGAAGTGAAAAACCTTAAAGGTAAAGGCGACTATAAAATCTACAGTGCGGATGGAAGACTTGTTCAGGAAGGTAAGATTGACGGAAAAATCAATGTAGCTTCTCTGGTCAAAGGAATGTATGTGATTACAATAAAAGATGATAAAAATACTTATAATACCAAATTGATCAAGAAATAACACATATGAACCTCCGCACCCGGATCTAAAAGCGGAGAGAAAAAGAGTTTATTAAACTTAAAAAGGCTGTCTCTGGATTGGAGGCAGCCTTTTGTTTTACTTATGAAGCCAGGTGACTGTTAAAAAAATCAAGCATGGTAGTTAATGATTTTTCAGAATGCATCCGTTCTCCGTTTTCAAGGGATTCCTGTGTGGCAGCGGCAGCTCTCTTACGCATGTGGTGTTCGTAGGCGCAGATAGCTTCCTTTACAGTAGTATAATTGTTATCTGTTAAATGCTCGCTCAGTTCCAGGGCATCCAGCATCGCCATATTGGCGCCTTCTCCTGCAAAAGGAGGCATCACATGTGCTGCGTCACCAATCAGAGTCAGGTTAGGCTGTGTTTCCCAGGTCTGATCCAGGGGCATAGAGTAAATCAGACGTGGAATAAAAGGAGTCATTGCATTTTCAAACAATTCTTCCCAGATAGAAGCCCATTCGGAATATTCTGTTTTGAACCATTTCAGCATCTGCGCCTGATCAGAGAAATCAAGACCGCTGGTGGCAGGCCAGTTTTCATCAGCTTTAAAGCTTGCATAAAATCCGAGATCCCCATTGCCTTTTTGCCCCATTAAAATATTTTGAGAATTTCCGAATGCCATTATTTTTCCACCTTTAATCAATGCATCAATCTGAGGTGCATTTTCTTTTGAAACATTTCCTTCCAGCATAATGATTCCGGAGTAAACAGGTTTATGGGTATGGAGATACGGACGGATTTTAGAATTGGCACCATCTGAAGCAATCACAATATCAGCATACACTGATTTCCCGTTTTTAAAATGAAGCAGCCAGCCTTCATTTTGAGGTTCCATAGAAAGAAAATGACTGTCCCAGATTACCGTTTCAGGATGCAAAGATTCTAACAGCATATTTCGTAACGGGCCGCGGTCTATTTCAGGACGGAAATGTTCATGACC
The DNA here is from genome assembly GCF_005503635.1 of Chryseobacterium sp. 2VB. NCBI lineage: Bacteria > Pseudomonadati > Bacteroidota > Flavobacteriia > Flavobacteriales > Weeksellaceae > Chryseobacterium > Chryseobacterium sp. 2VB. The sequence continues at coordinate 300,931 of NZ_SCNC01000002.1, forward strand.
AAAATCCTCTTCAGGTTTCGTCTCGTGATCATTAAAAAATATTTCTGCCTTTTCATTCATGATCAGTGTTCTGTCTGCGCCGGGACGGAAAACCTGTTTAAACTCTTCCAGAAGTTCCGCTTTACGGATGGCTACCAAACCTGAATCTTCATGCATATCGAGTGGAGAACCCTTTACGCGTGCATTTTTGTTGAAGTCTCTTTCATATACTTTTACATCTGCGCCTTTCAATTGTAAAAGTCTTGCCAGTGTAAGTCCTGCCGGACCGCCACCAACGATTGCTATTGATTTATTGTCTATCAGCATTGTTGATTTAAATTTTACATGGCAAATTTATCTTCCTTTCAACACGGATAATAGTACAAATCGGTCGTTTTTATTTTTGGATAATTCTTTGGGTGCAACCCCGGAAAACTTCTTTACTTCTTTGATAAAATGATTCTGGTCTGTATAATTGAGTTCCGGGAAAAGTCTCCCTTGGGCAATGTGTTCCAATGATGCTCTGAAACGCAAAATAGTAGAATAGGCTTTTAATGACAGGCCAAGCTGTTTGGTAAAGTACCGGTTAATCTGTCTGCTGCTCCAGCCTGTTTTTTCAGAAAGTTCCTGCACGCTCATTTCTCCTTTTGAGGCATATACCAGCTCAAAAAGTTTTCGTTTTCTTTCATCTACTTTCAGTGGAAGCAGTTCTTTTATTTTTTGGGTTGCTTTCGTACAGCAATGGCTGAAATCCTTTATATCATCAGCTTTAAAATTCCAGAAATCAGGAGAAAGCTCTTTTCCGATATTCAATAAATCAGCAATGGAGGTATTCAGAATGTATTCAACTGCAAGAGGTTTGAAACTTACAACAAAAGTAGCCATACGGGGAGCTATAAACCTTTGCTCAGGATAGGTTTCCAATCCGAGAAGCGTAACATGAAAAGGTTCTGTAGCCGACTGTGAGAAAAATAAATCAATTCTTCCATCCGGAATGATAACCACTTCCTTAGCTTCATCCGAAAGGTTCTGAAAAGTGCCCAGATTTTCAACGAAATCTGCAATCTCTTTATCAGGCTCGATGAAGTTATAAGTGAAATCAGTATCCATAATTGTGGCCTCTTTAGCTGCTTTGGTTAAGAAAATTACACAATTTGTTATAAATGGCAAAGTAATGTACAATTACTTATGGTTCGATAATAAACTATTCAATTGGATATTCCTTTTGAAATATAGACTTCTAGTTACGGTTTTCCGTAAGTTGGGCCTGTATTTTTTATTTAATATTGCCTGATAAAAATTTCAACCATGGCAATTTTATTGATTATTATTTTATTTATACTGATGCTGTATGCATTCAGTACATCAGGGAAGTTTAAAAAAGAATCTCTTCAAAAAGATACTCAAATTACAAATCTAAAAGGAGAGAACAGCCGTTTGAAAATAGAGGTTTCCAAATTACAGCTCGATAAGAATACTTTGAACAGAAAAATAGTTGAACTATCACAACATAATGATGCATTGAGAAAGTATCAAGATATTATTGATGTTAAAGTTGAGTGCGATTACCTTCTTAAAAAAGCAGAAAGAGATAGCCTGAGATTAAGAGATAAGGCAGGACAGGAGCTTTCTAATGCACAGCTTGAAGCTCGTGAGCTTCGTAGGAATGTAAAAGAAACTACTGAGAAGAAAACACGAGAGATTGAATTACTGTATGAAAATGCTGTAAATGAAGCGAAGCGTATTGTAGATAATGCTGAAGTGAGAGCAGAATCAATAGGAGGAGATGCTTACAGAAGTTTGAGAGAAGCAGATCAGATTGCGGATAGAATAAAAGCAATGAAAAATGTTATTGAAGGGTATGGCAATGAATATCTGGTACCAACTTATACTTTATTGGATGAGCTTGCGGAAGATTTCAGTCATAAAGAAGCAGGTGATAAACTTAAAAAACTTAGACATAACAATAAACTAATGATTGTTAGCAGACAGGCTGGTATCTGTGATTATATGGATGAATCAAGAAGAAATACTGCTATTGATTTTGTTATTGATGCTTATAATGGAAAAGTAGATTCTATTTTAGCGTCAGTAAAGAAAGATAACTTTGGAATATTGAAACAAAAGATGGATGATGCTTTCCAACTGGTTAATTTTAATGGTCAGGCTTTTAGGAATGCGAGAATATCTGAAGTTTACCATAGTGCGAGGGTAGAAGAACTGAGATGGGCTGTAGTTGCCCAGGAGTTGAAATGGCAGGAACAGGAAGAGCAGAGACAAATTCGTGAGCAGATTCGGGAAGAAGAAAGAGCTCGCAAAGACTATGAAAAAGCAATCAAAGAGGCAGAAAAAGAAGAACAAACTTTAAAGAGACTGATTGAGAAAGCTGAATCTCAGGTTGCCAGAGCTAATGAAGAACAAAAGATACTTTTTCAGCAACAGCTTGAAGAATTACAGCAAAAACTTACTCAGGCTGAAGAGAAAAATCAAAGAGCAATCTCAATGGCCCAGCAGACGAGAACCGGTAATGTATACATTATTTCAAATATCGGTTCATTTGGAGAAGATGTTTATAAAATTGGTATGACAAGACGTTTGGATCCTTTAGACCGTGTTCGTGAACTTGGGGATGCAAGTGTCCCTTTTGAGTTTGATGTTCATGCTATGATATATGCTGAAGATGCCCCTGCATTGGAAAAACAGCTTCATAAAAAGTTTTTGAAAAGTCAGCTTAACAAAATTAATCCAAGAAAAGAGTTTTTTAGACTAAATATCCATGATGTCAGAAGTTATATTGATTCTATGGGAATTGCTTGTAAATGGACACTGGTAGCAGAAGCAAAACAATACCGTGAAACTTTGAAGCTTGAAGAAGATATGAAAACCAATAAACAACTTGAAGCAGAATGGGAACAATATCAAGAGGTTGCAGATCCTGTTACTTATGATGAAGTTCTCCTGGAAGACTAAGTTTTTCAAAAAAGATACGAGCCCTTTACACCCACGGTTTAAAGGGTTTTATTTTTTCTAAATATCATTCCTTATGATGTGAAAAATTCCCCTCCTTTTGAAGGATGGCGAAAATTCAAAGAATTTTTGACGGGGTGGTTTATCGTTTCATATTAACCGGATTTCCGGGAATTATTGCTATTTTAGAAGCCCCAAAATAGATTTATAGCGATACTCTAATGAACAAATCATCACTTAATGCCTACTTCCATTCCTTATTTAGTATCCAAGCTGAAATAGTTGAAAAAATTACTGAAAAATTCAGTCATTTTGAGGTAAAAGCAAATACTGTTTTGCTGGATAAAGATACGATCAGTACCAAAACCTACTTCCTGGAAAAAGGCTATGTGCGGTCTTATATCCTGAATGAAGATAATGAGGAGATTACCACCAATATTTATACAGCTCCCTGCTTCGTTAATGATTTTCTGTCTTTTTTCAGACAGCAGCCTACCAAAGAAATATATCAGACGATCACCGAATGTGTCTTTTGGGAGACCGGATTGGAAAACGTACAGCATAATTTTCATAATATTCCTGAATTCAGAGAGTTCAGTAGGCTTCTTTTTGTTCTTAATTATTATACGATCCATGACCGGCTCATCGAAATGGCGAGTCAGAAGGCATCCACAAGATATTTTAACCTGATGAAGAAAGATCCGGATATTTTTCAGCATGTTCCTTTGAAGGTGATTGCTTCTTACCTTGGCATCAAGGACAGTTCCCTGAGCAGGATCAGAAGGGATATTCATAAATTGTAATTTCTTTTCATTTGTCAAGTGATAGTTCAGAAATCATCGCTCATCTTTGCTTAAAAATAATTTCATGAACAAAAAACATATTGTTGTAGTAGGATTAGGTGGTGTAGGCGGTTATTTTGGATTTAAAATAAATCAGAATAATGAAACCACGGAAAAATATACCATTTCTTTTGTTGCCCGTGGAGAAACGTATGAGAAAGTGAAAGAAAACGGCTTGACTTTGTTATCTCCCGAGCATTCCAATTCTCAGACCCATCCTGATGATATCGTGCAGAATATCAGTGAGATCAAAAATCCTGACCTGGTTTTGATCTGTGTAAAAGAGTACGATCTTGAAAATGTCTGTAAACAGTTGCAGGAAATTATTAATAAAGATACTGTATTGCTTCCGATGATGAACGGAGCAGATATTTATGACAGAATCCGTAAAATAATTCCGGAACACACTATTCTTCCAACCTGTATCTACGTAGCTTCCCATATTAAAGAAAGAGGAGTAGTGGAACATAAAGGAAAAGCCGGAAAAATGATTGTGGGAAGAGATCCTGAGCATTTTTCTGCTCCTGTAGAATGGATTACAGAGCTATTGATTGAAAGTAAAATTGATTTTGATTTTAAAGATAATTCATTATCAGATATCTGGACGAAATTTATTTTTATTGCCAGCTTCGGATTGGTAACAGCAAAGCATAATTCATCTATTGGAACTGTATGTACCGATGAACAGCAGCAGAAAGAAGCGGCTGAAATTATGAAAGAAATCAAACAGATTGCTGATAAGAAAGGAATCTATCTTCAGGAAGATATCATTGCTAAAACATTTGAAAAAGCCTCAACATTTCCTTTTGAGACTCCAACTTCCTTACAGCTTGATATTAATTCCGGAAAGAAGGATAATGAGCTGGAATTGTTTGCAGGTGCTGTATTGAAATATGGTTCTGAAACTGGGGTAGAAACTCCTTTTACTCAAAAAATCTACACTGAGATTAAAGCAAAATAAGTTTGGGCCTTAACTCAAAGAAAAGCAATATAAGAAGGCGGGCTAAAGCCCGCCTTTATTGAAATCGAATATAAAATACAGAAGTTTAGGCACTGTGCATAAATTTCTGCCGGTTCAAAAGCACTTCTTCAGTTTCCCGATGATCAGGGTCATCTACACAGCAGTCTACAGGGCATACCGCCTTACATTGAGGTTCCTCATGAAACCCTTTACACTCCGTACATTTTCCGGATACAATATAATACACTTCATCCGAGACTGCCTGATGATAAGCATCGGCATCACCTTCCGTACCGTCAGGAAATATGATATGTCCTGAAAGTTTGGTTTTGTCTTTCCAGCGCCAGTCAATAGCACCTTCGTAAATGGCTGAGTTGGGGCATTCAGGTTCGCAGGCTCCACAGTTGATACAGGCATCTGTTATTTTTATAGCCATATTGTTTGAATTTAGAGGGTTTAAAAAAGGGATTTCGTCAACGTTGAACAGTTCGGAAATCCCCGCTAAACTTAATTACAGCAGTTCAACACTGTTCTTTGAAAATAATCAGCATAAAGTGTGCTATTTTTTATTTTAAATCATTAATATGCAGTAATTTCTGCCGGTACTTAGTCAATAATGGTTATTTTTTTAGAAGCTGCAATGCTGATAAGCTTATCAAACTTACCGGAATACAGATCCGAAATCTGAGAGGGTGGTTCTTCCTTAAATAATGAAGACCTGACAATCGGAACACTGAATGGCAATGGCCAGGCACGCAATGATTTGGCTATAGAATCCATGGCGTTAATTCCCTGCATGGCCTGAAGACCATCAGCCCAGCATACCAGCCCTACAGTTTTATCCGTGAGATAAGGCTCGTACCAGTTGGCGGTTACTTCAAGCCAGTCCAGGCAGTTTTTCATTACTCCCGGAATGCTGCCGTGATAAAGCGGAGCCAGCCAGATATGCAGATCAGCATCTGTAAACATTTGAGCCATACGCTCTACGGCCAAAGGAGTTTTGTTAAGTGTGACATCGAATAGAGGAATGCCGGAGTCAGCAAGTGTAAAAATATCAGTCTGAATTCCCAGTATTTTCAGGCGTTCAGAAAAATAATCTGAAATCAGTCCGGAAGTAGATAAAGTTCTTCTTTCCAGCGATCCGTTGAATATGATTGCTTTCATTTTTTAATGTTTAAAAATTACTTTGGGTAACCCAATTTCACCATACATCAGTGTTTTCACCAGCGGTTTCAGTAATCCTGCTGCTAATAAATACAATGAAGGATCATGATGAGTACTTGCGCGGACAACCACTTTCTGATTTTTATACTGTTTCAGATCAGCATAGATGAGACGGCGTTTCCAGAGATCAAGGAGTACAGTTTCTGCATTGTTTAAATCAGCATAAGAAGCGTAAGGAGACAATTTTTCCATAATAAGCATATAAGCCCAGGGCGGAATGATAGCATCCGTAGAACAGATGATCGCTACTGCTTTTTCATTGTAAACAGAAAAATCCACCGCAGCAATTGATTCTTTAAATTCCTTCTCCTTAACAATCATTCCCATGAAAAGATGTTCTTTGATATCCAGTTCTACAATTTCCGTAGTCGGTTTGTAATCTGAAAGGTCAAGAGCAATAATGCCTGAAGCCTTTGCTTTATTGATAAAATTTTCCTCAGTCATAATTCGTTTACTTTCAGTATTATTTATTTTACTTTTGACAAGGCTTCTTCATATTTTCTTTCAACAGCTGACCAATCCAGTACAGACCAGAAAGCATCCAGATAATCTGCGCGTTTATTTTGATAATTCAGATAATAGGCATGTTCCCAGACATCTATTCCCAAAATCGGAAAACCTCTGTTGGTGGAAAGAATATCCATCATCGGATTATCTTGATTAGGGGTAGAGCTGATGGCCAATGAGCCGTTGAATTTTACAAAAAGCCATACCCATCCTGAACCAAACTGTGACAAACCTGTCTTCTTCATTTCTGCTTTTAGATTGTCAAGGCTCCCGAAAGTAGCTGTGATATCGTCATGAAGCATGCCTTCAGGATTCAGCTTGGGTTTTGGAGAAATAATTTCCCAAAATAAAGAATGGTTATAGTGGCCGCCACCATTATTTCTGACGGCAGGACTGTATTCACTTATTCTTTGCAGTAATGAATCAAGGTCGGGATTGGTTTCATTGGTTTGTGCCAGTGCTGCATTCAGATTATCTACATAAGCCTGATGATGTTTCTGATGGTGAATGATCATCGTTTCTTTATCTATAAAAGGCGCCAAAGCATCGTAAGCATAAGGTAACTGTGGTAATGTAAATGGAGTCATTGTATTTATTTTTTTGATTAATGTCTCACAAAGGTAGAAATATATTTAAATAAAACAACTTTATGGTTGTTTTATTTATTTTCTGATGAGTATAAGTAAAATGTAGTAAATCTTTATTTTATCCTTGATTTTATAAGGTTATAGAAAATGACTATATTTGTTGTTGAAAAATAAAACAACCTAAATATTGTCAAATGAAGAAGCCGGCTGCGGATCGTATTCTGATGTTTTTGAAGATGAGAGGTGAGGCTACATCACTTCTTATTGCTGAAGAATTGTCAATCACCAAGGAAGGAGCAAGAAAGCATTTACTGAATCTTGCTCAGGAAGGATTAATTAGGTCTTCGGTGAAGAGCGAAGGGGTTGGGCGCCCATCTACGTACTATACTCTTACAGAGAAAGGACTGGCTCAATTTCCGGATACCCATGCGGATGTTACGGTTCAGATTTTGAAATCCGTGAAAAATCTTTTGGGTGAAAATGCATTGGATTTATTAATCAGCGACCGGGAAAAAAATACCCATGAGCGTTATGAAAAAGTACTTTCAAAGGCAGAATCACTGGAACAGCGCCTAGAATCTCTTTCAAAAGTGCGTAGTGATGAAGGCTATATGGCAGAATGGAAAAAAGAAGGGGAAGACTATTATCTGATTGAAAATCATTGTCCGATATGCGCTGCAGCAACAGAATGCCAGGGTTTTTGCCGCGCGGAGCTATCCAATTTCCAATCCCTGATAGGAAAGGAGTATACAGTGGAAAGAATAGATCATATTACTTCCGGTGGGCAGCGTTGTGTTTATAAAATCAGCCAATAATTCATCGCTTATAATTTATCATTCAAAATGGCTTTAAAAGCAGTAATATTTGATATGGACGGTGTTCTGGTAGACTCAGAAAAATTCTGGACCCAGGCAGAACTGGATGTATTTTCATCTTATGGAGTGCAGGTTACGGATGATCTTGCGGCACAAACCAAATATATGACGACTCAGGAAGTAACCGAATTCTGGTATAAAAGATTCCCCTGGGAAAATTTTGATGCCTCTGATCTGGAATATAAAGTGGTTACAAGAGTAATCGAAATGATACAGACCGAAAACTGTACCATGTCTGGTGTAGAGAAGTTTATTAAAAATCTTAAGAACAAAGACTACAAAATAGGCCTGGCTACCAATGCTCCTTTACGGGTAGCACATGCGGTGCTTGAAAAGCTTCAGGTTCATGACCTGTTTGATACCATTCACTCATCAGAGTTTGAAACTCAGGGAAAACCTCATCCTGCCGTATATCTTACTTCTGCAAAAAATCTCGGAGTTTCCCCGGAAGACTGTATAGCTATTGAAGACAGTCAGTCAGGATTAAAGGCCGCAAAAGAAGCCGGAATGCAGACTGTAATTTTCACCAATAATGATGAAAGCATAGATTCAAACCTTGCCGATTTTAAAATCCTGGATTTTAATACAGTTTTTCTGCCGTTATTTGGTGAATAGTGAATAGTGAATCCGCTGCGCTGTGAATTTAACAGGTGTTATAAAAATTGACTATTGACTGCGCAGCAAATTGACTATTGACTTTAAAAGTGAAAGGTAAAAGGTGAATCCGCTCCGCTGTGAATTTAACAGTTGTTATAAAAATTGACTATTGACTGCGCAGCAAATTGACCATTGACATTTCCTCGCATCTCACATCCCGAACCCAAAATCAATACCTCGTCAAAACCTCCATCAGCAACAGAATAGAAACCAGCTTTTTAGACGACTGATACTCCGGACTAAGCTGTTCACGGATTTCTCCCAAAGCTTTGCTTAATTTATTACTTACTGTTTTATTGCTGAGTCCCAGCGCTTCTGCTGTTTCATTCACAGACATATTTTTCCTGATTCTCATATCGTATACCTGCTGTTCCGTTGAGGGAAGCTGGGAAACGACTTCATCAATCATAGTCAATAAAGCACTGATCTCATTTTCTTCAAGGATTTCAAAATACTCGGAATCTGCTATTTCTATTTCATTCGGAATATCAAACTCGTCAATACTCAGCGTAGGAGGCGCTTTTTTGTAGCTGTTATAAAAATCAATAATCCGGTAATGAAGATGACGGAGAAGGTAGCCTTTGGCACTTTCTGTATCATCGGTTTGTATGGCATCCGTATTCTCAAGAATCTTCATCCACAGGTTCTGGAGGATTTCTTCAGAAACTTCCTTATCCCGTGTCCGTACATAAACAAAGCGGTACAGACTATCCCAATACCGGTCATACAGCAGCATAAATGCAGGGCGGTCACCTGATTTTATTTTCTTTAATAATATATAGTCTGTTGGGCTCATATTGTGATACAAAATTACCTAAAGGAAAATTAACTTTTTGTGAACTTTGGGTGTGATAAGATTAAATATTTCTGAAAAACAGGCCGAAAATTGAACGTTAATGTTGAGTAAATGTGAAATATGACGAAAATTATTAACAATTTGGTTGTAATGTGAATATAACGTTAAGAATGCCCCGGGGAAGTTTTTCATTTTCACTGTCTTATAGATAGAAGTATCTGTGAATACATGAAAGACCCCTATGAAAAAACTTTTACCATATAAAAATATTGAAGCCTTTGTTTTCAGACTTTGGGAACGGGAAGTTTCGGAAGACTCAATTTCTGAAAAAGAAAATGAACTTTTAAAACAGTGGAAAAATCTTGCAGAAAAAGATCTGGATATTGTGCATCTTAAAGAATCCAGAGAAAGGGTATTATCCGGACTGGAAAATTACTTTTCTCAAAAAGATATTGTATCTATCCCGTCAGCAAAAAGCTTTAGAACACATCTTTATAAAATTGCAGCGGTTATTATTCTGCTTTTAACATTGGGCGGAGTTTTTACCTACACCTTATTCATTAAGCCAGATGTTTATCTTGCAGAATCCGGAAATCGTATTGTTCATCTTGAAGACGGATCTGTGGTTACTCTTTTACCAGGCGCTGTACTGACTGTAGAGAAATCTTTTCCTGCGTCCACCAGAGTTGTGGATTTGAAAGGAGATGCAATCTTTTCTGTGGCAAAATCTAAAACACATCCATTCATTGTTCGTGCTGATGGTTTCAGTACTAAAGTATTGGGAACGGTATTTAAAATCTCACAGTCCGGGAAGAAAAAAGCGGTTGATCTTTATGAAGGAAAGGTGGCTGTATCCACTCCCGGGGTTCCGGTTTCGTTCCTTAAGCCTAATCAGAAGTGGACCAACTTCGGAATTGCTCATACTACGGCAGTTATTTCACTGAAACCTGTAAAAAATTCAGCAGACAGGATTGCTGCAATATTGTCTCTGAGTTTTAACGATGTTCCTTTAAAAGAAGTAGTAGCAGTCCTGGAAAGCAATTATCATACAAAGGTTCAATATCCTAAGGAAGCTGAAGATAAAAAAATTACTGCTGATTTTACGGGAGGAACGGTCGGAGAAAATATTGAATCACTGGCTTTCATCCTGGGACTGGAAGTACAGAAAAAAGAAAATACCTATATCCTTAAGAAATAAATCATTATAAAAAATAAATAATCATAATCAAGAGAACACTATTAAGTATGAAAAGTTTGAAATGTGGGATTACCATAGCAGCCTTATTTTTTACTGTAGCAGCAGAAGCTCAGGAGCTGGTTCAGAAAGTAACATTTTCTGTACCTGCCAACAGACCGTTGATTGAAGTTTTAGAAGAATTTGCGGGAAAAACGGGGATGAGACTGGCTTATTCCAAAGTAGATATTAAAGAGCTGAAGGTAAAAGGAGTGAAATGTGAAAATACTTCTGTCAACAACTGTCTGAAGGACATTACCAATGGGCTTCCTGTTATTTACCGACTGCATGGTGATCTTATTTCGATAAAATATGAAAGTTCAAATATTTCCGTACCGGGAAACGGACGTATTTCCGGTAAAATAGTGGATGAGGTGGGAAATCCCGTTACCAGAGCAGAAGTTAATATTGCTCAGAAAACTGTGGTAACAGACAATAACGGAGATTTTACCATAGATCTTCCTTCCGGAACTTATAATCTGACGATAAAAGCACCTAAATATAATACGCTGAGAGTTGAAAAATTGTCTGTTATCAATAACGAAACCAGTTCTGTCTCATTTGCTTTAAACAAAGCTTCTGATAAAATTACAGATATCAAAGAAGTTGTGATTACGGCAGCCCGTAAAGCAGATACTCAGGCGGGACTTCTTGCCCAGCAGAAGAAAGCAGCCCAGATGAGTGATGGTATTTCAGCGGAACAGATTTCCAAGACACCCGACAGCGATGTGGGAGGAACTTTGAAAAGGGTAACAGGAATTACCACCATTGATAATAAATATGTAGTGGTAAGATCCATGGGAGAACGTTGGAACACCGCGGCCATGGACGGAATCAACCTGCCAAGCACGGAAGCGTATAATCAGAATTTTTCATTTGACATTATTCCTACGGCAATGGTAGAAAGTGTGGTGGTAAGCAAATCTGCCACTCCTGATATGAATGCCAGCTTTGCAGGAGGTTACGTAGAAGTGAGAACCAAGGATATTCCCAATGAGAACTTTACAACCGTTACATTAGGAACTTCATATAATGATCAGTCGGCTTTCAAAGAATTTCTGACCCGCAAGCGGGGAAAGTACGACTATTTCGGGTATGATGACGGGACAAGAGATTTTCCCAAAGGACTGGAGCCGATGAACTGGACAGATCCAAGGTTTTTTGAACAGTCCAGGCAGTTTACCAATGACAATTTCAGCACCTATAAAACCAGAGGTGACATGGGATCTAATATACAGCTGGCAGTGGGAAGAACCTACGCTCTTAAAAATAATAATAAATGGGGATTTGCCGGAGCATTTGTTATCAGAAATGAACAAAACAAACTGGATATTGACCATACAGGAAGGGGAAACTGGCTGGATACCACAGGAATGCCTGATGCAAACGGGCAGATTCCATTCTATAACTTCAAAAACAGCGGAGCTTCCTACAATTATAACTCTACACTGGCAGGGATGTTGAACTTTGGGCTGCAGCTGGGAAAAAACAGAATTTCATTCCGTAATTCCTACACCCATATTTTTGATAATACATTAACAAGAGTTACCGGTTGGAATGAGTATACTACTAACAGTGGTATGGCATCCAATGCAGAATTAGCCTATAATTATTTTTATAACGGAATCATCCCCAATAATGATCCTTCCCAGATTAAAAACCTGGACAGACCTTATACTGATAATACCAACTATCCCATCTTTCAGACCCTTTTGCAGAATAAACTGGAAGGGAACCATAAAATAGACAATACTGAAGTCAGCTGGTTTGCAGCAAGAACAGGGATAACTTCTGATACGAAGGATTATACGCAGTATTTGACTCTTTATGATTTTATTGGAAGTGAAATTCTGGCCTATCATAAAATTTATAACACCGGAGCAAATTTTTATAGAGGATATATCGCCAATAAAGAAACGGATTACAATTATGGAGCTTCCGTTAAATGGGATCTGGATTTCGGAAACTTAAACAATACGATTAAGACAGGATATGCAGGAACAGTGAAAAATAATACCAATCAACAACAAAAATTCTTTTTGCGGGTGGATGAGAACAGAAATGTTCCAAATAGTGAAAAAAATTACCTGACAATGTATGGAACCCTTTCAGATTGGTTCAATGGATCTCAATATGTACCGGGAGGTATCGGATGGGAAACCAAGGCATTGTATAAAAACGATAAATATGAAGGAGAAGTAAAACAGCACGCTCTTTATCTTATGTTTGATAACCGTTGGAAGAAATTAAGATTGGTATGGGGACTTCGTGCAGAGTACTTTAAGTATGACCTTATTTCCCAGCAACTGGACACGACTGATGATAAGAATATTGAAAGAGCAGCTATTGAGGATAAGTCATGGCAATTTATGCCCTCTGCAAATTTTACTTATAGCCCTACGAATAAAATCAATTTCAGACTTGCCTATAATAAATCTGTCATCCGTCCGCAGTTTAATGAAAGAACGGGGCTTCCTTATTTCGATCCGGTGGCCAACGGTTTGATTTACAACACAGAAATGACCTCTTCTGTCATTAATAATTATGATTTCAAATTTGAGTGGTTTCCAGGATTGGGAGAAATATTTTCTGCAGGGCTTTACTATAAAAATATAGACAGACCCATAGAACGTGAAGGGCATATTTCCAGTGAAGGGAATCTATATCTCTATAACGGTAATTCAAAAAATGCAAAATTATTGGGTGTGGAAGCCGAGGTAAGAAAGAATTTAGGATTTATAGCAGACGAAACCTTTCTGAAAAAGCTTTTTATAAGCGGAAACTTTACCTATAATCATACAAAGGTAGTATCCTTTATAGATCTTTATAAAACAGGAGACAATGATGAAACCTATGAAGTAAAACGTCCGCTGTACGGGCAGACTCCGTATGCCTATAACCTTGGATTGACTTATGATGACGACCGATTGGGACTGAGCTTTTTATACAATGCTAAAGGAGATCAGTATATCACCGTAGGATATGCTTACAAAGGAGAAGAAATACAGCGTCCTTATGCGGTGGCAGACGCACAGGTCTCCTATAAATTCCTTCGCAATAAAAATCTTGAATTAAAATTTAATATAAGAAACATCTTCAACAGGGTAAAGGAATATTACAACAACTATAATTCTTATCTGGCTGCAAAAGAGGTAGGAGGAAGCAATATAGGTACAATAAGAGAAGCCTGGGATCTTCTTCCCGGAGCAACGGATAAGTATGATAAAAATATTGACACAATTATGTTCCGAGCTTACAGCGGAAGAATGTTCAGTCTTAGTGTGAATTATACTTTTTAGATAAGTATGTCAACGATATAGAAAGATATCTTAACGATAGAAATGTACAGGTTTCGGGAACCTGATCAAAAACTGAAATATTGATGATGCGCAAAGCAGTACAGTTCTGAGAAAACCGGACGTTAGCAGCTTTAACGGATTGTATGGGAACTCCCGCAATGCAGTTGCTCCTGCAGAGATGGGATGAACCCAAAAACAATACGAAGAAATAGAGAGGAAGATATTACTGAATACTAAAAACTGATCTGGTATAAAAATAAAACAACCGGATTTATTAAAAATTATAACATGAAAAGATTCATTATAATTGCAGTGGCAGGACTATCCCTTACTGCCTGTCAAAATGATCATTTAGCGGATTCTTCTACTTCATTCGAAATGAAATCTACTTATGCTGAGTATATTACAGCTTCTGCTCTTCCGGTAACCAGTGTAAGCGGAGATATTACTTCCAATACAACATGGAGCGGGGTGATTGAAATGGATGGAGTTGTAACGGTAAAAAACGGGGTAACTTTAACAATCCAGCCGGGTACATTCATTAAAGCTAAACCAAGCACAAACTATACCCCTACAGGGGTTTTGGTAATTGCTAAAACAGGAAAAATCAATGCAGCAGGTACAGAAGCTCAGCCTATTATTTTCACCAGCTACAAATTATTAGATGGTAACGAAGATACTACTGCTGCCCCTGGTGACTTCGGAGGTGTTATCTTGTTGGGAGATGCCCCTGCAAATACAATTAATACTAAAACAATTGAAGGATTATCTGGGTATGATTTTTATTACGGAGGTACAAACCCTTCTCACAATGCAGGAATATTGAAGTATGTTCGTATTGAATTTGCAGGATATGACTATGGAGGAGCTAATTCGGGAAACGAAATCAACGGTCTGACTTTAGGAGGTGTTGGTAAGGGAACTACTTTAGATCATATTCAGGTATCTTATGGGAAAGATGACTCTTTCGAATTCTTCGGGGGAAACGTAAATGCTTCCAACCTTGTTTCTTTTGCTGCTGAGGACGATAACTTTGATTTTGATAACGGATATACTGGTACAATCACTTGTGCACTGGCTTTGGCAGATTACAACTCTACACACAGTCCTAGCAGCTCTAGTCCGGATTCTAACGGTATTGAACTTGATAACAATGCAGATGGTTCTTATACAACATTGTTGACTCATCCGGTGATCAATAACCTTACTATTATCGGTGCCAAGAATTCTTCTAAAGGCGTTTTATATGAAAACGGTATCCATATCAGAAGACACGGAAGATTGACATTGAACAATGCTGTTGTAACAGGTTATCCAGTAGGAATCAAAGTAGAAGGTACTGGTTCTGAACTTTCTGCAGCTTCCAATTTAGGTTCAATCCAGGTACACGGATTTGGTACTTCCGTTACAGGAGCTGGTACGGCAGGAATTCCTGCTTCTAACCTATTAACAGGAACTACTGCATCTCTATGGGGTATGAGCCAACCTTTCTATAACGAAGGAAGCTGGAATGTATCTCCAAGAAACTGTGGAAACTTTCAGGGACTTTGGTCCAAGTATAATTTCTCCATTTTAGAATAAGGAAATGAACCTTATGAGTATGGAGATAGAAACTTAGAGTAAAAAGATATCTTAATTATAGAGAGGTACAGGTTTCGGGAACCTGATCAAAAACTGAAATAATACTGATGATGCGCACAGCAGTACAGTTCTGAAAAAACCGGACGTTAACAGCTTTTCCCAGGCATTAACGGATTTTATGGGAACGCCCGCAATGCAGCTCCTCCTGCAGCGATGGGATGAACACCAAAAAACAAATCGAAGGAATAGAGAGGAAGATATTCCTGAATAAAAAACTGATCTGGTATAAAAATAACACAACCGGATTTATTAAAAATTATAACAATGAAAAGACTAACTCTAATTGCAGTGGCAGCATTATCTCTTACAGCTTGTCAAAATGATCAACTGGCAGATTCATCTTCTCCATTCGAAATGAAATCTACTTCTGCTGAGTACCTTACAGCTTCTGCTCTTCCGGTAACTACCGTAAGTGGTGCTATTACTTCGAATACTACATGGAGTGGAGTAGTTGAATTAGATGGAATTGTAACGGTAAAAAATGGGGCTACATTGACCATTCAGCCTGGTACATTCATTAAAGCTAAGCCAAGCGCAAACAATACAGCTACAGGAGTTTTGGTAATTGCTAAAACAGGAAAAATCAATGCAGCAGGTACAGAGGCTCAGCCTATTATTTTCACCAGCTACAAATTGTTAGACGGAAACGAAGATACAACTGCTGCTCCTGGTGACTTCGGAGGTGTTGTTATATTAGGGGATGCGCCTACAAACACTCCATTCACAAAAACAATTGAAGGATTATCCGGTCCTGATTTCTATTACGGAGGTACCAATGCTTCCCATAACGGAGGAACATTAAAATATGTTCGTATCGAGTTTGCAGGATATGATCTTTTAGCTCCGAATTCAGGTAACGAAATCAACGGTCTTACGTTAGGAGGAGTAGGTAACGGAACTACTTTAGATCATATTCAGGTTTCTTTCGGAAAAGATGACTCTTTTGAATTCTTCGGGGGAACTGTAAACGCTTCAAACCTTGTTTCTTTTGCAGCTGATGACGATAACTTCGACTTCGATAACGGATATACAGGAACAATTACTTGTGCACTAGCTTTGGCAGATTACAACTCTACACACAGTCTTAGCGGAGCAAGCCCGGATTCTAACGGTATCGAGCTTGATAACAACGCAGAAGGTTCTTCTACAACATTGTTGACTCATCCGGTGATCAACAACCTTACTATTATCGGTGCCAAGAACTCTTCTAAAGGTGTTTTATATGAAAACGGTATCCACATCAGAAGACACGGAAGATTAACATTAAATAACGCTGTCGTTACAGGTTACCCTGTGGGTATCAAAGTAGAAGGTACAGGTTCTGAGCTTTCTTCAGCTTCAGCATACAGCACCATCCAGGTTCACGGATTTACTACTTCAGTTACAGGTGCAGGTACAGCAGGAATCCCTGCAGCTAACCTGGCGACTGGTACTCCTGCAGCTCTATGGGGTATGAGCCAGCCTTTCTTCAACGAAGGTGGTTGGAATGTATCTCCAAGAAACTGTGGAAATTTCCAGGGACTTTGGACAAAATACAACTTCTCCATTGTAGAATAATAAAAACTTTAAAAAGCAGGGAACAGCACATGCTGATTCCTTGCTTTTACTTCAAAAATTTTAATCATCAGCATTATGAAAAAAATAATTTTATCATCTGTTCTGTTTTTATCCCACCTGGCTGCAGCACAGTCTCTGGTATGGGGAAATTCGTTTGATACTCCTGCCGATCTTCAGGGCTGGACTTTTCATGACCTTAATAGCAATGGAAACGGATGGGTACAGGGAGAAAACATCTATCACAACGGAACTACCTTAGCCTATGGAACTGCAGGTGTTCTCCGCCATTCTATCAATTTGGTTCCAACTGGAAATGCTAACGGATTTACCACAGAAAATGACTGGATTATTTCTCCTCAGATTGACCTTACCAATACTGCAGGAACCATTACGCTGGCCGCTTATATCGGGAGACAGAGATCTACTCACACGATTGTTGCCAGAGAACTTTTTATCTATGTAAGCACACCGCAGAAAGAAGTTCCAACGTTATCGGACTTTCAGGCAATGACCGTAGATGCAGACGGAAATGATGTTCAGAGTATGTATAAAATACAGGTGGGTGACTCAGCCAATCCTTTTCCGGCTGATCTTACCCAGTTTGTAGAATCCCTTGTAGATCTTTCTGCTTTTGCCGGGAAAAAGATCTATATCGGAATGTGGTCAAACAGAAAAACAAGCGGAAACAATGTCCAGAACATTAATATTGATGAAATAGGAATTTATGCTACTTCATTTTTGGGAACTAAGGATGTAAAAAGAAACAAAATTGTAACACAAATAGCAGAAAATCCGGTTAGAGAATCTTTACAGCTGCAGCTTAATCCGGCATTGAAAGAAAATACAACTGTAGTGAATATTTACAATGCAGCGGGACAAAAAGTATTAACCACTCAGTATTCTAAAACGATTAATACGGCAGTCCTTATATCGGGAGCGTATATCGCAGAAATTACAGATGGAAAGATTACGGAAAGGCTGAAGTTTATTAAAAAATAATCATTCTATCCCCTTGGAATCTGATTTTAGGAACACCATGAAATTTTAAATAAATAACGGAGAGTCTTTGAAAAAAGCTATCCGGAACATATCCAACTAGTTTTTTTATAATTATATATTGCCCGGCCCACGGGCCGGGCAATATTTTTAAGTTTTACAAGAAATAATTGAAGAAAGATGAACAAAATCTTCGCATTACTACTGTTTTTCACTGTACTGTTTTCATGTACAGATAATAATACCATGGAGCTGTATGATAAAGTGCAGAAACCCGGAGACGTTAATATCAAAGGATTTTCCAAACCTGATGTCCTTCAGTTGAGGTTGAACGGACAGCCTGTATCCATTGACGGAAAAACGTCCTATACCAATAAAATTGAAACCCAGCTTCAGTTTGTTCTGGATCAGGGAGAAACTAATAAATTGTCTGTCTATAATCATGAAACAGGCGCTGAAATTGCAAAATACAATATTACATATGACAATATAAATGATTATAAAAACCTGTATTTCTTTAATCTCCCCGGAATCTATCTGCAGACCTATGCCGTAAAACCCCAGGTAAATCTGGGAAAAGTAGGTTTTGAATTTATTTTTCCCAACCTGGGTGAATTTTCCGGAAGTTCTCTCAAAGAAGTGAAAGGCATTTTGAAAAGAGAAAACGGAGTAGTACTTGCCGAGTTTGACAATATAGGTAAAGACAACTTTACGGCAGTGAAAATCTATAGTTTTTTCAGCTCGACAGCTCCCATATATCTTGAATTATACAAACCGGGAACTACAGAGCCTTATGCGGGATCTAAAATGATTCAGGTGAAATTAAAACAACACACGGGCGCCAATATGATTGTACTTCAGGAAAAAATGGAAAATGGAGAATGGGTGGTAAAAGGAGATATTGACGTAGCAGAATATCTGTAATTATATATGAAAAACTTTTTAAAACTTCAATATATTGCCATCGCAGTTTTTCTCATTTCGTGTACCAGTAATAATGACGAAAGCGCACCCGTTTTTCCGGAGGGAAGTACCGAAGCTGTAAATCTTTGGGTTCAGGACAGTATGAAAAGATACTATTACTGGGCAGATCAGATGCCTGCAAAGCCGGATTATAAGCTTCCTGTAAAAGATTTTTTTAAAAGTCTGCTGTCTTCAAAGGACCGGTTTTCTTTCATGGTGAATACTGAAGATTCTTCTTCCTATCCACGTTCGATAAGGAATATGTACGGTTTTGACTATACCATTGTTCAGCTTGCTAATAATGAAGTGGTTACTGTAGTGAAGCTGGTGCTTCAAAATTCCCCGGCTTTCAATGCAGGGCTGGAAAGGGGAATGATCATTACCAAAGTCAATGGAAAAGCAATGACAGCTGCGAATGCCGAAGCAATGGCTTCATCCATTAAAGATCAGACCGTTGTAGAGCTTACCGTTGGAAAGTGGCAAAACGGATCGGTAACTGATGAAAAAAGTATTACCGTTTATTATGGTTTTTCTTTTGAACAGCCGGTTTTATCAAAGATTTTTGAGAAAAATGGGAAAAAAGTGGGCTATCTGTACATCTATGATTTTCCTGACGGCATGACACAGACCTTGTACCAAAAATTTGGAGAATTCAAAATGGCAGGAGTACAGGAGCTGATTCTCGATCTCCGTTATAATTATGGAGGCTCGGTGTCATCTGCCGCAGCACTTTGTTCACTGATTCCTTCAGGATTATCATCCGTCTCGCCGTTCATCATTTTTAAAGGAAATAAAAATGGAGGTGAAGTAAAAAGAACATTTGCCCAGCAAATTGCCTATGATCCCAAAGCGTTGGACTTTGCAACGTTGCGTGCGAATGCGCTGGGATTACAGAAAGTATATATTCTCACATCGAACAGTACGGCATCTGCCGCCGAGATTGTTGTGAATAATCTCAAACCTTATATGCAGGTGATTCAGATAGGGGATATTACGCTGGGGAAAGATATGGCCGGATTTGTAGTGGAAGACAAGCGTAAACCCAGAAAAATTTCCTGGCAGATTCATCCGGTGATTTATAAAGTCTTTAATGCCAGCGGAGCCGGAGAATACAGTAGTGGAATTTCCCCGCAGAGCAATGTTAATGAATTTGCCGGACTGCCATTATTACCTTTGGGAGATCCCAATGAAACCCTTATTTCTTCTGCACTTAACGGTGGTTATTTCAAATCAGCAGGTCACGACAAGAATGGAAATATCAAAATTTTATTTCAGAGTGACGTGCCTCCGGTTATGATGGAGAAATAAGCTGGATTCAAAAACAAAAAATAATATAAAAAATATCTTTATCCATTACCCATTCACAAAATAACTAAAATGATAAAATCATGCAGGGAATAGAACCAAAACTTCACATGAACCTGACCAGCCGTATTGAATATTACCGTCTGCTGATAGAAGCTGCGGAAGATCCTGAAAGCCAGCCTTCGGAGATGATTACCCAGATTTCAGAACTGGGACATCTGTACGAACAGTATCTGCTTAACAAGAAAAATCTGGAAAACAGCATCAAAAACTACCGTGCCTATCATAACGATTTGAGAAAAAAGCTCACGTCAAGACTGAGGGAGCTCAGAAGAAAGGCAAGACAGAAATAAAGCCCGGAATGTACTTTATCGGTTGATTTTACGGTGAAATTCATACCTTTATGACATCAAGCAGAAGGATGAAAGACTTATGAATTTTACTCAGGCAGAACTTTCCGGTTATTTACAGGTATTGTGGCAGTTTTCCTAGCCGCAATGGATGATATTCAGCCTGATTGCCAATATTTTCCTCTACCTGTTTTCCATAGGTTTATATATTTTTATCGAGAAGACTTGTCGTAAAAGTCAGCTGCAGGAGAAGAATCGTCCTGTCACCGGATCTGATTTTTATCTTAGTCTGCTTACAATATTGTGTAACAGCTTTGTCATGTTGCTCGGATCTTTTTTATGGAAAAAAGGATGGATTGTGCCGGGACAGACAGAATCAGTAATAGGCATAACAGCGGAAGTTGCAGTTTTACTTCTTTTAATGGATTTTTTGATGTATCTTTTCCATTTTACGGCGCATTTACCTTTCATCTATAAAATGCTCCATGGGAAACATCATGAGCATGTCAGTACCAATTTTTTGAGCCTTTTTGTTCTGCATCCTTTGGAAACCATAGGGTTTGGACTGATGATGCTGGTTATACTCATGGGATATGATTTCTCTGTCATTTCGATTTCCATCTATCTTTTGCTTAATCTGATCTGGGGAACGATAGGGCATCTGAACAGAGAATTTTTTCCGGTGTCTTTTGACCGCTTTTTTG
The DNA here is from genome assembly GCF_005503635.1 of Chryseobacterium sp. 2VB. Classification (NCBI taxonomy): domain Bacteria; kingdom Pseudomonadati; phylum Bacteroidota; class Flavobacteriia; order Flavobacteriales; family Weeksellaceae; genus Chryseobacterium; species Chryseobacterium sp. 2VB. The sequence goes on from NZ_SCNC01000002.1 coordinate 322,375, forward strand.
TGGGAACAACCAGGTTTCATAACCAGCACCATTTGGATGAAAGTAAAAACTTTGGATTTTATACTTCGATCTGGGACAGGTTATTCGGGACGTATAAGTAACTATGGATATTACAGTTTTATATTATTCAAAACTTTACCCAGCAGATAATTAAAATTTTCGAGTTCTTTAGAAGTGAGTATAGAAGCTGTCTGCCGTGTAATATTCTTACGGAATGTTTCCGAATTTTCTATGATAAATTGTCCTTTGTCGGTAACCGAAAGATTAAATTTTCTGTGATCTTTTTCCTCCTGTTTTCTGATAATAAAATCATGACTGATCAAAAATTTCAACTGTTTTGAAATGGCTGCCTGACTGATATTAAATGCTGTCGATATTTCTCCTCCCGTGGCTGTTCCTTTTCTTAAAATAAATTCAATAATATTATAATGGGCTGCGGTGACTCCGTTAATATCACCCCGGTTCATGTGAGCCAGAATAAGGCATTGGAAATCAGTAAATGTGTTAAAAAATTCTTTTTCAATGGGTTTCATTACAAATATGCTTAACTTAGTTAAATATTAACAAAGTTAAGTATTTTTATCATGGAAAATATAGAAATTACGAACGCCCGTCAGAATAATCTCAAAAATATTTCCATAAAAATTCCAAAGTACAGGATCGTGGTTTTTACAGGAGTATCGGGATCCGGAAAATCATCTTTGGTTTTTGAAACGATTGGGGCTGAAGCACAAAGACAGATTAATGAAACCCAGAACAGCTTTATCAGAAACCGCTTGCAGCATTATGGCCTTTCGGATGTAGATAAAATTGAAAACCTTAATGTTCCAATCATTATCAATCAAAAACGGTTGGGCGGAAATGCCAGATCTACGGTAGGAACGGCAGCGGACGTGTCTGCTTCTTTAAGACTTTTGTTTTCCAGAATGGGAGAGCCGTTTGTAGGATATTCCAATGTATTTTCATTTAATCACCCGCAGGGAATGTGTCCTGAATGTGAAGGATTGGGATTTGTTCAGACTTTGAATGTGAATACCTTGATTGATCGTGAAAAATCCTTACATGAAGGCGCCATCCGGTTTCCGACTTTTCAGCCTGGTGGATGGCGTCTAACAAGATATACTTTGTCAGGTTATTTCGATAATGATAAAAAACTAAAGGATTTCACCGATAAAGAATGGGAAACTTTGCTGTATGCAAAGGAACACAAACCTAAACATCCACATAAAGAATGGGGAAAAACGGTAAGATATGAAGGTATTGTTCCAAGGATTGAAAAAGCGTTTCTGAAAAAAGATTCTAAAGAAAACATTACAAGAAAAGACGCTCTGAAGAATATTGTGATTACCAAAACCTGCCCGTCTTGCCAGGGAAAACGTCTGAACGAAAAAATACTGTCCTGTAAAATTCAGGGAATGAATATCGCTGACTGTATGGCGCTTTCTGTAGATGAATTACTGGAATTTATTACCTCTCTGGATTCAGGGGCATATGAAGTTATTATCAAAGAGCTTTCTGCAAAACTGCAGAATATCATCACAATCGGATTACAATATCTGACTCTTGACAGAAGTACCAACACGCTTTCAGGAGGAGAATCCCAGCGTATAAAAATGGTGAGGAGTTTGGGAAACAGCCTGGTAGACCTATTGTATATTTTTGATGAACCCAGTATTGGACTTCATCCGAAGGATCTGCAGAATATCATCACTATTATTCAGCAGATCAGAGACAAAGGAAACTCTGTTTTAATCGTTGAGCATGATCCGGATCTGATCAAAATGGCGGACAGGGTTATTGATATAGGCCCTGGTTCAGGAAGAAATGGAGGAGAAGTGATCTATGACGGGACATTTAAAAATTTAAAAAAATCGGCAGGTAAAACAGGTTCTTATTTCGCAACAAAACCTTCCATCAAACAAGAATTCAGAAAACCTGATGGCTATCTGGAAATTAAAAATGCCAACAGATATAATCTTAAAAATGTGACGGTAAATATTCCCACCGGAATAATGACCGTCGTTACCGGAGTGGCAGGATCCGGCAAAAGTACCCTGATAAATCGTATTCTCCCGGAACTCTATCCGGATGTAACTATTATTGATCAATCTTTGTTTGCTGCAAGTGCCCGCTCCAATTTGCTTACTTATCTCGGAATATCAGATATTGTACGTAAGCTTTTTGCACAATCTAACCATGTTTCAGATAAACTCTTCAGCAGAAACAGTGACGGAGCCTGCAAAAACTGTAAAGGTTTGGGAATAGAAAAGATTGACCTGGCTTTTATGGATGATATTGAGCAGCCATGCGAGGTTTGTGGCGGATCGGGATTTGATCCTGACGTACTGCAATATACCTACAGCGGAAAAACAATTGCAGAAGTCATGAGCATGACGGTTTCTGAGGCCTCTGATTTTTTTAAGGAAGAATTGGTGCTCAGAAATTTTGATCTGCTGATACAATTAGGACTTGATTATCTGACATTGGGACAAAGACTGGACAGCTTTTCCGGAGGCGAGAGACAGCGCCTGAAGCTGACAAGAGAACTGAAAAATACCAATCAGATCATTATTCTTGATGAACCGAGCACAGGGCTGCATCCAAGCGATACCCAAAAACTGCTTACGTTTTTTAATGGTCTTGCAGATCAGAATAATACGCTGATTGTTATCGAACACAATCTTGATATTATTTCTCAGGCAGACTGGATTATTGATATGGGACCGGGCGCAGGGAAATTTGGAGGTGAAGTATTGTTTGAAGGAACTCCGGTGGATCTTTTGAAAAATAAAAAATCATTCACTGCAGAGTTTTTGAGAAAACATATCCAATAAAAACAAAAGAAAAGCATTAAGTTGAACTGAACCATGAGATTGCTTCACCTATGGTTCGCAATGACAGGACAGTTCAACTTAATGCTCCTAAAACCTTATCAGCCTTAATGGTTCAAGATTCTTTTATTTTCCAGCCTTTACCGCAGATTTAATGACTTTTTCAATTAATCTCCAGTCATAATAATGAAATACTCGGCCATTGCTCATTGCAACAAAAATGCCTTTCGGGAATTTTGGACCTAAGTTAACATGGGTAACTTCAGAACCATCACTTTCTAATGTAGAAACGGGAATTTCTGCAATTCTCCCTTTGGCCTGATCTTCCCTCAAATATACGTTGAAGGTATCATTCTGCTGATTCGAAACCAGAATATAACCTTTCCCTTTATCAGTAGGATAGATGGAAATTCCTTCCACATCAGATTTAAAATCACCTTTTCCGAAAACAGCTAATTCCTCATTACCTTTTTCCGGATCAGCATAGTATTTGTGAACTCCAAATTGCTCATCAGAATAATAGATATAGCCCATTTCGTCATCTACAGCAATGCTTTCAATCTCTTTCAGACCACTGTATTTTCCGAATTTACGGACAACTTCTCCGGTGATAGAGCCATTTTTTTCCGTAAGCTTATATTGCCATAGGTAGCCGTCAGCAGGACCAGATTTTCTTCCTACAATGACAAATATTTCTTCTGTCTGCGGATTTTTATACATGGAAACTCCCATCGGACCCCGTTCCGTTTCTCCTTCAAATACTGAGATTTCTCCCACTTCTTTCAGTTCAGGAAGCGAATATAATTTTACTTTGTTCGTTTCCCTTTCCGTTACGGCAGCGATGTCTGTTTTCTTTCCATTTAAAATAAAACCATATTCAAGATCAACATTGTTGGGGCGCTTCAATCCTAATACTTTATGGATGATTTTTCCGTTAAGATCAAAGGCGTACAAACCTCCATCCGTATCTTTATCTGTTCCGATGATAATACTTTTTGAAGGATCCTGAGAATTGATCCATATGGCAGGATCATCTGTATCATGAACCACTGTTTCTGTAATAACGGTAGGTTTTAATTTTTCTATAACTTCTTTCTGTCCTGTACAGCTGACCACAAAAGGAAGAACTGAAAGAGCCAGTATATAATGTAGGTTTTTCATGTTTATTTTAAAAATCAAATTTCACTCCCATTGTAAACCTTGGTCTGTAATATTCAGCCTGTGCGGTTCTGCTTGGGATTCCCTGGTAGTATCTTAACGGCTGGTTCGTCAGATTATTGGCTTCTGCAAAAACTCTGAGCTGGGTCGTAATCTTGTAGGAAGCATTAGCATCAAGGAAAAACTGTTTGTCGTAATAACGGTCATCAAATGCCTTGCCACCAAGCTCATCAATATAATGAGAAGCATAGTTCATGGAAACTCTTGCTGAAAAACGTTTGTTTTCCCATGAAAGAGATCCGTTGAACATATGAGGAGCAGCTCCCGGAAACCCTACATCTGTTCTTTCAATGCCTTCTTCATTGGTAATTCCTTTTGCTTTGGATTTAGTATAAGTATAGTTGACATACACTCCAAGTCCTTTCCAGAAACCTCCGGGAATGAAATCAAGCTGTCTTTGCAAAGCAACTTCAAACCCATAAATATCTACATTGTCACCATTACGCTGCTGGGTAAATTTCCAGTTGCTTTCTCCGGCCGGAATTGGGTTGGTTTGTCCCGTAAAATCATTGGCAAAGTCGTTCGCGGTATAATTTCTTTTGGAATACGTATAAATGAAATCGTTAAGATTTTTATAGAAAACACCTCCGGAAAGAATCCCTACAGACTTGAAATATTTCTCTGCCATGAAATCAAAATTGTAGGCATAGGTTGCCTTCAGATTCGGATTTCCTGCTGCAACAATTTCATCTTCTGAAATAACATTCAGATAAGGAACTAAAGAATAATAGTTAGGGCGGGCAAGAGCGGTAGTAAATGCTGCACGTAGTACAAGATCTTGCACCGGAACATATTTGAAGGAAATATTCGGAAGGACATTGGTATATGTATTGGTATTATTGATTTGCCCTACCAAATCCTTCTCATTCATGACATAATTTCCGGTGTAATTAATCTGGGTTGTTTCAATACGGGCTCCAAAGATCATCGATAGTTTATCATTAAAATCCTGATCCCAGCGGATATAACCTGCATAAATCTGCTCTTTTGCATTGTAATTGCTGGAAAGATACTTTTCAGGTTTCAGCTTACCGTTAAATAAAGTTGGATTGAATAAATCCAATCCGCCAAGGAAAGAAGGGTCAACAAATGTTCCCGGAACATAATTTCCCGGCTGGAAGTTTTCACCATTAAGGTGTATGGTTGGCACCGATAAAAGACTTCCCATATTGTTAACAGGTGTAAAAGCGTAGAAATCATTCTCTCTTTCCTTTTTCTTCAAACGCATGCGGAAACCGGTACGAAGACGTCCTTTTTGCCCATCAATTACAGAAAACGGAAAACGTACATTCACTTTTGCTCCCAGTTCTTTTTCCTGGGTAAAGTTATTGGCATCCGAGAGATCACTCAGTTTATAGCTTCCCAGATTGTCTGCTGCGAGAAGGTTGATCACAGGTTTTTCAGGATTGCTAAGGTCCGGAGAGAAGTTCATCTTGCTGTTTTCAAACTCTATATAACGCTGATGAGGTTTATCTTCACTTGCGATGGCGTAATTGACAGCCCAGTCGAGGTCAACTTTAGAACCTAATAAATGTTCTCCTCGTAAAGCATAGTTCTGAACTTTTTGTTTTTCCAGACGGGTATTGTCATTATCGGCATCACCTCCTTTATTTTGTCTTGTGATACTTCCTTTCCAGTCTGTAATCTCAGTTTCATCAGCATTATAAACAGGTTTTATTTTATATCCTAAAGCAAATCTGGTTTCCTTATCATTCCTGAAGTTGTACATCGCAGAAGCATAGATCTTATTTTTGGAATTGAACTCATAATCCATGTTGAGATCAAAACTATGTCTGATACGGTGTTCATTATAATAGCGAACTCCCATTTTGCTTACATAAACCGTTTGGGCAAGATCATTGGCCTGGCTCCATACGGGTTCTATATTGTCCGAACCAAAATTGTTGTTGTTATAGGAAAAACTGAATACCGCGCCTAATTTTTTATCCAGAAAACGGTTTCCGTACACAAATCCGGCAGTGTAATTTCCTTTTTCACGAATCGGATTGTATCCTCCGGCAACGGTTGCGGAAATCCTCTGTCCGTTCGGGGAAGCCCTGGTAATCAGGTTTACGGAACCTCCGATGGCATCGGCATCCATATCCGGAGTTAAAGTCTTATTAACTTCTATAGTAGAAATCATATCGGAAGGGATCAGGTCCATCTGTACATTACGGTTATCTCCTTCAGCAGACGGAATCCGGTCACCATTCAGCGTAACGGAGTTCAGATTGGGTGCAAGCCCTCTGATAATAAGATTTCTGGCTTCACCCTGATCATTTTGTATCGTAATTCCCGGAACACGTTTCAAAGCATCTCCGATATTGGCATCCGGAAAACGTCCGATCTGATCAGAAGAAATCACATTGGTAATATTGGCGTTATTTCTTTGTTTATTCAAGGCTCTTGCCTGATTTTTCAGAGTCGCTCCCGAAACTACAATGGCTGCAATGGATGTCTCTTTCTTGTCGAAAATAATATTCTGACGGGTGTTTTTTTCAGGTTCTACCGTTACAGTATACTCATGCACACCATAACCGAGGTAGTCAATTTTCATGGTATAGCTTCCTGGAGGAACATTCAGAAATACAAAGTTTCCGTGCTCATCCGAAGTGGTATATATATTTCCCGGGCTTAAAGAGATCTTGGCTCCAGGCAGGGCTATCTTTGAATCATCATTGATATTTCCGGACAAAGAACCGGTTTGTGCATAGAAAAAAATAGAGGCACAAAATAAAACAGACGTAAAAATTTTCTTCACTTTTAATATTTTAGATAAAAATAACAGCAAAATTAAACGTCTGTTTGGCAAATGCGTTGAAGAGAAAATTAAGAATATCTTAAGAATTGTTAATATAAAGGTCCTGAAATCCGAAATTTTATCTATTAAATTTAAAAAATGCTATCTGAAATGGGTTTGAAATTCTCTAAAAGTTTTGCCAAACTCTTCTGTTAGTTCATAATTGCTTAATTCATATTCTTCAAGTACACCCGTTTGAGTGGAAAATCGAATGTTTCCATAGCGTACGACAGGAATTTGATAATTACTTTTAAATCTTTTATCCCGGCTACCATTTTTATTAACTTTTGCCCAGGTTTGGCCTATGATTTTAGAGTCTCTGGGAACAGTTGATGTTTCAGTAAATCTCGTATAGGTTTGATGAAAATTAAGCTCGTCAATCCCTATAATTGCAAAATTGTTTTCATTGTTATACATAACAATAAATGTTGGATAGATATAAAAGTCTGCTCCATTTGCATTTTTCAGATATAATGCCTGGTAATCTGACTTGATATAAGGAATTGATTTCAATGCAAAATGTACTTCGCGTCTCTTTACTATTGTACTTGCTGAGGAGCGCATTGCCACCCTGTCTTGGTAATGAGAACTTGTAATATCCCATATCTTGTGAGAGGTTGTAAGTTTCTTGAAAGCTTCATGCACCAGTTCAAATTTTTTTTTAACTTCATTATCAAAATCAATTTCAAGGTTAACATAACATTTTTCAATCATCATTTTTATCTGTTTAATAGCTTGCTTTTGAGCTTTTATATCTCTATCAGAATTTTGCGGAATATTCTTATTAACAAAACCATAAAGAAATACAAAACTCAAAATTTTTTTTGTCTTTGTTAAAAAGAGCGTTCTTGAAGTTTTTTTAAGATCAGTAATTAATTCCTTTTTTTGTTGATGAGCTAAAATGATAGATTCTTTAATTCCCTGCATATTCTGACTTGTGATTTCATGAATATCAGCACTGAAAATATTTTCGTCATAATAAAAATTGTTGATAGGATTTTCCGGATACTGTGAAATTGGTTGATATTGGGATTTTGAACTGCTTTTGGATGCTGACTTAGGAGTAGATAATTTTTGTCGACTAGAAAAGCCAAGGATAGAAGTACTTAATGTTGTACCGGATTTGTTGAAATTAATACTGGCACCTTTTACACCTATTGTAGTAGATATACCTCTTTTACTAAAATTAAGATGTACTCCGGGAATTACCTTGATCCTTTTTCTATAGCTCCAAGCCATGATTATTGTTTTATTGGTTAGGTGTCAAAATTAAATAGTAAAACGATAGTCTTTTTACGGTTTTCCATAATGGCATATAATCAATTAAAAACTCTATCTTTCAGAACCTAAATTCTTCTCAACAGCATTTCCCTCTACGAGCAAAGTCAATTCATTACATCGTATAATCTGATGATTCCTGATGGTAAATTCTGCCAATACTTTATGTACCACCTTACTTCCATCTTTTAGGGTGGATTTTACTATGTGGTGGGTAAATATGATATTACCATTTTCAGCGTAACTGATGATATCAAGCTTTTGTTCAGCCACTTTTTCTTTCAGTTTTCTGATGTGAAGAACAAATTCATCATAAGTAAGCTGAGAATGATCAACAATCTGAATGTATTCTTTTGAAAAGTATTTTTCGATTAATAATTCGTCAAATACCGGATTTTCTAGTACTTCCTGGAATACCTGCCGGATAAAATGCTTCATAATTTTATTATTTTGAAGCAAAATTACCTTACAGACTCATGACTGAACGATAACAATTGTAAAGAAATTACCTGCGGTTGCGTATTCTGCTTAATGAAACACTTGTGATTCCGAGATAAGAGGCAATATAATGCTGTGGAAAGCGTAGAAGAAGCTCCGGTCTGTTTTTGAGAAGCTGCTGATACCTTTCCTGAGGTGAATCTCTGATAAAAGAAATCAGCCGTTTATTAATTTCACTGAAACGTTTGTAAAAAAGCGGCTGAAAAGTGTGCTGGAATTCCTCATTTTCCATGAGCCTGTGAAAAGTTTCAGCGTGTAATTCATAAACAGTGGTTGATTCCAGAGTTTCAATAACAAAATCGCTGGGATTGCCATTCAGGAAGCTGTCAAAAGATGAAACTGCCTGATTTTCTGTTATAAACTCCAGGGTAAGTTCTTTTCCGTCCTGATAGAAGAATATTCTTAAGGCTCCTTTTTTTACCAGGAACATCTTATCTGAGATCTTTCCTTCCTCAAGCAGGATAGTTTTAGCAGGATAAGTAATTTCAGTTGATAAATGAAGGTCTGTTTTCAAAAAAGAATGAAGATCTGGAATGTGCATATCTGAAGGATTAATGGGAGATGTTCAGTATATCCTGTACGATCACTTTAGATTTTTCAATCAGTTCATTGGATCTGTAAAGCTGGCTGGTCAGTATTGAACTTTCAAAAAGAAGATAGATATGGGCTGAAATCATATCGTTTTGAATATCTTCATTGAAGGATTCTCTCAACTTTATTTTATGATCACGGATTACTTTATGAATTTCTTCCTTATCTGCAGGAATTTCCGACAGAATATTCAGAAAACTGCATCCTCTGAAATCTTCTCTTTCATTCATGTCGATCAGGAAATCGAAGGATTTCCGGAACTTTTCTTGTAGTGTTTCTGCTTCTGCTGTGAATTTTTCAAGTTCAGACACCCAGTAATCATATCTTTTATTAAGAAATTCTATACAAAGATCATCTTTAGATTTAAAATGCTGGTAAAAGCTTGCCTTGGATACTTTAGACTCCTCAATGATTTGATTGATGCCCGTATTGTTATAACCTTGTCTATGGAAGAGAACCATTGCTGTGTTTAATATTCTTTCGCGAGGTTTAGGCATAATGTGAAATTTTTACAAATGTAGAAAATAAACAGACCGGTATGTTTGAAAAAGTAAATGATTTTAAATAAAACCTCTGGCATAATAAAGCTGAATAACGAAGAATAATACGGTGAAAAACCATACGATATAAGGATGGTAGCTGAAATTATTCTTCAGAATATAGTGTAAAGCTTTGAAAAGCTTGAAGATTCCGATGATTCCAATGATAATAAAAACCAGAAAAACCAGAAAGAACAAATATTCTCTTGTTCCATAATTACTTATCTTTCCCAGACTTTCTATATAAGCATCTACATTCAAAGTTTCTCCAAGAAACATAGCCGAGCTGATTAATATAAAAAAAGGAGTAGAGGTGTAGACGGTTGTATAAATAAAAGAAAATAATAACGTCCGGAAGGTGACGGTATTCACTTTTTCTTTTTTGTACCATAACAAAGCAACAGTGAATATGACTGCAGTAATATTATTCATCAAAAATATAAAGAGCGCTTTTTCTACCATACTGAGCCCTTTGATTTTTGAAATAATATTATGCTCACCACCATAATCCATTAAAATTACAGAGACAATCACAGAGGTATAAACAGACAGTTTGATAGGAGAAAGGTAGTCGTGAAAACGTTCAGCCTCTTCTTTTTCCATCTCATGAACAGACAGGTCATAACAGCGTCGCGGATCCTGAAACAATTTGAATATCGTTACAGGAACCAGTAAAATTTCAATAATAATCTGAAGGCACAGCTTCTCAAAGCTATCGATTAATTTTTCAAACATGTATGTGTATTTGTATTAAGGGAACGTTTGCAATTTAATTATTTTTTGCAATACATCTCAAAAGTGAATAAAAAAAGTGGATGATTCCGAGCGAATCATCCACTTTTTTATCTAAAAGGTTTTTATTTTGGCAGTCCTTTTTTCAAAGCGATATGGGCTTTTTCTACTGCTTTTCTTTCTTTCCAGTCCATATACCTTTTCTTGTATCTGGTTTTCATAAAGTTATCAAAATTACGCTGAACAGCAAGATTCCATAGGGAATGTGCTTTTACAGCCCAGCTTTTATCCCAGGCACGCAGGGAAATAGAGAAAGATCCGTCCAGATATTTCATCCAGTGCCACCAGCCTGTAGGCATAAATAAGGTATCTCCGTGTTCCAGAAAACATTCAATACCTTCAATACCATCCAATGCAGGAAACTTTTCAAAGTCAGGATTGGCGATATCATAATCTTCCAGTGCATAGGTGGCATAAGGAAGTTTATACAGACGTGTTTTCCACTTGTATTCAAACAGAAGAACATGCTTTCTTCCATTAAAATGGGTATGGAAGATATGCGGCATATCAATATCGTAATGAAGGAATGTGACAGAACCTTTACCTCCGAAAAACATACTGGGATATTTATCTAAAAACCCACCCATAAGATTCTTTGGCGGAACATAATCGTCTAACAGTTTGGGCGCAAATTTTATAGGGTCAAAGAAAAAAATTCTCAGATCAGTAGGCTCTTTCTGAATAAGGTCAACATAATCACGAAAAGGCATTTTTGTAGTCGGAGTATTGATAGGAGCGGCAGGATCTGCTTTGGAACTATCATAAAGGGGAACTTCAACATCGCCTACTACTTCTTTCATGTAATCCATCGTCCATTTCTGATAAGCGGGCCACTTTCTTGCCATATTTCTGATTACCACCGGCTTACATGGCTTTAGATATTTTTCACGGAAATCTTCCTGTGAAATGTCATCTACAATATCAATTGGTTTAAGGATTATTCCCATTCGTTCAAATTATTAAGCTAAAGTATTAAATATTTGTGATAAAAAGATGGAAAGAATTAAAATTATTTGGAATTAATATAAATAAAGAGTAAAAATGCAGATTTACACTTTACTTTTTTGGAGTTATTATGATGAGGATGTTTCTGTTATTCTTTTAATTCTATTGTGTGCAAACGATAAACGATATTTGTAGAATACAATAATTGTATGTATCATTGTTGTATTAAAAACAGCCATGAAGCGTATTTCGACTATTCTTCTTTCGCTTGTATTTGCAAGTGCTTTTTCACAGAAATCAACAAGGATTTTTACTTCAGATATTGATAATTTTTGGGTGGCTTATGACAGCATTCAAAAAACAAATGATTATTCCGGAAAGCTTGATCTTATCAAACGACTCTATACTGATAAAGCAACAAAAGGCTTAAAAGCTTTTATGGATGCCAGAGATTATAACGATAGTGTATATGTAAAAGTCATAGAAAAATACCCTAAATTCTGGAATTCAGTAAGGCCGAATACCTTAATAATAAAAACCAAGACCAAAGAGTTGGAAGCTGGTGTTGTCAGGCTGAAGCAATTGTATCCTGAACTTAAAGATGCCGAAATGTATTTTACAATTGGGGCACTTAACTCTGGCGGAACTGTGAGCGGAAATATGGTATTGGTAGGTGCAGAACTTGCCAGCGGAACAGAAGCAACAGAGGTCTCAGAATTTAAAGATGAATGGCTGAAGGGTGTTTTTGCCAATCAGTCTCCGGATAATATCGTTTCCCTGAATATTCATGAATATATCCATACCCAGCAGAGCGGAAATCAAAACAGGGTTTTAAACCAGGCCATAAAGGAAGGCTCATGTGATCTGATTGCCGAACTGGTGATGAATGAACCTTTGAAAAGGAAATATATTTCATACGGAATGGCTTACGAAGCTGAAATTAAAGCTCAGTTTAAAAAAGAAATGTTTAGCGGTAATCTTCCCAACTGGTTTTATAATGGAAGACAAAAAGGAGAGGGAGCTGATTTAGGGTATTATGTGGGGTATGAAATCAGTAAAATGTACTACCAGAATGCAAAAGATAAAAAGCAGGCCATCAAAGATATTATTGAGCTGAATTATGATGATAATAAAGCTGTTGAAGATTTCCTGGGCAAATCAAAGTTTTTCAAGGAAAAAACCGCTGATCTTTTGAAAGAATATCGTAAGAAGCAGCCATATGTTGTAAAAATAGATCCTGAAAATGGCTCTGCGAGCGTAAGTGCCGATACAAAAGAACTCAGAATTACTTTTTCACAGGAAATGGTTCCCGGATATTATTCTTTCAATCTTTCTGATAAAGGAAAAGAATATATGCCGATGACCAAAGTGAAAGGAATGGAAAATAATGATAAAACGTTGGTCTTGGAAGTAGATGTAAAGCCGGGCAAAGAGTATGAATTTATACTTACCAATAAAAGTTTCAGGTCTAAAGAAGGATACCCTCTGAAAGATGAAAACCTGGTTATAAAATTTAAAACGAGGGAAAAATAGTTTGATTACAAATGAGTGATAACCAGCTTTTATATACAGTTCCAATAGTTTGCTTTCTGCTTATTGTTGTTCCTTTCAGTATTACAGAAAGTTTGGGGTAAATATATTCCTGTTCTGTTTATGGGGCTCGGTTTTATATTATCATTTGTTGTTTGGCAGAGTTCGAAAAAAGCTGCAAAAGTAAAAGCTGAGTTTGCTTTTCGTAATTCCATTCATTAGAAAATCATTATATTCGGCTTCGTAAAAATAATGATATGCAAGTATATGAAGGGATTTCTGTGGGGTTGTATCTGTTATTAATGATAGGTATAGGCATATATTCTTATAGAAAATCAACAAGTAATTCAGAAGAGTTTTTAATTGGCGGCCGGAAAATGGGAGCTGCCGTAACAGCATTATCCGCGGGAGCAGCCGATATGAGCGGATGGCTTTTGATGGGGGTTCCGGGAGCAATGTATCTGTCCGGAATTTCAAGTTCGTGGATTGCGATAGGGCTAACCATTGGTGCTTATCTCAATTATATTATTGTAGCCCCAAGACTCAGAATTTATACAGAGGTGGCACAGAATGCCATTACGTTACCTGTATTTTTTGAAAACAGGTTTAAAAATAAAAATCAGCTCCTGAAAATTACATCGTCTATTTTCATTCTGGTATTTTTTACCCTGTACACTTCTGCAGGAATGGTATCGGGAGGAAAATTATTCGAATCTGCTTTCGGAATGGATTATACTGCTGGCTTACTTCTGACAAGTCTGGTGGTAGTGCTGTATACATTTTTAGGTGGATTTCTGGCTGTAAGTCTTACTGATTTTGTGCAAGGTACCATTATGGTATTAGCATTGGTGATTGTTCCGATTGTAGCGATTTCCCAAATCGGAAATGTGGGAGAGACGTTTTCCCTGATTGAAGCAAAAAATCCAAAATATCTGGATCTGTTCAGAGGAACCACAACCGTAAGTATTGTGTCTTTATTGGCATGGGGATTAGGATATTGCGGTCAGCCTCATATTCTGGTACGTTTTATGGCCATTGACAAACCGAAAGATCTGATCAAAGCGAGACGCATCGGGATTACATGGATGATCTTTACTGTTGCCGGAGCTCTGGCCATAGGATTGGTAGGAATCGCTTATCTGCAAAAGTTCGATATGAATACCATGATGAAGTTTGACGGATCAAAGACGGAAGCAGAAACTATTTTCATTTATTTCTCCCGTATATTATTCCATCCGTTCATTGCAGGATTTTTACTTACAGCTATTCTGGCAGCGGTAATGAGTACGATTTCCTCTCAGTTATTGGTGACTTCAAGTTCATTAACAGAAGATATTTACAAAGCTTTTCTGAATAAAAAAGCAACTCCTAAGCAATTATTAATAGCAAGCAGGCTTTCTGTTTTACTGGTAGCTGTCATTGCGGTACTTTTATCCCTGGATCCAAAGGATAGTATTCTCAATCTGGTGGGAAATGCATGGGCAGGTTTTGGTTCTGCATTCGGGCCCCTGATCCTGCTGTCGCTTTTATGGAAAAAGGCAACATGGCAGGGAGGTTTTGCCGGAATGATGGTAGGAGGAATCACAGTATTAGCCTGGGTTTATCTACAACATCCGCTGAAAGACTGGTATGAAATCATTCCTGGGTTTACGCTTTCCCTGTTGACTAACGTGATTGTTTCATTATCAACATATAAGCCTGATCCTGTCATTGAAAGCGAATTCAATGAAGTTCAAAAGATCATGCACGAATAGCATCCGGCACTAAAATATTACAGTTATAAAGAATCTCCTCTTGCACAAGTAAGGGGAGATTCTTTATTTTACATTTAAAATAAAATCGAAAATTTATTATTATTTAACAGTCTGTGCTATAGGTGTTTTACTGTTTTTTGCCATTAATGATTAGCATAATAAGTGCAAGGATAAAGCCTATAATGCTCGACCATATTATATTTTCAATACCATAATGGGCAATCCAGCTCCCTCCAAGCAGAGTTCCGGCTGTAACGGCAAAATTCCCGCAGGAAGTAAAAATACTGTTGATGAACTCAGAGGTCTCTGATGAGGAGGACGTTACATTGATATTGCTGATCAGAAAACCTCCGGAATGAATAAGCCCCCAAAAGGTTACAATCAAAATCATCGGTATAAAATAACTTCCGTAATGCCCAATCAGAAGGTGGATTCCGGATAATAAAATCAGGAACACAAAAGTAGTCTGAAACGGAAACCTGCTCATATATTTTCCTGCAATTCTGTTTCCTGCAATTCCTGCGGTTCCAAACAGAAAAAATAGTATACTGATCTGTTTCCCGTTCATTTGGGTGACATTCTTTAAAAAATCTGCCATATAACCATAAGTTGAATACATGGCTGCAATGATGAAGAATGCCAGAAAAAGCCCGTTCCATAGATGTTTATTCCGGAATATTTTAATGGGAAATTTACCTGAAGATGCTCCCGTATTCTGAATGGATGGCAGATAAAACCATACTCCCGCCAGAGCAACTCCATTAATGGAAGCGGTAAGTAAAAAAGAGGACTGCCAGGAAAGCAGGCCAGATATAAATGTTGCCAATGGCACTCCTAAAACCGTTGCTAGTGTAAGCCCGGAAAAAATAATACTAACAGCCCTGGATTTCTCTGCAGGATCTGAGGTTTGCCCGGCGACAGATAAAGCAATGGACCAGTATACCGGATGAAAAAATGCAGGAATCATTCTAACGATGAGAAGGAGATAAAAATTGGTAATAAATGCAGACAGGATATTGGCAGCAACAAAAACCGATAAAGAAAAAATTAATAAGCTTTTCCTTTTGAAAGAAGACAATATAAGAAGCATGAAGGGCCCGAAAACAGCAACGATCAATGCAAATGCACTCAGCAGCCATCCCGCTTTTTCAATGGAAACCCGGAATGCGGAAGCAAGTTCGGGTAATACTCCAATCACTCCGAACTCTGTAGTGGTAATTCCGAAAACACCTAGTGCCAGTACATAAAGATTTCTGTTCATATTCATTATTTTTTTGCAAATTTGCAGAATAGACTATCAGAAAACTATATACTTACCTTTTAGTTCTATACTTACCTTTTTGAAAGTGTTAATCTAAAAAACGTTGTTATGCCTGAATTTTTCCATGATAAAAGACTGTATTATACTCCTATTGAATTTGCATTAAGTCATATCGGCGGAACATGGAAGATGCCGATTTTGTGGAGACTGCAGGAGAAGCCACTCCGTTTTAGCGAGCTTAAAAAGGATATTCCTCATATTACAGATAAAATGCTCACCAGTCAGCTGCGTGAGCTGGAAGCTAAAGAGATGATTCACAGGGAAGTATTTCCCGTAATTCCTCCAAAAGTAGAGTATAGTCTTACAAAGAAAGGAGAGAAAGCCATTCCGGTTATTGAAACTATCATGAAATTTGGTTACGATCTGATTAAGGATGAGGGAATTGTCTTCCCGCCTAAAGAATGATAACACTTCATTTTCTGTTGCATAAAGCTTTTTTCATACCTTCACCATAAAATTGATCCAACAGTATGAAGCTGAAATTAGGGATATTAGATCAGTCACCCGCCACCATGGGCGGCAGTGCGGCATCTGCATTGAAAAACAGTCTTAATCTTGCTGTAATGGCTGAAGAAACAGGGTTTCACAGCATCATGTATTCCGAACATCATGGAGTAGAAGCTTATGGAAGTTCCAGTCCCGAGCTTTTAGCTGCAATTGCTCTCAGTAAAACAAACCGGATCAAAATAGGAACTGCCGGAATCATGATGAGAAACTATTCTGCCTATAAGATTGCAGAATGGACCAAAATGCTGTCGACCCTTTATCCTGAACGCTTTATTCTCGGCCTGGGAAAAGCTCCCGGAGGATTAAAAGATGCTGTCATGGCACTGAACAATCATAAACCGGTAGTGTTATCCAATATGGAAACAAAGCTGGAAGAGATCATTCAATTCATAAAGGACGAAGAAGGAGTCTATGAAGGCCTTATTGCACAGCCGACTCATGTACAGCATATTCCGGAAATTATGTGGCTGGGCTCAGGAATGACCTCCGCCCGGGAAGCTGCAAAGCATGGAGTTGGATATTCATTCGCTGCTTTTATGAATAGTGAGAACGGAAAGGAAAATACAGATACATATCTCAGAGAATTTGACGGAACACAATATTTTTCCCAGCCTTCTCTGCAGGTTGCCGTATCGGTATCAGTAGCAGATACGATAGAAGTTGCCAGACGGAATGCTTACGGAATGGCCTATCAGTTTTTACAATCCCGGAAATTAGAAAGTCCGGATGCGGTTCTTTCTCCGGAAGTGGTGGAACAGAAGATTCTGGGAACAAAGGATGAAGAAGAATTCTATACTGTTTTAAACAGAATTATTATAGAAACACCGGAATCTGTTAACCAGAGATTAGATGAAATTGCCCAAAAGTACAATACCGATGATCTCCTGATATTGTGTAATATGTACCGGGAAGAAGACCGCATCAACACGTATAAAAGTATCATTAAAAATAACAGATAAACTCCACAGTATGAAATTCTGCTGTATGATGGAGTTTTATACTATAATTCAAACCCATGAAACAGAATATTTCAACATTCTATATCATTACCGGAGGTCCCGGAGCAGGAAAAACAACGTTGCTGGATGAATTAAGCAGCCATGAACTGTTAACTGTACCTGAAGAAGGAAGGAGAATCATTAAAGAACAGATGGATTCCGGTGGTGAAGGGCTTCCATGGCTTAACAAAGAACTTTTTGCAGAACTGATGTTCGAAGAATCTGTAAAAACCTACCTGAGAATAAGTCAGACAGCTTCTGCAAAACCTGTTTTCTTTGACCGTGGAATACTGGATACACTGGGTTATATGAAACTTGAAAATATTCCTGTTCCGGAATCTATGGAGGTTAAAGCAAGAGAAATGATTTATCATAACAATGTTTTCATTCTGCCGCCATGGAAAGAGATTTACGAAAATGACCCTGAAAGAAAACAAACCTTCGAGAAATCTATGCTTACCTTTGAATGCATGAACGAAATTTATCAGGAATATGGTTACAATATCATAGAAGTCCCGAAAATTTCAGTAGAAAACAGAGCCCTTTTTATCCTTGACAGGCTCTTATAAAGTATTTCATCATCTATCAATGATCACTCATCACTCATCACTCATCAATTATCAAGTATGAATCATCTTCCTTTTGAAAAAGAACTGATCGAAATGGCTGACAAAGACCTGTCTGTAAGAGAAAAACTATTGCTGGCTGGAGAATTATCCGCAGGCTATCATCCCGAAATGGAAAAGATCCATAGAGCCAATGCACAACGGCTGCGTGAAATTATTGCAGAAATCGGTTATCCTACCATCTCAAAAGTAGGCGAGGAAGCTAATGATGCAGCATGGCTGATCATCCAGCATGCTATCGGCGAACCCGAATTTATGAAAACAAGCTACGCTATGATGGAAAAGCATTGTAATGATATTAATCCTATCCATAAAGCCTACTTATATGACAGGATTCAGGTTTTTCAGGGTAAACCTCAAAAATATGGTACTCAGCTGACCTCCGACGGAATAATTTATCCCGTAGAGAACAAGGAAAAATTAAATACAGAACGCGAAAAGGTAAATCTGCGGGTCCTTTCCGAATCAGATATTAATAAAATCCCGGAGGTCCAGGACATTCCGGAAATTGATAGCAAAGACGCTGAATATACCGCCTGGAGGAAAAAAACAGGATGGATTTAAGACTCTTTTAATAAAGGTCTCGGATCAAACAGAACTTTTAAAGTACGGATCTTTCCATCCTTGATGTGATACCATCCCGAAGACTCTATTGTTTTTTCTCCCATATCAATATTGTACCAGAAACAAACATCTTCACCGGAAGTAAAAGTCTTAAGAATCTCATACTTAAACTTCATCTGCTTCATATCTTTGATGTAAACAGAGGCTCCTTCTCTCTTTCCCATTACTCCTATAAATGTAAAATCAGGATCAAGACAGCTTTCTGCCTTATCAAAATTTTCTTCGTTTAGATATTGGATAAACAGTTCTGCTGTGTTTTGAGTTGTATTGTCCATAATATTCTGTTTATTGTCTATACAAAATTAACGGATCACCGGAGATTCTGCTTGTGACTATAATCATAAAGAGCTTATCTGTTTTAAAGCAATAATTCTTCCTTTTGCATAGGCAATCTGCTCTTTTTCCTTGTCCTGATCAGGATTGTTTTTGAGGTATGTCTGATAATATGTTGCGGCATTCTTAGGCTGCTTCAGATTGAGGTCATAAAGAAGCCCCAAACGGTAATAAATAATATTGCTGGTACCAAAAGTTAATCCTCTTTTATAAGCTGTCAAAGCATCATTATACTGGTTTTTAGCTTCATAAATGCCTGCAAGTGCAGCATAATAAAGGTTGGTGTGATCTGAAATAGCTTCGTCAATAGTCTTTTGTGCATAGAGGGCAGCATTGTTATAATCTTTCAGTTCACGATAGCTCAGGGCCATAAAATATAATGTACCTTCATTTTGTACTCCCATATCTTCCAGTGTTTTATAAAGCGTGATACATTTCTGATAATCCTTGACATAAAAATAGGCCTGTCCGAGATCATTCATTACATTAACATCAGCATGGTTTTTCAGGAGCTTTTCACCTGTTTCAATCACTTCCGGATATTTGTGGAGTTGGTTGGCAGCCGGAAGTAGAGCCTGCAGTAAAGTAAAGTTCTCAGTATCGGCTGCAATGGCTGTTTTCAATACATCATACGCAGACTGATATTGTTTGAGGCTGCTGTAAGTTGCAGAAAGATCAAAAGCAACATCGGGATCTGCAGAATTAAGGGTATTGGCTTTTTTGAGGTAAGAAAGTCTGGATTCAGGAGTTTCTGCATAAGCCGCAAGCTGTTTATAAGCACTGAAGTTAAGACTGTCCAGCCGGATAATCTGTTGAAGATACGTTTTGGCATTGGAAACATTTCCCCGTCTGGAATTGATACTGGCCAAACTGAATAAGGTGGGCACACTGTCGGGTTGAATAGTGTTGATCTTCAGATAATTTTTTTCTGCTTCCGGTAGTTTTCCGGCCATCATATTACAATAGGCTATTTGCGACAGAGCTTTTATATCCTGTGTATCTCCGGGATATATGCTCTGAAGATAATTAGCTGCATCAGCATAACGTTGTGTTTCGTAATACTCAAGAAGTTTTTCAGTATCAATTTTTGCAGACTGGGCAGTAAGATTTTTAAAGCTTAATAGAATAATACACAAGCAGATTCCTCTTTTCATCATGGTTATTTTTAACTAAAATATAGGTTATTTACCAGGGATCCAAATTTTAGTCTCACTTATCGGGGATTTTTTTATTCTGAATGGTTTATGATGAAACACTAAGTCAGATTTCTTATATTCACTTTATATAAAAATCAGGCATAAGATATGGAAATAAAAACTGTACAGTCATTCATTGATTATTATGAGAAAATAAGAGAGAGAACCAACCGCATTATTGAAGTTGTTCCTCCTGAGCATATTGATTTTTCCTATAAACCGGGAAAATTTACCATTGGAGATCAGATAAGACATATTGCAGCCATCGAAAGGTATATGTACGGGGAAACTATATCAGGAAGGAAAAGTGCTTATCCGGGTTGTGGTAAAGACCTTGCTGACGGCTATGCGGATACCGTTAAGTTTTTTAATGAAATGCACAGGCAGACTCTTGAAATCATCGCAGGACTTTCAGATGAGGATCTTACCAGGAAATGCCTTACTCCTGCCAATCATGAAATTTCTTTGTGGAAATGGCTCCGGGCTATGATAGAACATGAAATCCACCACAGGGCAGAATTATATATCTATCTGAACCTTCTGGATGTAAAAACCCCACAGATCTATGGATTTTCTGCAGAAGAAGTACAGGATATGAGTGTGAAACTATAGTGCTGAAAGGGAATAGCCGAAGAATATTCAATCGGTTGAGGTTAATTTGTATATTAGCCCATTCAAAAAAATAATAATGGCCAGACCTCTTATCATCCCTCTTTTGCTATTCTTAAACAGTACATATGCACAGACTCATCTGGAGCTTAAACCGGGAGACACCCTGAAATATTCACCACAATCTTACAAACCATCATGGATCTCAGTACAGTCGGCTGATGCTAATTTGGGAATTGCTTTGTTCATGGATGGAAAGAAACTGAAAGAACAGGATGATTCCAGAGGAATAAAAAGTGTGGAGCGCCTATATTTTACTCCTGAAAAAGGAAAGAAATATGAAGTAAAGATCTGGGCTAAATCTTATCTTGAAAAAAGTAAAATCGCAAAAGTATCTATTGCCGAATCTAAAAGCGTACCTGTTCTGAACGGCCAGTTCAGTTCCGATCAGTTTGTGGAAGATCTCAGAACATTCCGTCTGATCAGGGAAAAAGCAAATTCCGGACTCTATGTGTACAGAAGCAAAAAGCAGATAGACAGCATCTACCAGCAGGCGGAAGCAGAAGCCAGAAACAGCAAAAATATTTTTGATTTCTATAAAATCATTGCCAGAATTACCGGATTTGAAGGAAGCTGCCATAATTATACGGATTTACCTAATCACGCCTCCTATTATCTCACCCAGAAACCTGAATATCTGCCCATCACTCTGAAGAATATTGACGGACGCCTGCTTCAGGATTCAAAAGAGGCAGCAATACCTCTTGGTGCCGAAATTCTTTCCATCAACGGAGTTCCTGCAAAAGAAATGATCAGCCGTTTTTCGCAATACTATTTTTCTGACGGCTATTCTATGCCTTACAAGGAAACAACAGGTTTTGAAAGAGGAATGCTGGATAAATTTTATATGGAATTCGGAAACCATAAAAATTATGTGATCCGATATCAATGGAATGGTGCCGTAAAAGAAGTTTCTCTGGAAGGAATACCATTGGAAACTTTCAAAAAACTTCAGGAATCAAGATATTCGCTTGCCTTTGACAAAAAAATGCTGTCTGAAAAATATAGCTTCAGCAAAGAAGGAGAAGGAATTTACAGATTATCTTTGAGAGGATTCGATTTTGCCACCGGAAAAGAAGATCCGGCCTATAAAAAATTCAGTGTTTTTCTTGATCAGATGATGGATACTCTGGAAAAGGAAAAAATACAGAATCTGATCATTGATCTCAGAGGAAATACAGGAGGCACAGGAGCTCTTTATGAAAAAGTATTCTCTTATCTTACACAAAGACCTTTCCGTGACAGTCACTATGCTTACACCCAATTCAATGAAGTCCCTTTGGAGGAAAAACTCATTATAACTCCTCTTTTCCTTTCTAACGGCGTACAGGATAAACATGGCCTTAATGCCTATCTGAAACAGCTTTATCCTAAAAGTGTTCAGGGAAAATATTACTGGGCAGATGATAAGAATCCATCCGTTTTGCCTAATGAAAGAACTTTTAAAGGACAGCTTTATCTGCTTGTTGATCAAAGGGTAGCTTCTGCAGCTTCACACCTTGCTTCCCTTATTAAATCCTATACCAATGCTGTTGTGATTGGAAAAGAAACGGTAGGAGGCTATTATGAACATAATGGCCATCTTCCATTGGTGTATGAACTTCCTAATACCGGAATCCAGACAGGATTTTCTATTGTTCACGTCATTCAGGATGCTCAAAATCTTCCTGATCAGAAAAGAGGACAGGGGATTATTCCTCACGTGACAATACAGCAGACCGATCAGGAATTTCTTGATCAGACCGATGTTTATCTGAAAAAAGTAGCAGAACTTAGAAAACAATAAAAAATTTTTCACACCTATAAAGCCAGCTGTAAATTTATTTTTTGCAGCTGGTTTTTTATTATAACATTTTAGATTATTTCTATTTTAAGTGATAAATTTATACTTTTCATTTATTAAAAAATGTTAAATATTTATTTGATATTGAGGTATTTATTTCTTTTTTTTAATCATTTATTTTGGAATTATTGATGAAAAGTCGTAGAACTACGACAAAATTTCAGATTATCCATTGAAAATTTCCTGAATAGCAATTACCGCTTTATCTTTGTAATACCACCAATCAAATGACAAAAAATTAATAATGATTACAATCTGCATATTACAACAATAAAATCAGGCGAAATCCTGAATTTCAACAGGGATACAAAGTAAACTTATAGTTGTGCTTTTCCTTTTAACACCCTGTTACGACCTCAATATCCGGATTCCTCTTTACAGATGAAGCACGGATAGTGAAATGATCTGAAGTTTATGGTCCGGATCACTTTCAGCATAAAAAAATCTGACACCCAATCAATCAAATATTACCATTATGTTTCAGGACGATCATTCACCCAAATTGCCTGTTTCCAAAGATAAAATTTCAGCTGTAAAGAATGTTAAACAAACATTGACGGATGAGGCAGTTCATAAAGCTGCTCAGGAAGCACAGGAAAAATCGAGTGGAACCATTAAAAAAGCTTCAGAAAAAATGGCTCAGGCCCAGGCCTATACAGGGATGGCTCAAAACGGGTCCCAAATGTTTATGAACCAGGTTAAACAATCCAACCCTCCCACACTGGTAGAAGATAAAGTGTGGGCTAAGCAGCCAACTTCAGGAATTTATAATGCCAGTACGATACCCGGAAATCAGGTAGCCGGAATTAACCGTGTGGTAAAACTTGAAATCGTAATTGACGGAAAGGTCATTAAACATTTCAAGCATTTTCAGTTAAAACAAAGTGCTGTAAAACATCATGAATTTGATCTGATGCTGGCTCACGATAGTTTGGGAAATTCCGAAAACCACAATCTGGAAGAAGCTCAGAACTTTCTGGGAAAAAGAATTACGGTTATTTTCAGATATAAAGATGTTGAAGACGGTCCGGAAAGAAATTTCGTTGGGGTCATCACAGAAGTAGGTTTCAGCCAGGAAAAAGGAAGCCTGGGAAATATCGTTCTTACAGGATCCAGCCCTACGGTTCTTTTAGATGCAGCACCCCATATTCAAAGTTTTGGCGGAGCCCAGGAAATCAGTCTGAACAGTATCGCAGACCAGGTGATCAAAGAAGGTCTGGGACAAAATACGTTCGATTTCAGAGTAGACGCAGCCCATGGAAATGTTTCTTACAGCTCACAATATGAAGAAACTCATTATAACTATCTCGCCCGGATTGCGGAAGCCTACGGTGAACAGTTTTATTACGATGGTGAAGTACTGCATTTCGGGAAACTTCCACCTCAGGAAAAACCTGTAAAGCTAACCTATGGCAGCAGTGTGAGTGATGTCAAGATAAAAATGAAGGCACAGCACGTGAATCCGTCATTTTACGGTTACAACAGCAGTAAAAATGAAAAATTAACGGCAGGAAGCTCAAAGATTAATCATACTTCAGATATTGCGAAGAGAGCCTACGAAATTTCAGAAAAAACATTCACCACTCCATCGCTGAGGGTAGCGCCTATAAAAGCGGTGTCTTTCATGGATGTGGAAACTTCGCAGAAAGGAACTGCCGGAAGTAAAGCCGCTGAAGTCTTCGTGATTTCAGGAGTTACAACAGTGCCATTCCTTTATCCGGGCTGTATCGCTGATATTGAAATGAGAAAAGCCGAAAGCAGCGAAACAACCTATTTTACCAAATTAATGATTACAGATATGTATCATGAGGTAGATGCCAGAGGATATTATACCGGAACTTTTGAGGCTATAGCTTCTGATACCGGATTCATTCCCCGCCCGGAGTTTCATACTCCAAAAGCAGATGCCCAGTTTGCCAAAGTGATTTCCAATGCAGATCCTTTAAACCAGGGAAGAGTGAAAGTACAGTTTGACTGGCAGAATGGCTCTACTACAACAGAATATATCAGAGTGATGACTCCCGATGGAGGAGGAAGTGAGAAAGTGAGTAAAAATCGTGGATTTATGGCGATTCCGGAGGAAGGAGATCAGGTAGTGGTCAATTTTGCACACCAGCATCCTGATCGTCCGTTTGTGATGGGAGGAATGTTCCATGGCGGAGTTGGCGGTGGCGGCGGTGCCGGAAATAATATTAAAAGCTTAAGCAGTAAAAGCGGACATACCATGAGTCTGGATGATGCCGGTGGAATTACCGTAAAAGATAAAGATCAAAATTCTGTTTTTCTGGATGGAGCGGGAAATATAAGCATAGACAGCAAAATTTCCATTACGCTGAATTGCGGAAGCAGCTCGATTTATATGGATAAAGAGGGAAATATTCAGATTAAAGGAAAAGAAATATTTATACAGGGAGTTAATATTGGTGTTGGCGGCACAACGAGTATCGGAGTTGGAGTAGGGCCTGAAGACGGTGAACCTACTTCAGGTGTCGGAATCAAATCCGATACCCTGGATATCGGAACCAATACGCTTTCCATGAGAGGTGATACTGAAGCCAATCTCAGCAGTGGAGGAAAAATCAATGTCGGTGGAGGAAGCGAGACGAATATTGTAAGTGGAACTGTAAAACTGAATTAATGAATCCTGTAGATCTGGAGTTGGTTAAATTAAAAAGACAATGGCAGAAAGTGGTTTCAAAGAATGAAGAAAAGCCTATGCTGATCTGTTTGGGAGAAAAACATGAAACCGATCTTTTTGATGGATTTATCAAATCGAAACTTTCTGAAGATGAAGAAGGAGATGATGTTTTTTTACTCCATTACCAGGAATTTAACGGAATGAACTCCTTCGGACAAACCTTATTGGATGAATGGACTGAGTTCTATGAAATGCTGAAGAAAAGCGAGGCAGATATTCCCCATTGGAATCTGGAAAAGTCGGATGAAAGTTTTAAAACAGATGCTTACAAAGCTTTTTACCCTTTGCTGGAACTAAAGAAAAACTTCCCGAATATTAAGGATTCTAAAATCTATATCTACATTGCTCCGCTCAGGATTAATGATACCGAAGAACTTTCTTTATGGGTGAAAGAATGGTGCAGGATCTGTGAAGCAACGGGAAATAAAGATATAAAACTGGTTTGGGCGGAACATCACCATTACAGGACTTTGGCCGGTATCTCTTCAGCCCACAGCTTCAGAATAGAAGTAGACATTCATCAGTTAATGCAGAATACTGCCGCTCATACCAACCGTAAGAAGAACAGCCCGGATACAGACTTCCAGCAGCAGATTCTTATAGCGAGTAATCATTTAAGCAAAGAAAGATTCAAAGAAGCAGAGCACGCATTGAAAAAGGCGGTGAAGCTTGCCGGAGAACAAAAAAATAAACAGGGTGAAATTTCTGCCTATTTTATGCTTACCCAGGCATATATAGCGGACAGGAAGAAGGATAGGGCAGAAGATACCTATCGGACAATATTTGAAAAAGTAGAACCTGATACTCCTCTGGAAGTTCAGATGTATATGAATTATGGCAGCCATTTGTTAGGCAACTCCAAAAAGTCCAGGGCAGAAAAAGCATTTGAAAAAGCCGCAGAGACGGCTCATAAAATAGGAGAATATGCAATGGCGATTGAGTGTTACAGGATCATCGCTACATTGAATGATACGGTGCTGACAAAAGATAAAATGATCCGGTATTTTGAAAAATGTCTGGATATAGCAAAACTGATGGATTCTTCAGCAAGAGAACAGAGCAGTCTGAGGTTTGTTGCCTCAATGCTTATTCTTAAATATGAAGGCGATACCGATAAAAAAATAAAACTGGACAGTGAAATGAATACTTATTTTGGTGATGACTGGAAGGTGAGCGTGGAAAAACCAAAAGCAGGGTAATCTCAAATTAAAAGAATCATGGCAGATCTGAATAAAAAAACAGTAAAACCCATTAAAGTAGCAAAACCGGACATGAACCCAGACCGCTCATGGAAGGTAAATACAGATGTTACTTCGGTAAGCTGGGATAAAACCAAACAGGGATGGAAGAACGGAATGAAAAATAATTTTGATTCCCTGAATCCTGTTTCTATGGCTAAATCTATAGTGGGAGGAGATGCCGGACAGCCGGAAAAAAGCAGTGGAGGCGGAGGCGGAGGCGGAGGTGGCGACAGTGCTGTGACAGTAGAAAAGGCCGCTCCGGAAAGCAAAGTGAAACTGATTAAGGTTAATAATCCTGCAATGCCTTCCACAGCCATTCAGCATACAAGTAAACATTTTGATATTGTATTGGCCATTGATATCCACTGGACTCTCATTCCGCCTCCTCCTTCATTCATGTTTATTCCATTGCCGCTGCCTCATCCGTTTATCGGGATTGTTTTTGATATTATGGATTATATTACCATTAAAATTCCGATTCCGCAATTTGCCAGAAACCTGATGCCTTCTCTTCCGGAAAATATTCCGCTTGGAGGCTCTATATATGTTCATGGAAGGCACAAAGCAACCACCACAACCAGTGTGATGGGAGTGGTCATTCCGTTCAGACATGTCACATCGCTTATTCCGGTGTATATCATTCCTTTTCCTCAGGAAGCTCCACACGAAGGAGAAGTGTATTACGGTTCGCAGACCGTTCTGGCGCAGGGAAGTAAAATGAGCGGTAACCAGCCTCAGCAGGTATTAACCTGTATGGGATTTCCTTTCGGAATGACAATGCTGCCCGCAATGCCTGATAAGCCAAAGAAAAATCCACTGGCCTATTTTGCTTTCTATAATAACTTTTCAAGCATGTATATTCAGATCAATACGGGTGGACCGGTTTTGGTAGGAGGCGCTTTTGTACCCCATGTTTATACACCCGGAGAAATGCTGATGCGTCTTGCCGGAATGTTTTTAATGAGAAGTTTAACCAAGAAATTAGGAAAACTTGGTGCTAACGGTTTAAAAAAACTAAACAACAGTGTTCTTAAAAAGGCACCTTTCAATAAATTCAAATTAGCCAATGCATTATCCAAAAAATTATGTCATTACGGCCTTGAACCTGTGAATTTTGCAACCGGTGCCATGGTTTTTGAATGGGATGATTTTATAATTCAGGGCAGCACCCCTTTAAGCTGGAAAAATATCTGGCATAGCGACCGGCCTTATGATTTCGGACCTCTTGGAAATGGTGTTTTCAATAATCATGATCTGTTTATTCTTCCTGATGAAGATAATAAGTTTGCAGGCTGGATGCATCCGGAAGAAAATATGGCAATGCTGATTCCTGCACCGGAGATTGGAGAAGAAATGACTTATTTCAGAGATCAGAAAATATGGCAATACAGACCCAATAGCAGTATCTGGATTGTTCGTAAAGGAACTGATGTCTATACATATAAACGTTTTCATCATATTTTGGAAGGAGTTATTTATAAGGTAACCCGTATTGAATATGGTGACGGAACAATCAGGGAATATGAGTATGAAGCCCGGAACATTGTACTGAAAAGTATAAAAGATGTAAAAACTGGCTGCAGTATAGAAACTGTAATTCACCCGATATATAAAAAAGTAACAGAGGTTTACTATTGTTATAAAAACCAGAGAGATCTGCAGGTTAGGTACGACTATGATGAACGTGGCAACCTTACCCATGTCTGGGATATTCATAAAAAAGCCATCGTGTTTGACTATGATGGAGAAAACCATGTGGTGAGAAGAACTAACCGGAACGGGATGAGTTATCAGTGGGAATATGATAAAAACGGAAGAGTAGTTCATACCAAAGGTACGGATGGGTATATGGAAGGAAGACTTCATTACCATGATGAGGAAGGTTACACGGAAGTTATCTATCCAAAGCAAAACAATAAAACCGAGGAATATCATTATGATGAAAACTTTCTGGTTTACAAAAAAGTAGATGGAGAAGGAGGGGAAACCTGGTATGATTACACAGCCCACAACGAACTGAAGATGATGGGAACCCCGGAAGGACGCGTTCACGGATATACTTATGATGAGATGGGAAATATCAAAATTTACCATACTCCAGATGGAGAAGAATATCATTACCATTACAATGAGTACGGACAGGTTACGGCTCGCTTTTTCCCTTCAGGAGCTTCAGAAATATGGCATTATGATCAGGATGGAAAGTTGTTAAGTTACACTGATCCTATGGAAGAAACTATCAGCTATGAATATCCTGACGGAGGGAAAGTACCTGAAAGAAGTTTTAAAAGAGATATTATTACCCATTATGGGTATAATGACAGAGGCCAGCTTATCCAGCTGACGAATAATGCTGGAGCAGAGCAGTACTGGAAGTATGATGCTTATGGCAGACTTCTGATTTATAGTCCAAAACCTTTGAACAAAACTCTTTGGAATAGAGATAAAATAGGCAGGGTTATAGAAATGAATGAACAGGGACAATTGCCGTTAAAAGTCAGTTATGATGCCTACGACCTTCCTGTATATGCTACAGACGGGTATGCAGAATGGTTGATGAGTTATACGCCGATGGGAAGCCTGAAACGTCAGGTAAGACGGAATGCACATACCCATAAAAAAGAAGAAACGTTAGTCTTCGGATATGATGCGTATGAAAATTTAATGAGCATTACCAATGAAAAAGGAGAAAGCTATTCTTTTGAAAGAAATAATAACAATGACATCATTGGCGAAACAGGCTTTGACGGTCAGAAGAAATTCTTTATAAGGGATAAAGACGGCCTGGTGAGCCAAAGCCGGACACCTCTTGGAAAAAATGTATTTTATGAATATGATCTGGCTGGCCGATTGACCCAGGCGCATTATGCGGATGGAACCTGGGAAGCTTATCAGTATGATACTTCAGGATTATTGATAAGGGCAGATAATGAAAGCAGCAGCGTTCTCTTCAGGAGAAATAAACTGGGATTGGTTACCAGCGAGCAGCAAGGTGAGCATTCTATTCATTATGAATACGATAATCACGGTAATCTGATCAGCTTACAAAGCAGTTTGGGTGCAGAAATCGATTATTCTTATAATGATTTTGATCAGCTTATAACAGTAGCAGCTGCCAGTCAAAATTCGGATTTACCCTGGAAAATGAATCTTGAGATCAGCCGTAACGGACAGATGTATTCCCGTGAAATGACTGGTGGGGTAGAAAGTACCTTTGAATTTGATCACATCGGAATGCCTGTAAGTCAGAAAGTAGTGGTGAATAAAACCAATACCAAGGTCCATAAAGATTATGACTGGAGTGCAGGAAGCCGTCTGCTACATGTACTAGACAGAGTTACCGGAGGAAGGACAAGATTTGACTATGATGCTTTCGGAAGCCTGATGGCAGCAGAATATTCCAATGGCGAAGTACAGTATAAAAACCCTGATGAAACAGGTTGTTTGTATGAAAGTGTCAGAAGAAATGACCGTATTTATGATAAAGGAGGAAAGCTTATGCGGGATAAAAACTGGTTTTATCATTATGATGAAGAAGGAAATTTACTCTTAAAAAGTAAGCGGCCTATCAATAATATTAAACCTGAACCTACCAGAAAACAGGAGAATATTCATCCTTATTATAAACCCATAGCTTCAGATTGGTTTAGTAATCAAAAAATACTGAAAGAAACCGATTGGCCTGATGTACATAATGGCCTTTCAGAAGAAATCCAGAATACTGAATGGGAATCCGGAGATTGGGCGTACTCGTGGAATGCCAACGGAATGCTGGCAAAAGTAAAACGTCCCAATGGTAAAGAAGTACGTTTTGAATATGATGCACTTGGACGTAGAATTTCAAAAATCATAGAAAATAAAGTAACCCGATTTGTATGGGATGCTAATGTCCTTTTACATGAATGGAGTTATGATATAGAAGAAATTCCTAAAACCCACATCACTGATGCTGGTGAATTGGAAAAAGAAGATGAAGTAACAGAAAATCTCGTAACGTGGGTATACGAAAGAGGCGCATTTTGTCCTTGTGCAAAAATTATAAATGGAGAGCGCTTCAGTATCGTTTCAGATTATATTGGAAGACCCATACAGTCCTATAATGAAAAAGGAGAGCAGATCTGGAAAGCTGAGTTTGATATCTATGGAAACCTGAGAGACTGTACAGGAGATCTGTATTTTATTCCATTCCGTCAACTTGGCCAGTATGCAGACCAGGAAGTGGAAGGGATTTATTATAACAGATGGAGATATTATGATTCTTCTTCTGGAACGTATATTTCAAAAGATCCTATTGGATTACTGGGTAATAATGATACCATGTATGCTTTTGTAAGTGACAGCAATACCTGGGTAGATATTTTTGGTCTGCATAATGATCCTGTTAACTTTTTACAGGAGTTAGTTAAGGATGCTCACAGTACTCTTGGTGATGCCAAAGGATTCAGTGTCACAGCTGTAGGAACTGATGGTAATGGTAATTACTATGTTTCTTCAAGTAAAAAATATGTACCAAGACAGATAAAAGAATGGGCAAAAGAAATGGGAGTTACTGTGATACAAAGTAAAGCAGACAATGTTCACGCTGAAGAAGCTTTAATTAATGCTAAAAAAGGAATTAAGGAAATTGAACCTAGCACGAAAATTTGTATTGATTGTGAGCATCACATGAACAATAATAATGTTAAATTTGAAGAAGCTACAACAGGTAAGTTTAGTAAAAATAGACAGGAAGGAGGGAAATACCACATTCCTGAAGGAAAATATCAACCAAAATATCAATAAACAGACATGAGCGAAAATTCAGTTAAAGAAAAATCATTAAACCTTAGTAAAGAAAATAAAATCAAATTTAATTTGTCCTCACTTATAAGAATTAAAGACTTGTATCAACTTTTTGAAGAAGAAATTAAAGATGATGATTATGATTATGCTCAACGTTTTAAGAATGGGAGTACACAGCTTACTGAGTTTTCAGACTACGTTTTCAGTCATATGTTTATGGGTAATGAGCTGAATTATTCTGATATTGAGAGGTTTAATAATCTAGATCAGTTAGCTCCTGAAGACGACGAATACAGTAGTTATCAGGCCGCAATTGCGGTGAATATTGTCATGATTGCAACCAATATCATAAAAATTGTAAAAGGAGAGGAGTCGAAGATAAAATCAACAATAGATTATACTTTAGATGTAATCAATAACCTGAAATCTGAAGAGTTTTTTAATAATAATCCTGATGGAGATGATGAAGAAAGTGAAGAATATCTTGAACAATTTTATGATAATGAAATAGCTGCAGAAGATAGACTGATAGATAGTATTGACAATATTTCACAAAATGATTTTATAGCATTTAATGAGGAAAATATGATCAATTAATACTGAACCTCCTATTATAATGATATGACGGATCTACCTGTCATATTTAAAAGGGTAGACGAAATTCAATCCATATATGAAAAAAATATTCTCAAAACTTAAAGGTTTTGTGGTGTTTAGTCCACAGCTTTTAGCAAAAATATCTGGAAGAAAATCACCTTTCAGGTAATAATATTTTAAAGTATTTTGTAGAAAATAAACATGAAATGGATATATCTTATAAATGGGAAGGTGGTGAAGTTACATTTAAAGGATATAAATAAATACTATATAGTATATAAAGAAAATTGAATTTGAAGATGGGCCATCCAAATGGGAATTATTGGATCATATTATTCAAGATGAAGAAGAATATGATTTAGCCCGTACTGAAGCATCGAAAATTTTAGAAATTGCTGAAATTCCGGGTCATATAAAAGACAAGATTATGAAAACCCTCATTGGAGTTATCGAAAATACAGAAGATTACGATGTTAAAAACTATGCAATAAGTGCGATGGTAAATTTTGTAGAATATTCTCAAATAAGAACTGTCGCAAAAAATCTGGTTTTAAACATAGATGAAGATATTGATATACGTTATAATACTTTTGACGTTATCAAAAAAACTTCTGACATAGATGAAAGAAATGAAATACTAAAGAAGTTACTTAATGATACGGATTTTCAGAAATCTGCTCGGACAGTTCTTAGTTTTTGAGGCAAGTATTGTAAAGTTTATTAAATCATTAGAATAAAAATAATATGTAATCCAAATCCAATTCAAATATATTATGAAAAAAATATTCTCTGAACTTAAAGGTTTCGTGATATTCAGTCCACAGCTTTTAGCGCAGTATCTGCAGGATCATCAGCTTTCAGGTACTAATATTTTAAAATATTTCGTAGAAAATGAACATGGCGATGAAATAACAAAGTCGGGAATTGCTATTCCGATAATAGGGGTAGAAGAAGATTATTATGCATTCCGTGTTTCTGTGAATGATGAAAAGATTCTGAGTGATGAAGAAGTAGAGGTGGAATCAAAAGGCTGGATATTTCAGACTGCGAATAATGAAGTGAAAATTGTCGGCATTGGATATCTGAAGGATATCGCTGCCATCAGTGAAGAAAACAGTGTTACCCTTTCTCTTGAAAACGGGTGGTACTCCTTAAAAATAAGGGGCGGAAATAAAAATGGTGAAAGATTATTTGAACTGAATATGCAGAAACAGGACATGCATCCTGCTTTTAGTGGAGATATCACCACTGAATATTACTACGGATAGTATTTAAAGCTTAATACTTCCTGTGTAAGGATAAATAGCTGATGGTGAGTTCTTAATGTTTATGTTTGACAAATTTGAGAAAATAAAGTTTTCTGCAAAGTTGCAGAAATACGAATTTTATTGAAAAAATATTTTGTCAGTAATAAAAAACTTTCTATATTTGCACCACTGAAAACAACGGTATTACCGGAGTTTAAGGAGAGTTGGCAGAGTGGTCGATTGCGGCAGTCTTGAAAACTGTTGACTGTAACAGGTCCGGGGGTTCGAATCCCTCACTCTCCGCAAAAATCCTTGAATCAAATGATTCAAGGATTTTTTTATTGCTCATCATCCTAAAGAGCAATTCCTTAGAATCACATCTGATAAATGATTTTTCATATTCTGGACATTTTCCTGAATTCGGTAGGTCTCATATTGGTTAACTGATAAAAATTATTGCTGAAAGCGGCAATATGGGAGTACCCAATTTCATAAGTAATTTCAGTCATATTCAGATCGGTATCTTTAATTAATTCCATAGGCCGGAAAATCTTAAGCATTTTTTAGATCAAGAAAAGAAAATATACCTTATCAGAAAGCAGGTGATTCGTTAATGTAAATCTTTCAGATATTTTTAAGTTCAAGATTTGGAAAACGTAACTTTCTTCTAATCCTGCAGAATCCCATTTTTGCAGGGTTTTTTGTTCTCTGATTTCCGAAATTTTCAGGTGTTTCCAGGTACTGTTTTGTGGAGTGTTTTCATGTTTACATTCTTATATCATATTATTGTTTAGGCTGACTGTTTCGTAATTATTTGTAGTTAGAGCATAAAAAATGGTAATCGAAAATGATGATTTGCCTCTTTTTTAATAATGAAAAGTGTGCTTTTTACATTTTTTTTTCGTGTAAAATGAAAAAAAAATTAACTCTTCTTATCATAATATTTATTCGGAAAAAAATAATCTTTTTAAGAGTATTGTAAAATTGCAATTGATTGTGAATTCATATCTTATGAAATAAGTAAGTGTAAAAACAATGATAACCTTATCATATTTTTTATACAATTGATATCATAAAAATTCGATATGTAAATCATTGATAAGCAGTAGATAATAGCGGATTTATTTTTTTTATTCAGATGAATTTTTATATTTGTAATGTTACCAAAATGTTAACAAACTAATGAATCAGAACTTTATTCATACCTATGTCTCTGTAGATTGTGTTGTCTTTGGATTTGACCATGAAAACAGGTTGAATATATTACTAGTACAACGCCATGTTGATGACGTTCCGTTGGAAAAGCAGATCAAACTTCCTGGAAGTCTTATTTTCAGCGATGAGGATGTAGATGATGCAGCACAAAGGGTACTGCATGAACTGACAGGGATTAAAAAAATGGTTCTCAAACAGTTCAAATGCTTTGCCGATCCCATGAGAGCGAGCAATGCCCATGATATCAAATGGATGGATCAGGAATACAAACATCATATAGACAGGATCATTACAGTGGCCTATCTTTCTCTTTGTAAAATAGATCATAAGATCAATAGTACAAAATATGATACCGTAGACTGGTATCCTGTTGATGAGGTTCCGGTACTGCCTTTTGATCATAACAAAATTATCACTGAATCTTTAATGGAGATCAGAAAATGGATTGAATCTGATTTCTCCATTATTTTTGAGCTGCTGCCTAAAAGATTCACCATAAGACAGCTTTATCAGCTGTACAGTGCTTTAAATGAAAAGAATATTGATATTAAGAATTTTCATAAAAAAATATCCTCATTCCCCTATATCGTTCCTTTGGATGAAATTCAAAAAGATGTATCACACCGCGCCGCAAGATATTACCGATTTGATGCTAAAATCTACAAGAAAAACAATACAAAACTTATAAAATAACCCTTTTAAAAAAATTATGTACTTACTAGGCTATGACATTGGCAGTTCTTCTGTGAAAGTGTGTCTCATTGAGGCGTCCAGCGGAAAAGTGATTGCTTCTGAATTTTCTCCTAAAAAAGAGATGAAAATCACTGCTATAAATCCCGGATGGGCAGAGCAAAATCCGGTAGACTGGTGGATCAATCTTAAGTTGGCACACGATGCTGTCATGCATGAATCCGGAGTACATGCAGAAGATATCAAAGGAATTGGAATTACCTGGCAGATGCATGGGTTGATCCTTGTAGACAAAGATCAGAACCTTTTAAGACCATCCATTATCTGGTGCGACAGCCGTGCTGTACCTTATGGTGAAAAGGCTTTCAAAACCATAGGAGAAGAAAAATGTCTTTCACATCTGTTGAATTCACCGGGAAACTTTACAGCATCAAAGCTTGCCTGGGTAAAAGAAAATGAGCCTGAGATCTTTGAAAAGATAGATAAAATAATGCTTCCCGGAGACTATATTGCCATGAGACTTTCAGGGCAGATAGGAATGACCATTGAAGGATTATCAGAAGGAATATTCTGGGATTTTAAAAACAACTGCATTTCGGAAGATATCATTAACCACTATGGAATTCCTGAAAGTTTCTTCCCGGAAATTGTACCTACATTTGGTATTCAGGCAACAGTTTCAAAGGCAGCATCAGAAGAATTAGGCTTAAAGGAAGGTACACCTATTTCTTACAGAGCAGGAGACCAGCCCAACAATGCGCTTTCCCTGAATGTCTTTAACCCTGGAGAAATTGCCTCTACAGCAGGAACTTCAGGAGTGGTTTATGGGGTGCTGGACCAGCTGGAATATGATAAATTATCAAGGGTCAATACATTTGCCCATGTCAATTACACACCGGAACAGATCAGGCTTGGGGTTTTACTGTGTATCAACGGAACCGGAATTTTAAATTCCTGGCTGAAGCACAATTTTGCAACTTCGCTTTCTTCCTATGGTGATATGAATGATATGGCTTCACTTTCACCCATCGGATCTAAAGGGTTAAGCATTATTCCTTTTGGAAACGGAGCTGAAAGAGTGCTGGAAAATAAGGATACAAGCTGTTCAATTCACGGAATAAACTTTAATATCCATTCAAAAGGCGATATTCTTCGTGCGGCACAGGAAGGTATTGTATTCTCTTATGAATATGGAATGGATATCATGAGAAATATAGGCATGGATATCCAGGTGATCCGTGCAGGAAATGCCAATATGTTTTTAAGTTCAATCTTTCGCCAGTCGCTATCCAGTGTCAGCAATGCGGTTATTGAACTTTATGATACCGATGGAGCGGTAGGAGCAGCAAGAGCTGCCGGAATGGGAATAGGATTTTATTCAGATTCCAGAGAAGCATTCTCTTCACTCGAAAAAATAGCAGTGATAGAGCCCGAACACGAAAAACAGGAACAATATTTAGAAGCCTATGCCAGATGGAAACATCATCTTAACGAAATAATCTAGGACCATTACAACAGCATTTTTCATCCTCTTACTGACTTTTCAGAATCAGTGAGAAGGGAATTTCTACGCAAAAAATTAAAAACAAAAATAAAAATAATCAAATAAATATGAACACTTTAACAGGTACAAAAGAGTTTTTTACAGGTATTGAAAAAATTAAGTTTGAAGGGAAGGAAAGTAAGAACCCGTTGGCATTCCGTTACTATGATGCGGAAAAGATCGTGATGGGAAAACCTATGAAAGACTGGACAAGATTTGCGATGGCATGGTGGCACACCTTATGTGCCAACGGAAGCGATCCGTTCGGTGGACCTACCATTCACCACCCATGGGATATCGGAAACGATCCGGTAACAAGAGCAATGCACAAAATGGATGCAGGTTTCGAATTCATGTCTAAAATGGGATTTAACTATTACTGCTTCCATGATATCGATCTGGTAGACCCTGCCAACAACTGGAAGGACTACGAGAAAAATATGCAGACTATTGTGGAATATGCAAAACAAAAACAGCAGGAAACAGGAATTAAGCTTTTATGGGGAACAGCCAATGTTTTCACTCATGAAAGATACATGAACGGTGCTTCTACCAATCCGAATTTTGATGTAGTAGCCTGTGCAGGAACTCAGGTGAAAAATTCAATAGATGCAACCATAGCACTTGGTGGTGAAAATTATGTTTTCTGGGGTGGAAGAGAAGGATATATGAGCCTTTTGAACACAGACATGAAGCGTGAAAAAGATCACCTTGCCCGTTTCCTTTCCATGTCAAGAGACTATGCACGCCAGCAAGGTTTTAAAGGAACTTTCCTGATTGAACCTAAACCAATGGAGCCTACCAAGCATCAGTACGATTATGATTCTGAAACAGTAATCGGATTCCTTAGACATTACGGATTAGATAAGGATTTTAAACTGAATATCGAAGTGAATCACGCTACATTGGCAGGTCACACATTCGAGCATGAACTTCAGGTTGCAGTAGATGCAGGACTTTTAGGAAGCATTGATGCCAACAGGGGAGATTATCAGAACGGTTGGGATACAGATCAGTTCCCAATTGATTATTACGATATGGTTCAGGCATGGCTTGTATTGCTTCCGGCAGGAGGTCTGGGAACCGGAGGGGTAAATTTTGATGCCAAAATCAGAAGAAATTCTATTGATGCTGAAGATCTGTTCATTTCCCACATTTCAGGAA
This sequence comes from Chryseobacterium sp. 2VB, assembly GCF_005503635.1. Taxonomy (NCBI): domain Bacteria; kingdom Pseudomonadati; phylum Bacteroidota; class Flavobacteriia; order Flavobacteriales; family Weeksellaceae; genus Chryseobacterium; species Chryseobacterium sp. 2VB. Next base: position 360,445 of record NZ_SCNC01000002.1, read on the forward strand.
TGGATGTATTTGCAAAAGGTCTTCTTGCTGCAGCTGATATCCTTGAAAATTCAGATTACAAAAAGCTGAGAACAGACCGTTATGTTTCTTTTGATAACGGAAACGGAAAAGCATTTGAAGAAGGTACGCTTACACTGGAAGATCTGCAGAGAATAGCTCACGAAATCGGCGAACCACAGCCAAAAAGCGGAAAACAGGAATTGTTTGAAGCCATCGTGAATATGTATATATAATTAAAAATAAAAGGCTTATAAACACTAAGGATTTTTATACACAATAATTATTAAAGAGCCTTTTATTCAACAACTAATATTAAAATAATAATTATGAACCGATTTTATTTCAATAAAAGCAATAGAGCAGCACTGTTTTTTGCAATGACTCTATTGCCTTGCGGCATAGCATATTCACAGGTTAAGAAAGATACAGTAGCTAAAGAAAATAAAATAGATGAAGTTGTTGTGATAGGATATGGAACCCAGAGAAAAGAAGCTGTGACAGGTTCTGTAGCCACTGTAAAAGGAGATGCCCTGCGTGAAGTACCTTCTGCCAACATTACCCAGGCATTACAGGGAAGGACAGCTGGGGTAGATATCTCACAAACCTCCACAAAACCGGGGGCTGCCATGCAGATCCGTATCAGGGGAACAAGATCTCTGACAGGAGATAATAACCCATTGATTGTATTGGATGGTATTCCTTTCGTAGGGTCACTGGGAGACATCAGCTCAAGTGATATCAAAAGTATTGACATCCTGAAAGATGCTTCTGCTACAGCCATCTACGGGTCAAGAGGAGCAAACGGTGTTATTCTCGTTACTACGAACAGAGGAGCAAAAGGGCAGAGGCCTAAATTTACCTATAACACCTTTACAGGAGTTCAGACCTTGTTTTCAAAATATCCGATGATGGATGGTCCTAAGTTTGCAAAACTGCGTGCTTATGCCATTCCTGCGGGAAATAAAACGCCATTGTATTCCAACGGAGCTGATGAAAATAACAGCGTCAATACTGACTGGCAAAGCCTGTTTTATAAGCCGGCGATGATGACCAGTCACGATGTAGGGGTTTCAGGAGGAACAGAAGGTGGAAATTATAACGTAGGATTATCCTATTTTAAACAAAATGCATTAATTCCTATTCAGAGTTACGAAAGATTTGCCCTGAGAATGGCGATTGACCAGCAGGTAGGATCTGTCTTTAAGTTTGGTTTTACAACCAATACAAACTATTCTGTTTCTGAAGGAAACGGAGTAAATCCTGGAGCGGTTCTGGGATATTCTCCGATTGCCAATCCTTACAATGCGGACGGAAGCCCGAAAAGAGTAATGAGCACCGCAGGCGGTATCGATCAGACATGGATTTATACCAGAAGAAGCCTGGAGAGCCTGGCGGAGAAATATATTGATGAAACCAAATCTTTTGCATCCTATAACAACCTTTACGGAGAAGCCAGCCTTCCAGTCAAAGGATTGAAATACAGGTTAAATGTAGGGTTGGATTTCCGTACTTCAAACAGCGGCAACTACAGTGGTGTAGGAGTCTTCAATACAAACCCTCTGGGACCGTCAGCGGCAGGAAAAGGGAATAATCAGACTTATCACTGGGTATTGGAAAACCTCCTGACTTACGACCGTACATTCGGAAAACATAAGATCAACGCTGTAGCATTATACTCTGCAGAACAGAACAAGTATACAAGCTCATACATGAGTGCAAAAAATGTCCCTGCAGACTTTTTCCAGTATTATAACCTGGGACAGTCTCCTCAGGCAGATATTACAGTAAGACCTGAAGACCAGGCGTACTGGAAAACAGGCCTGCTTTCAGCGATGGGAAGAATCATGTATACGTATGATAACAGGTACATGCTTACAGCCACACTCCGTGCCGACGGATCTTCCAGACTGGCACCGGGTAACAAATGGCATACATATCCTGCATTATCATTAGGATGGAATGTTACCAACGAATCCTTCATGCAGAATATCAAAGCGATTAATCTCCTGAAATTCAGAGCGGGATGGGGGCAGACTTCCAATCAGGCAGTAGATCCATATACGACGATGGGAAGATTTAACGTGGCTCCTTATAATTACGGAAGCGCAGGAAGTGCAGGAATCTATGGAAATCAGCCGCCTAATCCAAACCTTGGTTGGGAATATTCAAAAACACAAAACTACGGGGTAGACTTCGGGATCCTGAACAACCGCCTTACGGGAAGTGTGGAATATTACAAAACCCATACATTTGACCTGCTGACACAAAAAAGTCTTCCGGCAACAAGCGGTTGGTCATCCATCGTTTCCAATGTAGCCGAAACAGAAAATAAAGGGGTGGAAATTTCCTTGAACGGAGTTATTTTTGATAATCCGGATGGGTTTACCTGGGAAGCCGGAGTTAATTTCTATACCAATAAAAACAAAATTTTGTCTCTTGCATCCGGGACACAACGTGACATCAATAACTCATGGTTTGTAGGACATAATATCAATTCATTGTATGATTATCAGTACATCGGTCTTTGGCAGGCTGGCGACCCGTATCAGAGCATTCTGGAGCCGGGAACTGCTGCCGATGTTATAGGATCTATCAAAGTTCTTTACACCGGAGGCTATAATGCTGACGGAACTCCGGTAAGAGCAATTGGACCGGATGACAGACAGATTTTTGATACAGCCCCGAAATTCCAGGGAGGATTTAATATGCGTTTTGCCTACAAGAACTTTGAACTGAGCACAGTAGGAGCTTTCCAGCACGGAGGAATCCTGGTGAGTACGATTTACGGATCTGCAAGTTATCTTAACAGATTAACGGGTAGAGGAAATAACGTGGATGTAGATTACTGGACAGAAGATAATACCGGTGCCTATTTTCCGCGTCCGGGACGTCATTTGAGCGGCGATAATCCGAAGTATTCTTCTACTTTAGCGATGTTTGATGCTTCTTACCTTAAGCTTCGTACCATTACATTAGGCTATAATGTCAATAAAGATTTTTTAAAGGATCTGAAAATTACCAGCTTAAGAATTTACTTTACGGTAACCAATCCTGTTGTGCTATTCTCACCTTATCATAAGTTCTCAGGAATGGATCCGGAACCAAACTCTTTCGGAAATGAAAACCAGGCAGTAAGCGGATATCCAAACCGCCAGCTTGTCATAGGAACGAACAACCCTTCCACAAGAAATTACTTAATGGGACTTAACTTAACCTTTTAAAACTGTACTGTCATGATAAATTTTAACAAAAAACTGCTATTAGGAGCAATCTTTTTATCCTTAACATTTACAGGTTGTAGTGAAATTCTTGATGAGCAGCCAAGAGCAATCTATACAGCTGACTATTTTAATACACCGGATGGAGTTAATCAGGGATTTACGGCTTTATACAGACAGATGAGATTACTGTATGGCAATGGCTACTTTATGAGCAATTGTCAGAACGGAACTGATGAATCTACCTGGGCACAAAGTGCGGATGGAAACTTCAAAGAATTGGATATGTCCGGAAACGGTATTATCAATTCCAATACTTTTCCTACAAGTATGGTCTGGAACTCCGTATTTCCGTATATCAATACTGCCAACGGAATCATTGAAAAAGGACCAGGATTCGGAATTGCAGAATCTATGATTTCTGAAGCCCGTTTCTTCCGCGGATTTTACTACTTCATGCTCGTACAGACCTATGGAGGAGTTCCTCTGGATTTAGGAGCAGGGGAATTGAAATATAACACTTTACCTTCCACCTCTTCCGTAAGAAATACCGTACCAGAAGTATATACAAAAACGGTTTTTGCTGACCTTAAAAAAGCAATAGAAAACTTACCTGTATCACCAAGGGTAACAGGTGGTGTAACTAAAAATGTTGCAAGATTGATGCTTGCCAAAGCTTACCTTACTTATGGATGGTGGCTGCAGAATCCAAACAGCATTCCAACTTATCCCGAAGTGGCAAGAACTGATCCTGACGGACACAATGCCCAGTGGTATTTCCAGCAGGCTTATGATATCGCTATGGAAGGAATCAACAATCCCGGACCTTATGCGCTTCAGCCTACTTTCTATGATGTAAATGTAGGTTCCAATGACAGGAATACCGAATCTATGCTGTATGCAGACCATACACAGTCGAGCACATACTACAACGAAAGTGATCCTGTAGGATTTGGATCAGGCTGGGCACCGGACAATTTTGCAGCATGGATGCAGACCTGGAACTATACGGCCATCAAAAGCAGTAAAACCACAGCGTGGGAAGGAGCGGACGTTGTAAGCGCCGTACAGAGAGAAGCAGCACAGCCATTGGGACGTCCATGGGTGCGTATGTGTCCTACCTTAGGTGTTATCAAAAATACTTTTGCAGATAAAACCAACGATTCCCGTTATGATGGAACTTTTGTAACCACCTACAGAGGAAACTGGAACAAGAATGGAACAGGCCTTACAACGGTTCCTGTACTTTATAATGCCAATAATTTACCTGTACAGCCGGGAGGAGCTATCTTAAGCTTCCTGAATGATGACAGCCAGACGCCTTCTTACCCTACAGGATCCGGACAAAGCGGTGTAGGAGCAGGAACCCTTCCGGGAAGAGCAGACTGGGTGATCGCACCAAACGGAATCAGCAGAATTGTATATCCGGGTCTTTGGAAAATAGGAACTTACCGTACCGATGATCCAAATGGATTAGGATATCCGAATGCAGGATTAACCCGTCCTTTCAGTGTTGCCAAATTTTCAGAATTCTATTTTATTGCTGCAGAAGCAGCTGTAAAAGGGGCTTCAGGAGCTATGACAGCCAGAGATCTTATCAACGTCATCCGTGCCCGTGCCGGAAAATGGAAGTTCAATAATGCACAGAATACCGCTTATGTAGCAGATAACAGTGCAGCGATGACGGCTGCTACGCCATCTGTAATTACCATTGATTATATCCTTGCAGAAAGATCCCGTGAATATTACGGAGAATTCTACAGATGGTATGATCTGGTACGTACACAGAAGTGGGGCGATTATGCAGCTACTTATCAGATCGGAGGAGCTTCTTATGGAGATCACGCTCCGCAGACGGTGACAAGAACAATAAAACCTTTCCATTATCTGAGACCGATTCCTCAGAATCAGATTGATGCGATGGAAGTATCGGCAGATATTAAAGCAAAATATCAGAATCCAGGATACAATTAATTTTATTCTACATTCATATCAGCAACAGAGTAGGTGTGCAGGCACCTGCTTTGTTTATCTGAATTAAAATTTAAAAACTATGGAAAAAACCTGGCGTTGGTTTGGCAAAAAAGACAAAATAGCACTCAGCACACTTCGTCAAATAGGAGTAGAAGGAATTGTTTCTGCTCTGCATGATATCCCAAACGGAGAAATCTGGAATTCAGAGGCCATTATTGATTATAAAAACTATATAGAAAGCCACGGACTTCGCTGGTCTGTTGTGGAGAGTCTTCCCGTAAGTGAAGCTATCAAATACGGAGGTGAAGACCGTGACTCTTTAATAGAAAATTATATCACGAGCCTTGAAAATCTGGGTAAAGCAGGAGTTACAACAGTTTGCTACAATTTTATGCCCGTTCTCGACTGGGCACGCACCGACCTCTTTCACGAATGGGAAGACGGTTCATCCTCACTTTATTTTGACAAAGCCAAGTTTGCGTATTTTGAAATTCATATCCTTAAAAGAGAAGGAGCAGAAAACGATTATACTTCAGAAATCCTTCAAAAAGTAGAAGAATTAAAAAATACCTTAACGGAAAAAGATAATCATGAGCTGATCGATTCAGTCATTGTAAAAACACAGGGATTCGTGAACGGAAATATCAAAGAAGGTGAATTGAATCCTGTAGAAAAGTTCAAAAGTTTACTGGCATTGTATGATGGTATAGATAAACATCAGCTTCGCCAGAACATGAAACATTTCCTCGAAAAAATAATGCCTGTCTGCGAAAAATGGAATATCCAGATGTGTGTACATCCTGATGATCCGCCTTTTTCATTACTGGGCTTACCCAGAATAGTGACCAATGAAGAGGATATTGACTGGCTTCTGAAAGCTGTTGATAACCCTCACAACGGGTTAACGTTCTGTGCCGGATCTTTAAGCGCCAACCTTCAGAATGATGTTCCGAAACTGGCAGAGAAATTTGCCCACAGAACCAAATTCGTTCACCTGAGAAGTACAAATGTCTTTGAAAACGGCGATTTCATCGAGGCTCATCATCTGGGTGGAAGAGGAAAGCTTATTGAAGTGATCCGTGTTTTCGAAAAAGAAAATCCTGATCTTCCGATGAGAATAGACCACGGAAGACTTTTAACAGAAGATATTGACAAAGGATATAATCCCGGCTATTCATTTTTAGGAAGAATGCTGGCATTGGGCCAGATCGAAGGAGTAATGGCTGCCGTTCAGTCAGAATTACAGAAAAATTAATCTGCGTTTGTAATAAATAGTAAAAAGTAAAATGAAAGACCTGTTTAGTATTAAAAACAAAGTAGCAGTCATCACAGGGGCTTCAGGCGTTTTGGGAGGCAGCCTTGCCAAAAGTTTTATAGAAGCCGGCGCCAAAGTTGTCGCACTCGGAAGAAACCAGGAAACACTGGATGCCCGTGTAAAAGAGCTTACAGATTTGGGAGGTGATGCAATCGCTGTAGAAGCCAATGTGATGGATATTGAAAGCCTTGAAGCTGCTTCTGTGAAAATAAAGGAAAAGTATGGCAGTATTGACATTCTGCTCAATATAGCGGGTGGAAATATCCCGGCAGCCACTTTATCTCCCGAACAGTCATTTTTTGATATGGATATGAAGGGATGGGGTGAAGTTACCGATCTTAATATCAACGGAACCGTTTACCCGAGCTATGTTTTCGGAAAAGTAATGGCGGTGCAGGGAAGCGGAAACATTATTAATATTTCTTCCATGGCCGCCTATTCAGCAATTACAAGAGTAGCCGGATATTCTTCAGCCAAATCCGCAATCACCAATTTTACCCAATGGCTGGCCTCTGATCTGGCATTGAAATTTGGAGATAAAATACGCGTTAATGCCGTGGCTCCCGGATTTTTCATTGGAGATCAGAACCGCGCAATCCTTCTGAATCCAGATGGAAGCTTAACGGAGAGAAGCAAAAAAGTAATGGCGAAAACACCCATGCAGAGATTTGGAAAAGTAGAAGAACTGAACGGGGTTGTACAGTTTCTGTGTTCCGATGCTGCAAGTTTCATCACAGGAGCACTGATTCCTGTTGACGGAGGTTTCAGCGCATTCAGCGGAGTATAAAAAGCTAATTTCTTCATATCATCAAACAGAACCTTAGTGGTTTCATTAAGGGTTCTGTTTTTAGGTGTACTAAAGTGTTTTAAAACAAAGCTTTTGTGACTTTGCAGAGTGTAAACAATTTAATTAAAATTCAGGATTGTAAAAATAAATAATGAGTAATTCCATTAAAAATAAAAACGTTTTCGGAGAATTGTTTTTGCTTGAATCAGCAAAGGCAGAGAATCTGTATTTCGGATATGCCAAAGACATGCCGGTGATCGATTATCACAATCATCTGGAACCGGATGTTATTTCTGCCAATCAGAACTTCCGTTCTCCAAACGCTATCTGGCTGGATGGTGATCATTATAAATGGAGAGCCATGAGAAATTTTGGAATTGATGAACAGTTTATTTCCGGAAATGCTTCAGATCAGGAAAAATTCATGAAATGGGCCGAAGTGGTGCCTTATACCCTTCGCAATCCGCTGTTTCACTGGACGCATCTGGAACTCAAAAATCCTTTTGGTATCAACGAATATTTATCACCCAATAATGCAGATACGGTGTATCATCAGATGAATGAAAGTCTGCAGACACCTGGTTTTTTACCACAATCCATTATTGAAAATTTTAAAGTAGAAGCCTTATGTACTACAGATGATCCTGCTGATGATTTGGTTCATCATAAAGCTTTAAAACACAGTGGGTTTAAAACAGCTGTTCTTCCTGCTTTCCGCCCTGATGCTTATATTAATATGATTAATCCCGAACAGTATCTTTCAGGAATTAAAAAGCTTGAAAAAGTCTGTGGATTTTCCATCGTGTCAGCTTCTGATCTGTTGAATGCACTTCAGTCCAGAATCAATTATTTTGTGGAAGCAGGGGCAAAAGTAGCCGATCACGGCTTTGAATATTTCCCGGACACCACAAAGTGGAATCAAAACCTTGAAAAAGAATTTTCCGGATTCCTGAAAGGGAATATTTCAACATTTTCCGATCCGGATGCCTTATGCGGCTATATGCTGAAAGAGCTTTGCAAAATGTATGCAGAAAAAGGCTGGGTACAGCAGTTTCATGTAGGGGCAACCCGAAACAACAATTCAGAAATGTTCAGAAAAATGGGCGCCAATGCAGGATATGATGCCATTGGAGAACCCTATTATGCACAGCGATTGAGTGTTTTGCTGGATGCATTGAATTCAGAAGAAAAACTGGCCAAAACCATTATATACAATCTGAATCCGGCATGTAATGAAGTTTTGGCAACTCTTGCCGGAAATTTCAACGAAGGAGGCATAAAATCCAAAGTACAGTTTGGAGCAGCCTGGTGGTTTCTCGATCAGCTTGACGGGATGACCAAACAGATGAATACACTTTCCAATATCGGTCTGATCAGCACTTTTGTAGGAATGCTGACCGATTCCCGAAGCCTGCTGTCATTCTCAAGACATGATTATTTCAGAAGGCTTTTATGTAATATGTTCGGAAGTGAAATGGAAAGAGGTCTTCTTCCCGATGATGAAAAATGGGTAGGAAAGATCATTCAGGATATCTGTTATCATAATACCAAAAATTATTTTGAAATCTAATACCATGCAGGATTCATCGAAAATATTATGTTTCGGGGAACTGCTTCTCCACTTTGCCCCGGATTCCGAAGGAAACTGGTTGAATGAGCAGTCTCTGAAGATGTATGTTGGCGGAGCAGAATACAATGTAGCAGCAGCACTTTCTCAATGGAAAAATTCTGTGAAATTGTTATCAGCTTTACCGGAGAATTTCGTAGGAAACCAGCTGGAATCTCAGCTTAACAGTAAAGGAATAGAAGTCCTTGCAGAAAAAACTCAGGGAAGAATAGGAACATTTTATCTTTCTTCTGATGGAGATATGCAGAATGCTTCAGTGGTGTATGATCGTTTTCCGTCTGTTTTTACCCAATCGGATTTTGAAACTTTCAGTGATGATGAGATATTTTCAGGAGTAAAATGGCTGCATATCAGTACCATCACACCGGCTTTGAGTGACAATGCATTCCGCAAATGTTTACAGATCATGAAAGAAGCCAGAACAAGAAATATTACAGTTTCTCTCGACCTGAATTACAGGGCGTTGCTTTGGCAAAACCAGAATCCTCACAAAATTAAAGAGGTGATGCCTTTTGTGAATGTCCTTATGGGAAATATCTGGTCTGTGGAGAAGTTCCTGAATATTCCGGTTGAATATGAGCTTAACGGAAATTTTGATGATGAAAATCTTCTGAAACAGGCCGAAAAAACAGCATTGGAAATCAGAAGACAATTCCCGGGGGTGGAAAAAGTTGCGAATACTTTCCGCTTTACAAACGGAGAACAGGTGAATTACTTTGCCACCTTATTTGCTGATGAGAAACTTTTGTTTTCAGAAAAATATAATTCAGATACCATTGAAGAAAGGGTAGGAAGCGGTGATTCTTTCATGGCCGCCTTAATTCATGGAATTTTAAAAGGAAATTCTGATGAGCAGATCCTTGAGGATGCGACAAAAGTTGCTTTTAAAAAACTTTTCGTAAAAGGAGATACCATTGATGAAAGCATTAATATCGAAAAATTATGAGTGAAATACTACAAAAAATAAAAGACCAGAAAATCATTCCGCTGTTTTACAACGAATCGTTTGAAGTCTCAAAAAATATCGTAAAAGCTTTATACGAAGCAGGAATCCGTGTAATAGAATATACCAACCGCGGTCATCAGGCACTGGAAAATTTCACTAAGCTGAAAGAAATTTCCCATACAGAATTTCCTAGTCTGTTGTTAGGAATCGGAACGGTAAAAAACATACAGGATATGGATGATTATGCTAACGTAAAAGCAGACTTTATCATTACACCAGTGATCAGTGAAGCATTGGTAAAACATGCCCTCGAAAAAAATATCCTTCTGATTCCGGGCTGTTTTACCCCTTCCGATATCAATATTGCGTATCAGAACGGTTTAAAACTGGTTAAAATATTTCCGGCTGATGCTTTAGGGAAGAACTACATCAAATCGGTACAACCTGTTTTTCCGGGAATGAATTTTATGCCAACCGGAGGAATCCATGCTGAAACTGAAGATATCAGTGAATGGCTTAATGGAGGTGCCATAGCAGCAGGACTGGGAAGTTCCCTAATTGGAAAAGATTTTAATGAAGAAGAACTGACAGTGAAAACAAAAAAATTATTACAACAACTTAATCAATAACTCAATGCAGGCTCCTCAAAACCGTAATATAAGATGGTGGATGCTGTCTCTTGTCTTTCTCGCCACTACGATCAATTATCTTGACCGTCAGGTAATGGGTTTGCTGAAACCTGTGCTGGAAAAAGAATTCAGCTGGGATGAAAAAGATTACAGCTATATCGTCATGGCTTTTACCACGACATATGCCATCGGTTATATGGCGATGGGAAGGTTTATAGACAAGGTCGGAACCAAAATCGGGTATGCAGTTTCCCTTATTGTATGGAGTTTGGCCTCTATAGGACATGGTCTTGTCAAAAGTACCATTGGGTTTATCATTGCGAGAAGTACCTTAGGCATCAGTGAAGCAGGAAATTTTCCTGCTGCCATCAAATCTGTGGCTGAATGGTTTCCCAAAAAAGAAAGAGCACTGGCAACGGGAATTTTTAACTCGGGAGCGACGGTGGGAGCTATTTTGGCGCCGCTATTGGTTCCGTTCATTCTTGGGCATTACGGCTGGAGACAGACCTTTGTATGGATTGGAGCTTTGGGCATGATTTGGATTGTCCTTTGGTGGAAATTTTATACCGTACCGGAAAAAACAAAAAATATCAGCAAGGAAGAACTGCAGTATATAAAAAGCGATCAGGCTGAAAAAACAGAAGAGAAAACCAAAATTCCTTTATCGGAATTACTGAAATATAAAGTAACATGGTCATTTGCCATCGGTAAGATATTAACCGATCCTATCTGGTATTTCTTCATGTTCTGGCTGCCGGCGTATTTTTCGGATGTATTCAAAATGGATTTAACGAAACCATCCCTTCCATTGATTATTATTTACAGCGGAACTACCATCGGAAGTATTGGCGGAGGTTATCTCTCATCATTTCTGATCAAAAAAGGCTGGGCCATCGGAAGGGCCAGAAGTATTACAATGTTATTATTTGCATTAATGGTGGTTCCGGTCATGTTCTCAAAATATGTAGATAATATGTGGATGATCACGATCATCATTGCCTTGGCAACAGCTGCGCATCAAGGATGGGGAGCCAATCTTATGACTACGGTCGGAGATCAGTTGCCTAATAATTATGTCAGTTCTGTCATTGGTTTTGGCGGAATGCTGGGCTCAGCGGCAGGAATTATTTTTCCGCTTTTTATCGGAATTGTTCTCGACGCCTTTAAAAAATCAGGAAACATCAACGGGGGCTACAGCATTATATTTTTCATAGCCGGAATATCCTATGTTACAGCCTGGGGATTGATTAAAATAATCAACCGCAAGAAAACCTTATAAAAACTATATAAATAATGATCTGTAATTGATTATAATAATAAAATTTGATACGCATTGCTGAGTGTAACGCCCTTGCGAACCTTATTAAGGATGTAGTTAAAAAATTTGCGGACTTAGCGTTAAAAGAACAACACCTATTCAAAAATATACATTTTAAAACTATAAAAAAAGAATAACAATGAAACAGAATATAATGAATTTAGCTTTTTTCAGGAATAAAACGAATATCCTTGCAGCAGCTGCTTTGCTTTCAGTGACTACTATTTCTGCACAAACTTTCTCAGACTTTAATTACCGTGGAAACGATAAAATATATAATGACAACACTCTTAAACCGGACGAGTTTTATTCCCCGATTTTACAGGGCTGTTATCCTGACCCAAGCATCACCAAAAAAGGCGAAGATTATTACCTGGTAAACTCTTCTTTCTCAATGTTTCCGGGCGTTCCGATTTTCACGTCTAAAGATCTGGTAAACTGGAAGCAGGTGGGACACGTTTTGGACAGGCCTTCCCAGCTTAAAGTTGAAAATTCTGGCGTTTCGCATGGAATTTATGCACCGGATATCAAATACAATAAGCACAACGATACTTTTTATATGATTACTACCCAGTTTGCAGGTGGTATTGGAAATATGGTCGTAAAAACCAAAGATCCGGCAAAAGGATGGAGCGAAGTCCAAAAGCTAAACTTTGACGGTATTGATCCTTCTATTTTCTTTGATGATGACGGAAAAGCATATATCGTTCACAATGATGCTCCGCCGAAAGGTACTGAGCAGTACAACGGCCACCGTGTTATTAAGATTTGGGACTATGATCTCGAAAAAGACCAGGTAGTTGCGGGCTCGGATAAGATTATTGTAAACGGAGGCGTAGATCTTTCCCAAAAACCGATCTGGATTGAAGGTCCCCATATTTACAAAAAGAACGGTAAATACTACCTGATGTGTGCAGAAGGCGGAACCGGAGGCAACCATAGCGAAGTGATTTTTATGGCAGATTCTCCGAAAGGATCGTTTGTTCCCGCTAAAAATAATCCAATTCTTACGCAAAGATATTTTCCGAGAGACAGAAAGGAAAAAGTGGATTGGGCAGGTCATGCAGATTTGGTGGAAGGTCCGGACGGACAATGGTATGGCGTATTTTTAGCAATTCGTCCGAATGTCAGCAACCGTGTTAACAAAGGCCGTGAAACTTTTATTCTTCCTGTAGACTGGAGCGGAACGTATCCTGTGTTTCAAAATGGCCTGGTTCCGATGAAACCAAAATTGAAAATGCCACAAGGCGTTCAGAACCAAACCGGGCAAACCGGGTTTTTTCCGAACGGAAACTTTACCTATAACGACAAATTAACCGATAAAAATCTTGATTTCCGATGGATTGCGATGCGCGGACCGCGTGAGAATTTCATTACTGCCACGAAAAATGGAGTAAAGGTGAATCCAATGGAAACGAACATAAAAGCGTTGGCTCCGATTTCATCTTTGTTCCACAGATTACAGCACGAAGACTTCGAAACTTCCGTAACCTTGGATTATAAACCAAAATCGGAAAAAGAATTGGCTGGAATTACACTCTACCAAAGCGAAACATTCAATTATGTTTTCGGAATTACCAAAAAAGATAAAGATTTCTACATCGTATTGGAAAGAACGGAAAAAGGGCAATCAAAGCTGATTGCCAGCGAGAAAATTTCATTATCCAAACCGGTTAAATTGCAGGTTGTTGCTGATAAAGATGAACATAGCTTCAATTATTCTTTGGATGGCAAAAACTTCAAAAATCTTGGCGGGCCGGTTTCAGGAGATATACTTTCTACTGATGTAGCAGGAGGTTTTACAGGAAGCCTTATCGGGCTTTACAGCACCTCTTCCAATGATATTGTACCGAATTAAGTTAGTATTAGCAATGTCACACTGAGCTTGTCGAAGTGTTCCTTTTAAGACTGAAAAGAATCAAATCGAACCAAAATATCAAAAACGTGAAAATCAAAAAATCTTATATAGTTTCTTTATTGGGATTTATCGGGCTGAATCTTCTTTCAGCCCAGGTAAATCCTTCTGGAAAACAGAGTACTGCATTTACCAATCCCATCATCTGGGCAGATGCACCGGATTTATCCATTACCAGAAACGGAAATGATTTTTACCTGATCAGTACCACCATGCATTTAATGCCCGGAGCTCCGGTAATGCATTCCAGGGATCTGGTACATTGGGAAATGTCCGGATATGTTTTCGATACTCTGAACGACAACTCAAAATATGATTTATTGAACGGAACCGTTTACGGTAGGGGCCAATGGGCTTCTTCAATCCGCTATCATAAAGGGAAATACTACGTTTTATTCTCTCCGAATGATGAACCTTTCAAATCCTATTTCTATGTGACTGATGATCCCGAAAAAGGAGAATGGAAACTCATCACCAGAACACAGCATTTTCATGATGCCTCACTGTTTTTCGATGATGATGACAAAATATATGTTTTCACCTCCAACAAGGTTTTTGAACTGAGTCCTGATTTTAAAGAAGTGATCGGAAATCCGGATGGAACTGAGGTATTTCAGAAAGATGCTTCGGAAACCGGGCTTCTGGAAGGTAATCAGATCATCAAAAGAAACGGAAAATATTATATGATGATGATATCCTGGCCCAGAAACGGAAAACGCCGTCAGGTAGTCTACAGGGCAGATAAAGTGACAGGTCCTTACGAGAAAAAAGTAATTCTGGAAGATAATTTTTTAGGATTTTCCTATGCAGGACAAGGCGCTTTGATTGATGATAAAAACGGAAACTGGTATTCCCTTATTTTCCAGGACAGAAACGGAGTAGGACGCGTTCCGTTGCTGCTGCCCGTTCAATGGGAAAATGACTGGCCGGTATTGGGAGATAGCGGAAAAGTTCCTTTGAAAGGAGAAGTTCCGCTTCCGCCATTCAAACCTAAAAATCATCTGGTGGAAAGCGATGAGTTCTCCGACAAAAAAATGAAAATTCAATGGCAATGGAATCATAATCCGGTGAATGAAGCCTGGTCTTTATCAGAAAGAAAAGGCTTTCTGAGACTGAAAACCAGCAGGGTAGTAGACAATCTGTACGCGGCACCCAATACCTTGACTCAGAGAATGGAAGGTCCAACCTCTTCAGCGGTTGTCGCAATGGACCTTAAAGAAATGAAAGATGGTGATGTTGCTGGGTTCAGTGCCTTCAACGGGGACTCCGGGATCTTGTCAGTAGTGAAGGAAGGCAAAGAAAAATTCATTGTTTTTTCAACCAATGAAGTGAGCCTGGACAATAAGACCAAAACCATTACAGCGGTAAAAAAAGAAGAAAAAAAACGGATTCCTCTCAATTCGGATAAGGTTTTTCTCCGTATTGATGCTGATTTTAACCTCGGGAAAGATCTTGCCGACTTTTATTACAGTACTGATCAGAAGAACTGGACGGAAATGGCAAAAGATTACAAAATGATCTTTGATTACCGTAGATTTTTTATGGGTTCGAAATTCGCAGTTTTTAATTATGCCACTAAAAATACCGGAGGCTTTGTAGATGTTGATTTTTTTAGGATCAATGAAACAGGAAAATAAAATCAAAAGCAGATAAAAGTCTGCTGTAAATAGATAGAATTAATGTTAGGTTGTTTGAACTTAACATAACCACAAAAGGCACAAAAGCTTTCATTTTAAAATACTTGAGTCTACCTAAGTAAGTTTAAAATGATTGTGTAGAAAAGTTCACATAAGATGAAAATCAAAGATTTTCACAAAACTTAGGTGTACTTATTACGCATAAGGTTTGGCTGTGAAAAAACTTAAGTGTTTAAAACTTTTGTGCCTTTTGACTTCGTCGAATCTTCGATTTGTGGTTAAAAATAATTAATATAAAAATTTTGAAAAGCGTTGCTATTATTTTTTTATCTGAAATAATAAGTGTAGAAAATACAAATAAAAATCATGAATAAATCAGTTATATTGGCTTTAGGACTTGTTTTGTCGGGAATATTTGTTTCCGCACAAACCCTTGATAAGCAGGCACCGCAGGGTTTCGATGTGGAAAATGCTGCTATTTCCCACGGGAAAATTGACACAATTCAATATTCGTCAAAAACTGTTGGAACAACAAGAAAAGCTTTGGTTTACACACCGCCGGGATTCAAAAAAGGTGAAAAATATCCCGTTCTTTATCTTCTTCACGGTATTGGCGGGGATGAAAAAGAGTGGTTCAATCAGGGAAAACCCAATATTATTCTGGACAATCTGTATGCCCAGGGAAAACTGCAGCCGATGATTGTCGTACTTCCCAACGGCCGTGCAATGAAGGATGACAGAGCGACAGGAAATATAATGGGTCAGGATAAAGTTGAGGCTTTCGCAACTTTTGAAAAAGATTTACTGAATGACCTGATTCCGTTTGTAGAGAAAAAATATCCGGTTAAAAAAAACAGAACAGACAGAGCGATTGCCGGACTTTCCATGGGAGGCGGACAGACCCTGAATTTCGGACTGGGAAATATCAATAAGTTCGCATGGGTGGGAGCCTTTTCTGCCGCTCCAAATACCAAAGAACCTCAAGTTCTTCTACCGGATCCATCCAAAGCTAAAGAGTTAAAACTTCTCTGGATCTCATGCGCAGACCAGGACAGGCTAATGCCTTTCAGCAAAAGAACGAGTGACTATCTTACAGACCATAAAATTCCCCATATTTTTTATGTAGAACCGGGCGGTCACGATTTCAAAGTGTGGAAAAATGATTTGTATCTGTTCTCGCAACTGCTTTTCAAACCTGTCAATCAGGAAGAAGTTAATCGTATTCTGAAGTCACAATAAATACAGGATTAAAGTTTTAAATCCAAATTTCTATGAATATTCGAACAATATCTATAAGTTTCATTGCGCTGACAGGTTTATTTTCGATAGGATCTGCGCAGAATCCAATTATTCAGACCAATTATACTGCAGACCCTGCACCGATGGTCTACAATGACAGGCTGTATGTGTACACCACACACGATGAAGACGATTCCACCTGGTTTACCATGAACGACTGGAAAGTGTATTCCACCAATGATATGGTGAACTGGACAGACCATGGGACAATTCTCTCGTATAAAGATTTCGACTGGGCAAAACGCGATGCCTGGGCTGCACAATGCATAGAAAGAAACGGAAAGTTTTTTTTATACGTTCCGATGTGGTCCAAATCCAATAACAAAGGCGCTATAGGGGTTGCTGTTGGCGACAGTCCGTTGGGCCCTTTTCATGATCCGCTGGGAAAACCTCTTGTTCAGAGCGAATGGGGAGATATTGATCCCACCGTTTTTGTGGATGATGACGGACAGGCTCATATGTATTGGGGAAACCCTAAATTAAAATACGTAAAGCTGAATGAAGATATGATCTCCTATTCCGGGAATATTACAGAAGTTCCCATGACAGAAGAATCATTTGGCAAAAGAGAGGGGAAACCCAATCCGGAAAGACCCACAAAATATGAGGAAGGCCCGTGGCTGTACAAAAGGAAAAACCTGTATTATCTTTTCTGGCCGGGAGGTCCGCTTCCTGAATTCATAGGATATTCTACAGGTAAAACAGCACAGGGACCCTGGAAATATGGAGGAATTGTAATGCCTGCTGAGGGGAAATCATTCACCAATCATCCCGGTGTTATTGATTTCCGGGGGAAAACCTATTTCTTTTATCACAATGGCGCATTGCCGGGCGGAAGCGGTTTTACAAGATCAGTAAGTCTGGAAGAGCTTACATTCAATAAAGACGGTTCCATTTCACCATTTAAAATGACCAGCGGAATTACAAAAGCTATCGCAGCAGTTAATCCTTATTCATTCAATCAGGCAGAAATGATTGCCTGGTCGGAAAATGTAAAATCATATCAGAATAAAGAGGCTGGTGTTTTCATCAAAGCAAAGAAAAATGGGGCTTATACCAGTGTAAAGAATGTTGATTTCCGGAAAAAAGGAGCTGGTTCTTTCTTTGCAAGAGTAGGAACTACCCATAACAGTGACGTCACAATGACTATTCATCTGGATGCTGTGAACGGACCGGTTGCCGCAACGGTAAAGGTTCCGATGACGGGTGGAGATGACCGCTGGGAAACAATAAAAGTTCAGATGGCTGAAAAGATTACCGGCATTCATGATCTGTACTTTGTATTCAATGGAAAAGCCTCAACAGATATTATGTATTTCGATTACTGGACCTTTCTTGAAAATAATTGAGTTATGAGAAAAAAAGTTTTATATGTTTTATTCAGTGTATTCCTGATCAGCAAAAGCTTTGCGCAGGTAGCAGAAATTTCAAGTCCGGACGGGTATCTAAAGCTTCAGGTTTTTTCAGAAGAGGGAAAAGCATCGTATAATGTTATCCTTCAGGGAAAGACAATGCTTGAAAAATCTCCGCTGGGCCTGGTAACCAACGAGTCCGATTTTTCAAAGAATCTGAAATTTGTCGATAGCAAAAAAGATATCATTTCTAAGAAATACACAAACGAAAAAATCAAAAAATCTGAGATTGATTATAAAGCCAATACTTTATCGGTTAATTTCATCAATGCAGACCAACACCAGATAGGCATTGAATTTCAGGTGAGCAACAACAATATTGCTTTCCGTTATAATATTCCATCAATGAAAGAACGGCTGAGTGTTGTGGTACAGTCAGAAACCACAGGGTACAGATTTCCGTCACAAACCACTACTTTTCTTTCACCTATGATGAAGCCGATGACAGGATTTGCCCGTACAGCACCAAGTTATGAAAGCGGCTATAAAGCTGATGCTGAGCTGGGAATGCCATCTGATTACGGATACGTTTTCCCGGGTCTTTTCCATATCGGAAATGAAGGCTGGGTATTACTTTCCGAGACTGGAGTGAACAGTTCGTATTGTGCTTCACACCTTGAAACCACAGCAGAAAAAAGCCTTTACAAAGTAGCATATCCGAGCATTGCTGAAAATAACGGTTTCGGAAGTACCGGAGCAGCCGTTTCTCTTCCCGGAAAAACACCATGGAGAACAATTACAGTGGGGAATTCTTTAAAACCTGTTGTGGAGACCACAATTCCTTTTGATGTGGTAGATCCGATGTATGAGCCGTCACAGGATTATCAGTTCGGGAAATCTACCTGGAGCTGGATTCTGTGGCAGGATAACAGTATGAATTATGATGATCAGGTGAAATTCATAGACCTTGCTGCTGCACTGAAATATCAGTTTATTCTTATAGATGCGCTTTGGGATAAAAATATTGGAAAAGAACGAATGAAAAACCTTATTCAATATGCAAAATCGAAAAACGTGGGAGTATTACTTTGGTATAATTCCAATGGAGCAGCCAATGACGCTCCGATGGGACCGAGAAATAAAATGAGCTCATCCGTTGAACGGAAAAAAGAAATGAAATGGCTGAAAGAGGCAGGCGTAAAAGGACTGAAAGTGGATTTCTTCGGAGGAGATAAACAGGAAACCATGCGTCTTTACGAAGATATTCTGTCGGATGCCAACGATTTTGGACTAACCATTATTTTCCATGGAGCTACTTTACCAAGAGGCTGGGAAGTGATGTACCCGAATTATACCGGAAGCGAAGCCGTTCTAGCCTCAGAAATGCTCTATTTCTCAGAAGATGTACGCAGGCAGGAAGCTTTTTTTGCCACGCTTCATCCTTTCATCAGAAATACAGTGGGAAGCATGGAGTTTGGCGGAACTTTCCTCAACAAATATTTAACAAAATCCAACAGGGATAAAAATAAAAGACATACTACGGACGGCTTTCAGTTGGCTACAGCAGTTCTGTTTCAGAATCCCGTTCAGATGTTTGGCATCATGCCGAATAACCTGACCGATGCTCCGGAATTTCAGCTCAGCTTTATGAAAGAAGTTCCGACACTTTGGGATGAAACATTTTTCATAGACGGCTATCCCGGGAAATATGCCGTGGTTGCGAGAAGACAAGCGGATCAATGGTATGTGGCAGGCGTAAATGCTGAGAAGCAATCCCAAAAACTGAAGATAAAACTTCCGATGTTCGCCGGGAAAAACTTGAAGCTTATCAATGATGATGCAAAAGGAAACACATCAGAGAAAGAAGTAAAAGTGAATACAAAAGGGGATTTTACGATTGAAATTCAGCCGAACGGAGGATTTGTACTAAGAAATTAAAGATTGATAACGAAAAACAGGAAAAATGCGCTTCAAAAACATATATATCTTTATCATTTCGGGATTTTTGGTTTCCTGCTCTTCCTCACAGAGTCTGGAAAAGCAGTTTTCCAAAGATCGGTGGCTTACCACCTGGGCAACGGCTCCCCAATTGGTGGAACCCAAAAACCTTCCTCCGGAACCGGGGCTTTCGGGGAACACCCTGCGTCAGATTGTTCGTGTATCTGTGGGTGGAAAAAAATTGCGGTTACGTTTTTCCAACAAATATTCCATGGATAGTCTGGCGGTAAAAGCCGTTTCTATTGCCGTGCCATCTGATAGCAGCAATGTGAATGCAGCTACCATCAGATCATTAACGTTTGAGAAGAAAAACAATTTTAAAATTGCCCCAGGATCTGATATCTATTCTGATGAAGTGAAATTTAACCTGAAGCCTAATTCGTTGCTGGCCATTACCATTTCCTATGGAAAAGTAACCCAATCTGTCACCGGACATCCGGGGTCAAGAACAACCTCTTTTATTGTTAAAGGTGGGCAGGCGAATGCTGCGGTATTTAAAAATCCTGTAAAAACAGATCATTGGTATTCGCTTTTTAGCATCGATGTAAAAACCAGTGAACCCTCACATGCGGTGGCTATTATGGGAAATTCCATTACCGACGGAAGAGGATCAGGAACCAACAGACAGAATCGCTGGCCGGATATTTTTTCTCAGCGGTTATTGGCAAATCCTTCTACCCGGAATGTAAGTGTTCTTAATTTCGGGATCGGAGGGAATTGCGTAGTGCGTGGCGGTTTGGGTCCTACAGCATTAGACCGTTTTGATTATAACATCCTCAATCAGCAGGGCGTAAAATGGCTGATCATTCTGGAAGGAGTGAATGATCTGGGAGGAACAAGAGATGCTGATGATGCTTCCAAAAGAACAGAAGAACTGATTGCCGCTTACCAGATGATGATTGATAAGGCACATGCTAACGGAATCAAAGTGTACGGAGCAACGATTCTTCCTTTCGGAAAGTCGTTCTACGACAAACCTTTCCGTATCGAGGCCTGGAAAAAAGTAAACGAATGGATCAGGAACAGCGGGAAGTTTGATGCCGTCATCGATTTTGCAAAACAAATGCAAAGTGAAAATCCGGAAGTCATCTTGAACAATATACACGATCATGATTTTCTTCATCCCAATGAAGCCGGCTACAAGAGAATGGGAGAATTTGTGGATCTGAACTTATTTAAAAATTAAAATCAAAAAGATATAGTATGAATTTTACAAAAAGCATTTCGTTGTTTCTTACGTTGTTGTTTATATTTTTTGTAAAAGCAGCCGAACCATTTATTTCTTTTGCCAGAACAGAAAATTCGGTGGTGTTGAAAGAGCGCAATTCAGGGTTGATCCTGTTTTCAGACAGTGATTCGGATAAAGGAATTCTGCGTGCCGTTGCGAATCTTCAATCCGATTTTCAAAAAGTAACCGGTGTTCAGCCTGAGCTTATTTCCCAAAATTCCGGTATGAACGGAATGGTCATCATTATTGGTGAAGCATGTAAAAGCAAGACCATTGATAATTTAATTCGTCAAAAAAAGCTGGATGGAAAAGCATTAACAGGGAAAAGAGAAAAATATATCATTCAGAATATCAGCAATCCTTTTCCGGGCGTTTCTGAAGCCATCGTGATAGCAGGAAGCGATAAAAGGGGAACGATTTACGGAGTTTATGAAATGTCTCAGCAGATAGGTGTTTCACCTTGGTATTATTGGGCTGACGTTCCGGTTGAGAAAAAAGAAAATGTATACTTTAAAAAGGGAATTTACACAGACGGAGAGCCTGCTGTAGAGTATCGCGGTATTTTTCTTAACGACGAAGAGCCTTCGCTGGGAGGTTGGGCCAGAGCAACATTTGGTGGAGTAAACAGTAAGTTTTATGAGAAAGTTTTTGAACTGATCCTGCGCCTTAAGGGAAATTACATCTGGCCGGCAATGTGGGGAAAGGCATTCTATGACGATGATCCTCTGAGTGGGCCGTTAGCCAATGAAATGGGTATTGTCATGGGAACTTCCCACCATGAGCCTATGGCTTTGGCACAAACCGACTGGCACAGGTATATTAAAAAAAATAACCTCCCGAATGTCTGGGATTATGCTAAAAATGTGGACGTTTTACAAAAGTTCTGGAAATCCGGACTCGAAAGAAGCAAGAACTGGGAAAAGCTTGTTACAGTGGGAATGCGCGGTGATGGTGATGAAGCGATGGGAGAGGGAACCAATATTTCCCTGCTGGAAAAAATTGTAAAAGACCAGCGCAAAATCATCGCTGATGTTACCGGGAAAAAGGCTGAGAAAACGCCTCAGGTCTGGGCATTGTATAAAGAAGTTCAGGACTATTATGATAAAGGAATGAGGGTTCCGGACGATGTGATCCTGCTGTTCTGTGATGATAACTGGGGAAATGTAAGAAAGCTTCCTGATCTTTCGAAACCTTTGCATAAAGGTGGCTATGGAATTTATTATCACTTTGATTATGTAGGCGGCCCGAGAAATTCCAAGTGGATCAACATAAGCCCGATCCAAAGAGTCTGGGAACAGATGAACCTTTCGTATGAACATAAAGTAGATAAGCTTTGGGTCGTGAATGTGGGAGATTTAAAACCGATGGAATTTCCGATCAGTTTTTTTCTGGAAATGGCCTGGAATCCAAAGCAGTTTAATGCTAAAAACCTTTTGGAATATACTGAGAAATGGGCTGCTCGGCAGTTTGGTGAAAAACACGCGAAAAAAATTGCCGGGATGATTAATCTGTATACCAAATACAACAGGAGAGTAACCCCTGAAACCCTTGACAGCAGAACGTACAGCCTTGAAAATTATCATGAATTTGAAACGGTTTTAAATGATTACAGAGCATTGGCTGTAGAAGCTTTACGGTTAAAAGAACAGATTCCTGCCGAATATCAGGATGCGTATTATCAGCTGGTTTTGTACCCGATTGATGCATGCAGTAATTTATACGAAATGTATTATGCGGTAGCAAAAAACAGGGAACTCGCAGCGAAAAAAGATCC
Organism: Chryseobacterium sp. 2VB; assembly: GCF_005503635.1. Taxonomy (NCBI): domain Bacteria; kingdom Pseudomonadati; phylum Bacteroidota; class Flavobacteriia; order Flavobacteriales; family Weeksellaceae; genus Chryseobacterium; species Chryseobacterium sp. 2VB. The sequence continues at coordinate 383,462 of NZ_SCNC01000002.1, forward strand.
GGAAGCCAATTTCTACGCAGATAAAGTGAAGGCATGTTTTGAAAGAAATGCTTATCTGGATAATCAATACAATAATGTGATTGCCGGCGGAAAATGGAAGCATATGATGGATCAGATGAGGATAGGATATAAAAGCTGGGCAGACGGAAAAGAAAATATAATGCCTGAAGTGACCTATATTTCTGAAGCTGAGGTTCCCAAAGAAAAAATATTTCAGGAGAAAAACGGTTATGTGTCCATTGAAGCAGAAAATTTTGCAAGAACGAGCAATTCTGACCGGATCCATTGGGAAGTGATTCCTGATTTTGGAAAAACAAAGTCGGGAGTGACAACCTTTCCGCAGAATGCTTATCCTAAAAGTGAAGAAAATATCTGGCTGGAATATGATATCAATTTTGAATCAAAAGGGGAGTTTGAAGTCCAGTTACTATTAGCTCCGACTTTAAATTTTAATCATAATAAAGGACTCCGCTACGAAATTTCTTTTGACAACGAGACTCCGCAAATTGTCAACTTTAATGGCCATTACAAAGGAGAATTGGGAAGATGGCAGTCTGAACATATTATTAAATCCGCTACAAAACATTCGGTTCAGCAGGCTGGAAAACATACGTTACGTTTCAGAGTGCTGGAACCCGGCATTGTCCTTGAAAAGATACTGGTCAACACCAGAGGATTAAAACCCTCTTACCTGGGCGCTCCCGAAAGCGAAATGCTTCACTGAGTGGCCCAATACTCATTACAAACAACACTTTAATTATGAAACACTAATCTTAATTCACATTCCAATCTGAAATACAGTTCCCTCACAGAGAATGAAGAGAAAGAACAGCGAATGATTTTGTAAGCAACTTTATTTAACAGATCGCTGCCTGATATCATTCAGGGTATTTTCCTGACGGTTTTTGAAAATCAACCGTCTTGATGGGGAATCTATTGCCCTTACTTTAATTGTTTACGATCAAAATCACGACTATCTAAAACTAAACCATTATGAAAAAAATTTTAAGTCTTGTAACCATTCATTCTATAGCTCTGTTTTGCAGCCTGATGCTGCATGGACAGCTTACAACCGTAAAAATTGATAAGAATATTCCTTATCAGAAAATAAAAGGATTCGGAGGATTTGTCTGCAGTCCCCAGTTTGCGTATAACCATATGTCTACATCAGAGATTCAGACACTTTGGGGCGCTTCCAGTGAAGGTGGATATAATATTATGAGATTATATATTCCTGAAAACAGCAGCAACTGGAGTTCTGTACTGGCTACAGCACAGCTCGCGAAATCTATGGGACTTACTATTTTCGCCTCACCATGGACAATGCCTGCAGCCTGGAAAACCAATAACCATGTCAATGCTGTTTATACTGATGCTAACGGAGTACAACAGATCGGATATTTAAAGCCGGAAAATTATCAGGATTATGCCCTTTATCTTAATAGCTTTGTAACCTATCTCCAGAACAACGGAGTAGAGCTTGATTATATCTCCATTCAAAATGAGCCGGATGAAATGGCCCAGTATCAGGGATGTATCTGGACTCCTGCACAAATTGCAACTTTTATCAAGAACTATGGGCAGCTCATCAACTGTAAAGTGATTGCCCCGGAAAGTGTGGGATTTACGGATAATTTTGCCAATGCTTTGCTGGATCCTTCGGCAATGGCTAATTTTGAAGTGTATGGAGGGCATCAATACGGGCTTATGCAGTCTACCTACAAACAATTCCAGAATTACAACAAAGAAATCTGGCAGACAGAATATCTGATCAACTGGAACTCCTCATCCACACAGCCGGCCCGTGATTTCAGCTGGAACATAGATGCTTTTACTTTCGCCGGCAGCGTCAACAATGCATTATTAGGTAATGTCAATGCATGGATTCATTATTCTGCCAAACGGTATTACGGCTTAATGGGGGACGGAACTTACGGAACTCCCGCAGGTGTAATGACCAAAAGAGGCTATATTCTTTCACATTATGCCAAGTACACAACAGGAAAGACGAGAATAGAAGCCAAATGGGATGACAAAACCGGAGTTTTACAAGGCTCTTCTTATATTTCCCAGGACGGAAATCAGGTCGTTCTTATGGTCATTAATCCTTCTCAAAATGCATATAGTCTGAATGTTGACCTGCCTTTTTACACAACTTCAGGAACAAAAGTTCTGACCAACACACAATCCAATATGGCAACCACACCTATTTCTTTGAGTACAGCAACATTCCGGCCTACTGCTGATATCAGCCCTTCCAGTGTCATGACTTTTGTTTTTAACAAAAGCGGTGACAGACCTGCTTCTCTCATGACAGGCGGTGATATTCATTATAATAAAATTGAAACCCAGACTGCTACCAGTACATCTTTTGGGACAGGATTCAATATCAGCAATACAACGGTGACGTTCTCCAATCCAAGCCCTCTTATCAGTAATAATATGACTGCGGCTAACGGATATCTTCAGCTTAATGACCGATACAATAAACTGATTCTGCATGTAAACAGCTATACAACAGCGGGACAAAGCTATTCGGACAATACCACTTTATATTACATCAACAGTCAGGGCGTAACAAAATCATATAATTACGGCAAGATTAATTTTCCGCAGGGAGGAAACTTCGATATCACCTTAGATATTTCAAGACAGGTGCTTATAGACGGATGCAAAGGAATTTTAGGACTGAGGAATTCCAATTACAGCTCTGTACTTACGATTAATCTGGGAGATGTTTATTTCAATGTAGGAAATGAAATTGCTTCTAAATTCGGAGGAACCTACTCCGCAAGCGACAGCTATCTGATGGATGCCCTGGAAAATGGCTATTATACTTCTGTAGACTTCAGAAATGCAGCAGGAGTTACTTCCTCCAATAACTGGCAGCCTATGAGTGCTAACTCTAACAGCATTTATTATGTGAATTCAAACGTAAATTCATCTGCCAATAATGTTATTGCAGGGACAGCATGTTCAAATCTTGTCCTTTCCGGTCAGGGTAAGGATTTTCAGGTGCCGTTTAACTTTACATCCAATACAGCTTCTTACAACCGTACCATTAATGGCTATGACGTGCTGATCTTACCATTCCAGGCTAATATACCTTCCGGAGTTACTGCTTATCTGATGTCTCCGGATGCAAGCAATATCAATTGTACCGCAATTTCAAACGGGATCATTCCTGCAAATACCCCGGTACTCATCAATGCGACAGGGAATATTACTTTCAATGGTTCAGGAAATGTTTCCACCCCTAAAGCAATCACGGTCAATCAGATGAATGGGGTTTATCAGAGTATCAAAGTTCCGGCGAATGCCTATGTGCTGAAAACAGAAAACGGAGTAACAGGCTTTTATAAAGTAACTGCTGGAAGTGAGCCTGTAATAGGATCATTCAAAGCATATCTTACAGAAGAAAATGCCTATTCAGCTAATGTTCTTCCTTTAAATTTCGGATCGTTAAGTGCCAGAAACATTTTTGCTGAAGCTAAAAAAGAGGGGATAAAAATATATCCTAACCCGGTAAAAGCAGACCTTTTCATTGATTCTGATCTGTCAGAAGCTGCCGCCACCATTTTTGACGGAAGGGGAAGTGTGATCAGATCCGGATTGAAAATAAATTCAGGAAAAAACCATATTAATGTGGGAGATTTCCCGACCGGTATTTACTTTATTGAAGTTACTCAAAAAAATAATACTGTGGTAAAACAAAAATTTATCAAAGAATAAACTGAATCCAAAGCCATCATGAGCATTGCTTATGGTGGCTTTATTTCCACAATTTGGTAGATGAAAACCAAAAGTAAGTAGGATTTATTCTTAATTTAAGTGTATTATTTACATTTATTTAAAATAGAACGTTATATTTGTTTTTCATTGCATTGTTGCTGAATAATACTGGCAATTTGTATAAAATAATAATGAAAACATAATTATCTGTAAAAATCTATAAAATCAGTGGGTTGAAAATCATTAATCACAAAATCAACAACCATTTTTCGGACTTTGCTAACCCCATTCTTATAAAGAAATATGCGCAGTCATCTGTGAAAATCCGTGAAATCTGTGGTTAGAAAATCATTAATTACAGAATCCACAAAGTCTTAGGACTTTATTGAAACCATATACTATGAAAAGAATTGTAATAATCCTATGTGCAACCCTTGCAGCACCTTTACTTTTTGCCCAGAACCATTATAAATACCCATTCAGAAACCCGGATCTTCCGGTTAATGAAAGAATAGAGAACCTTCTTACTTTACTGACAACAGAAGAAAAGATAGGAATGATGATGGATAATTCCCAGGCAGTTCCCCGTTTGGAAATTCCAGCCTACGGATGGTGGAATGAAGCACTTCACGGAGTGGCCAGAGCAGGAACAGCTACTGTTTTCCCTCAGGCGATCGGGATGGCAGCCACATGGGATGTTCCGGAGCATTTTAAAACTTTTGAAATGATTTCTGATGAAGCACGGGCAAAATACAACAGATCTTTTGATGAGGCTCTAAAAACAGGACGCTATGAAGGACTGACCTTCTGGACACCCAATATCAATATTTTCCGTGACCCAAGATGGGGAAGAGGCCAGGAAACCTATGGTGAAGACCCTTATCTGACCTCTGTTCTGGGTGTTGCAGCAGTAAAAGGTCTGCAAGGAAACGACCCGAAATATTTTAAAACCCACGCCTGCGCCAAACATTTTGCGGTACACAGCGGACCGGAATGGAATCGCCATTCCTACAATGCAGAAATTTCAAAAAGAGATCTGTATGAAACGTATCTTCCCGCTTTCAAAGCATTGGTTCAGGAAGGGAATGTAAGAGAAGTAATGTGCGCCTACAATGCTTTTGATGGCCAGCCGTGTTGTGCAAACAATACTTTACTTACTGAAATTCTCCGTGGAAAATGGAAGTATGACGGAATGGTAGTCTCAGACTGCTGGGCACTGGCCGATTTCTTTCAGAAAAAATACCACGGCACCCATCCTGATGAAAAAACAACCGCAGCAGATGCCCTGAAACATTCCACGGATCTGGAATGCGGAGATACCTATAACAATCTGAATAAATCTCTGGCCAGCGGACTGATTACCGAAAAGGATATCGATGCATCAATGCGCAGAATCCTTAAAGGCTGGTTTGAGCTGGGAATGCTTGATCCGAAATCTTCCGTTCACTGGAATACCATTCCATATGCTGTAGTCGATTCTGAAGAACATAAGAAACAAGCACTGAAAATGGCACAAAAATCAATTGTGCTGATGAAAAACGAAAAGAATATTCTGCCTCTCAGCAGAAATATTAAAAAAATTGCCGTTGTAGGACCAAACGCTGATGACGGATTGATGCAGCTGGGAAATTATAACGGAACGCCTTCTTCCATTGTAACCATTTTGGACGGAATCAAAACCAAATTCCCGAAGGCTGAAATCATCTACGAAAAAGGAAGTGAAGTAACAGATTCTTCTTCCAGAACGTCATTATACCAGAATTTTATCAGTCAGAAAAACGGCGCAAAAGGAATGAAAGTAGAGTTTTTCAATAATAATGAATTCAAAGGGCAGCCGGCCAATACTTCCGTAAATTCTACTGCCATCAGCTACAACAGCTTTGGAGGAACCCAGCTTGCACCCAATGTAGGAAGAGAAAATACCTCGGCTATCATTTCAGGGGTTTTCAAAAGTACTTATACAGGAGAGGTTGTGTTTTCTGCTTCCACCTCCGATATTTATACACTTTTCGTGGACGGAAAAGAAATTGCAACAAGAAAAGGTCCTGACGCAAGACATCCTTCAGAGTTTCCTGTAAAAATGGAGAAAGGAAAAGAATACCAGATAGAACTGCGTCATACACAAAAAGGAAAATATGTAAGCATCAGTTTTGAAGTGTATAGAAAAGACCCTGTTAATTTTGCTTCGGTAAGAGAAAAAGTGAAAAGTGCAGATGTCATTGTCTTCGCAGGCGGACTTTCACCAAGTCTGGAAGGTGAAGAAATGATGGTGAATGCAGAAGGCTTCAGAGGAGGTGACAAAACTTCGATTGCCCTTCCTAAAGTCCAGCGGGACTTGTTGGCGGAGCTTAGAAAAACAGGAAAACCTGTTGTTTTTGTTCTTTGTACCGGAAGTGCTCTGGGATTGGAACAGGATGAAAAAAATTATGATGCCCTGTTGAATGCCTGGTATGGTGGACAATCCGGAGGAACAGCCGTAGCAGATGTTTTGGCAGGTGATTATAATCCTTCCGGAAAATTATCCATTACCTTTTATAAAAATATTGAACAGCTGGACAATTCCCTTTCAAAGACAAGCAAGCACGAAGGATTTGAAAATTATGATATGCAGGGGAGAACGTACCGTTATATGACGGAAAAGCCTCTTTATCCTTTCGGGCACGGTCTGAGCTATTCCAAATTTGTTTACGGAGATTCAAAACTGAGCAAAAATATGATCAGTACCAGCGAAAATGTGACGATCACCATTCCGGTAACCAATGTTTCAGAAAAGGATGGCGAAGAAGTCGTTCAGGTCTATATCAAAAGAAATAATGATGCCCATGCACCGGTAAAAACGTTAAGGGCTTTTGAAAGAATTCTGATTAAATCCAAGGAAACAAAAAATATTCAGTTAACCCTCTCTAAAGACTCATTTGCGTTCTACGATGAAAAAGCAGATGATCTGGTTTCAAAACCCGGCGGGTATACCATTTTTTATGGCGGAACTTCTGATGATGCGAGGTTAAAAAGGATTCCGTTAACAGTAAAATAAAAATTGATTCAGGACAAATTGAGACATGCTTTAGCTTTCAAAATATAACGATCTATGACAACAAAAAATAAAATATTTTCCATCGCGATCTCTCTCAGTGCTGCTTTTTTTTCGGCTCAGAATAATACGGGCCGTACCTATAACCTGGATCTGAAAGAAACCTCTACACCTGTTAAAATACAGCCCACCATGTACGGGATTTTCTTTGAAGACATCAATTTTGCAGCAGATGGCGGATTGTATGCGGAACTGATTAAAAACCGCGGCTTTGAATTTGACGAACCATTTACAGGCTGGAAACAGCCCAACACAAAGACACTTTCTCCTAACCTTGATTCTGGATTTCTGACCATTTATTCCGATCCTGCCAAAACCAATAAGAATTACGCAAGAATTACCGTTCTGAACGATAAAAATTATATTCTGGAGAATGAAGGATTCAGAGGAATAGGTCTTCATCAGGGAGAACAATATGATTTCAGCTTTGATCTGGAGAATGTTTCAGGAAATATTGCTGCGGTAAATGCAAGTCTTGTTGATGAAAACGGTAAGGAAATTTCTTCAGTTTCCACACTCATCAAAGGAAAGGGTTGGCAGAGATATACAGCTGTTTTCAAATCACCCCAAACTGTAGAAAGAGCAAAACTGCGAATTACATTTACCGGAAATGGCATTGTGAATATGGATATGATCTCACTTTTCCCTCAAAGTACCTGGAAAGGCAGAAAAGGAGGTTTGCGAAAAGACCTCGTTCAGAAATTATATGATCTGCAGCCCGGATTTTTGAGATTTCCTGGAGGCTGTATTGTAGAAGGAAGAACTTTGGCAGAACGCTATCAGTGGAAAAAAACAATAGGAAATATAGCAGACCGCGAATATCTTATCAATAAATGGAGTACAGGGTTTCCGCATCGTCTTACACCGGATTACGGACAGTCTTTCGGATTAGGTTTTTTTGAATATTTCCAGCTTTCCGAAGATCTGGGCGCAGAACCTGTTCCTATTCTAAGCTGTGGGATGGCCTGCCAGTTCAATACCGCAGAACTGGTGAAAATGGAAGACCTTGATCCCTACGTTCAGGATGCCCTGGACCTGATTGAATTTGCCAACGGAGGTTCTGGCACAAAATGGGGTAAAATCCGTGCTGAAATGGGACATCCAAAGCCTTTTAATTTAAAATTTATCGGAGTGGGAAATGAACAGTGGGGAGCGGATTATATTGAACGCTATAAAGTTTTTGAAAAAGCAATTCATACAAAATATCCTGACATTAAGATTATCTCTGGAAGCGGACCATCACCTGACGGCGAGTTCTTTGAATATGGCTGGAAAGAACTGAAACAGCTTAATGCGCAGATTGTCGATGAACATTATTACAACTCACCCGAATGGTTTATGAAAAATGCCGGAAGATATGACCAGTACGACCGTTCCGGACCAAAAGTCTTTGCCGGGGAATATGCAGCCCAGTCTGTAGGAGTGGTAAAACCTGATAACAAAAATAACTGGCTGACGGCCCTTTCAGAAGCCGCTTTTATGACCGGTCTTGAAAGAAATGCAGATGTGGTTTATATGACTTCTTACGCACCGCTTTTTGCCCATGCTGACGGCTGGCAGTGGACGCCCGATCTCATCTGGTTCAATAATCTGAAATCTTACGCGACACCGAATTATTATGTTCAGAAATTATTCTCCAACAATAAAGGGACGGATGTACTGAAAATAGAAAGCAACGGAAAAGCAGTATCTGGCCAGGAAAAATTATACGCTACAGCAGTAAAAGACGCAAAAACTCATGAGATTATTATTAAAATCGTCAATGCTGATACTCAGGCTAAAACAGTAAATATCAACCCCGGAACTCTGAAAATCGGTAAAAAAGTAACCAAAATTCTTCTGTCTGCGCCGCAGCTTTCCAGTGAAAATAATTTCGATGCTGAACCTGTGAAACCCAAAGAGAAGAATTCAGAAGCTAAAAAAGGTGAAATTTCAACAGAAATTCCGGGCAATTCTTTGGTTGTTTTAAAGGTGAAAACAATTTAAAAAACTGTTTTATAGTATGTTATAAAAAATAAGTGTGTTTTTTACATTTATTTAAAATAGAATCTTATATTTGTTTTTATCTCATCAGGAGAATTTAAAATCTCAATAATCAAAAACGTTTCACCACCATGAAAAAATATGTTATCGGGCTGGACTACGGTACAGATTCCGTACGGGCCGTCCTTATTGATACTGAAAACGGTTCCGAAATAACTTCTTCAGTCAGCTACTACCAGAGATGGAAGGAAGGCCGATTTTGTAATCCCTCAGCCAACAGTTTCAGACAGCATCCTTCAGATCATATTGAAGGTCTGGAAAAAACTATTTCAGAAGTTGTAAGAGAAAGCGGAATACCGGCAGAGCAGATCGTAAGTATTTGTATTGATACTACAGGCTCTTCACCGTTACCAGTAACAAGCGACGGAATTGCCTTGGCACTGGTTCCGGGATTTGAGGAAAACCCCAATGCCATGATGATTTTATGGAAAGACCATACCGCTATCCGCGAAGCTGAAGAAATCAATACCCTTGCAAGAACCTGGGGTGGTGAAGATTATACAAAATATGAAGGCGGTATTTACTCTTCAGAATGGTTCTGGGCCAAAATACTGCACATCAGCAGAGTGGATGCAGGGGTAAAAAATGCTGCTTATAGCTGGATGGAGCACTGTGATTATCTGACTTTCCTTTTATCAGATCATAAAGACCTGGCTACCTTTAAAAGAAGCCGTTGTGCAGCTGGCCACAAAGCCATGTGGCATGAGTCATGGGATGGTCTGCCTTCCGAAGAATTCCTCAACAGGCTTGATCCTTCTCTGGGAGCGCTCAGAGGAAGATTATACAAGGAAACCTATACTTCAGATGAAATTGCCGGCTACCTGAATGAAGAATGGGCCGCAAAAACCGGTCTTACCACCAAAACCATTATTACTGTAGGAACTTTTGATGCCCATTCAGGCGCAGTAGGAGCTAGGGTGGAAGAAAATACCCTGATCAGGATCATGGGAACTTCTACCTGCGATATTATGGTGGCCTCACAGGAAGCTATCGGAGATACAACCGTAAAAGGAATCTGCGGTCAGGTTGACGGCTCCGTAATTCCCGGATTGATAGGACTTGAAGCAGGGCAGTCTGCCTTTGGAGATGTGCTGGCATGGTATAAAGATATCCTGATGTGGCCGGTTCATCAGGTGATGATGCATTCCGAAAGTATTTCAGAGGAGCAGAAAACAAAGCTCGCTGAAGAAATGGAGGCCGGACTTATCAGAAAATTGACCCTTGAAGCAGAAAAAATTCCTCTCTCAGATGCTGTTCCGATTGCATTGGACTGGGTAAACGGAAGAAGAACACCGGATGCGGACCAGCAACTTAAGGCAGCAATTAGTCAGCTTTCTCTGGGAACAAAAGCTCCTCATATTTTCAAAGCTTTAGTCAATGCTATTTGTTTCGGAGCTAAAAAGATCGTTGACCGTTTTGAAGAGGAAGGGGTGAAAATCAATAAAGTGATCGGAATCGGAGGAGTAGCAAGGAAATCACCGTTTATCATGCAGACCCTTGCTAATGTTCTGGATATGCCGATTGTGGTTGCCGCTTCGGACCAGACTCCCGCGTTAGGGGCTGCTGTTTATGCGGCTGTATCTGCAGGAATTTATCCGACCGTTCAGGAAGCAAGCATGAAAATGGGCTCCGCATTTGAAGCGGAATATCAGCCGAAAGCGGAAGAAGTACAGCACTACAGAGAATTAATGCAGCAATACCAGAAGCTCGCTGATTTTGTAGAATACAATACCAAACTGAAAAACAACAGGAAAGAACTTCAGAACTCCTGATTTTCCATTTTAACCTTTTGAATGATACTCAAAATGAATACCTATAAAGAACTCCAAAGAGAATGTTATGAAGCGAATATGCAGCTGGATGCCCTGAAGCTGGTGGTCTATACTTTCGGGAATGTAAGTGCTGTAGACCGTGATAAAGGCATTTTTGCCATTAAACCAAGCGGTGTCCCTTATGACATTTTAAAGCCGGAAGATATGGTGATTCTGGACTTTGATGCCAATGTCATTGAAGGCAGGCTCAGACCTTCTTCCGATACCAAGACCCATGCTTACCTGTACAAAAACTGGGAAAATATCGGTGGAATTTCCCACACGCATGCCATCTATTCCGTGGCGTGGGCACAGGCACAATTGGATATCCCTGTTTTCGGGACAACCCATGCAGATCATCTTACGACGGATATTCCCTGCGCCCCACCGATGCGGGATGAGCTGATCGAAGGAAACTACGAATACAATACAGGAATACAGATTCTGGAATGCTTTAAAGAAAAACAGTTCTCTCCGGAAGAAGTGGAAATGGTTCTGATCGGCAATCACGGCCCGTTTACCTGGGGTAAAAATGCTGAGAAGGCTGTTTACAACAGCAAAGTGCTGGAAACCATTGCCGAAATGGCTTATCTCACCAGACAGATCAATCCTGATGCGGAACGTCTGAAAGACTCACTCATCAAAAAACACTATGAACGTAAGCATGGCAAGAATGCCTATTACGGACAGGAATTTAAACACTAAACACTTCAACATAAATAACTATTAACGATCAACAAAACTATGTTAACACCTCTCAATACCAAAGAAGTCTGGTTCATCACAGGAAGTCAGCATTTATACGGGCCAGAAACACTGGCACAGGTAGCAGACCACTCAAAAAAAATTGGGGAAGAACTTGAAAAATCTTCTTTCATTCCGGTAAAAGTCATTGTAAAGCCAACGGTAAAAACTACCGAAGAGATATTTGAAACCATTGCAGCAGCCAATCATGCAGAAAACTGTATAGGAGTAATTACGTGGATGCATACTTTTTCACCCGCTAAAATGTGGATCAGAGGATTAAAAATTTTACAGAAACCTCTTCTGCATCTGCATACCCAATTCAACAGAGATATTCCGTGGTCTACCATGGATATGGATTTTATGAACCTTAACCAGGCGGCCCACGGAGACCGTGAATTCGGTTTCATGGTAAGCAGACTCCGAAAGAACAGAAAAGTCGTGGTAGGGCACTGGTCAGAAGAAAGAGTTCAGAAACAGATCGGTGACTGGAGCCGCGTTGCTGCAGGCTGGGACGACTGGCAGGGCGCTAAATTTGCACGTTTCGGTGATAATATGCGGTTTGTAGCCGTTACAGATGGCGATAAGGTGGAAGCTGAAACCCAGTTCGGCTTTTCAGTGAATACCTGGGGAATCGGTGATCTTGTAGGTGTTATCAATTCAGTAAGCGAAGGAGAAATAAAAAGCCTGATGGAAGAATATGAATCTTCTTATCACATGGCAGCATCTCTTTTGGAGGGAGGAGTCAACAGAAGTTCGCTGCACACCGCTGCAAAAATTGAATTAGGACTTGAGAAGTTTTTAAAAGACGGTGGATTTAAAGGATTCTCTGATACTTTTGAAGACCTTCACGGGCTGGAGCAGCTGCCGGGAATTGCCGTACAGCGACTGATGCAGAAAGGATACGGATTTGCAGGCGAAGGAGACTGGAAAACCGCAGCACTCGTACGTGCCATGAAAACAATGGGGCAGGGCCTTGAAGGAGGAAATGCCTTTATGGAAGATTATACCTATCATTTAGATCCTTCCAATCCTTCTATTTTAGGCTCCCATATGCTGGAAGTAGATCCTGTGCTGGCAGCCGGGAAACCTTCATGTGAGATCCATCCGTTAGGAATCGGAGGGAAAGCAGATCCCGTTCGTCTTGTTTTTAACTCCAGAGGAAATATTGATTCCCTGAACGCTGCCCTGATGGATTTTGGAAACCATTTCAGACTTCTGATCAACAAAACCAGAGCATTGGAAATTACAGAAGAGCTGCCAAAACTTCCGGTAGCAAGAGTTTTATGGAAACCTCTTCCTGATTTATACACAGCCGCAGAAGCCTGGATACTGGCAGGAGGGGCACACCATACATGTTACAGTGAAAATATTTCGGCAGAACAGCTGGAAGATTTTGCTGAAATAGCAGGAATTGAATCATTAGTCATTGATGAAGATACCAGAATGCGTGATTTTAAAAATACACTTCGTTGGAATGAAATGTGTTATCGTTAATTAATTGTAAAAAATATGTAAATAATTATGAAAAAAACAACATATAACGGCATTTTTATTTTATTATTTTTAATTATTTTCGGCTGCAGAAAAGAAAATAACAAACAGGATATTTCAGGAAAAATGGAGAATGTTCAAACTTCAGACTATGGAGTGACGCCCAAAGGCGATTCTATTAAAAAATACACATTAAGCAATAAAAACGGGATGAAAGTTGAAGTCATCAACTTCGGCGGGATTATCACTTCTTTAACAGCTCCTGATAAGAACGGGAAATATGAAGACGTGGTTCTGGGTTTTACAAAACCTGAAGGATATTTCGATGGAAACCCTTATTATTTCGGTGCTTTGATCGGAAGATACGGCAACAGAATTGCCAATGCCAAATTTACACTCGATGGCAAAACCTATGAAATCAACAAAAATGATGGTCCCAACAGTCTTCACGGAGGAAAGGAGGGATTTCATACCAGATTCTGGAATATTGAAGCAGTAAAAGATGCAAAATTTCCTACATTGAAGTTATCCTATACCAGCGCAGACGGTGAGGAAGGATATCCGGGGAAATTAACAACAACTGTTTTTTACACGCTTACAGACGACAATGCCTTGGAAATTTCTTACGAGGCTGAGACGGATAAGCCTACAGTGGTGAATCTTACCCAGCATTCCTATTTTAACCTGTCAGGAAATTTTTCAAAAACGATTACCGATCATGAACTGCAGATCAATGCGGATCATTTTCTTCCAGTGAATGAAACCTTGATTCCTACCGGAGAACAGAAAGCAGTAAAAGGAACTCCTTTTGATTTCATGGTATCAAAACCGATTGGAAAAGATATCAGTGCAGATGATGATCAGTTGAAAAAAGGAAAAGGATATGACCATAACTGGATTTTGAATGGAAAAGGTTTGAGAAGTATCGCGAAAGTGTATCACCAGGGAACAGGAAGATTAATGGAAGTCTTCACAGATGAACCCGGTGTGCAGTTTTATTCCGGAAATTTTCTTGACGGAAAGTTTGATACCAAAACAGGAGGTAAAAATGAATTCAGAACAGGGTTCTGCTTAGAGACACAACACTTCCCGGATTCACCGAACCAGCCTTCTTTTCCTTCTACAGAATTGAAGCCCGGACAGAAATACCACTCGAAAACCATCTATAAATTCTCCGTAAAAAAGTAAACTATGGGAAAATTAGCAACTATTGATATCATCATATTCCTGATCTATTTTGTAGTGGTAGCTTCTTACGGATTATGGATCTATAAAAAGAAAAAGTCTGAATCTACAGGAAGTAAGGATTATTTCCTTGCGGAAGGATCTTTGACCTGGTGGGCGATCGGAGCCAGCTTAATTGCCTCCAATATTTCCGCTGAGCAGTTTATCGGAATGAGCGGTGAGGGTTTCTTTGTCGGAATCGCTGTTGCCGCTTACGAATGGATTGCTGCCGTTGCACTGATCATTATCGCAGTCTGGTTTATTCCAATCTATCTTAAAAATAAGATTTATACCATGCCCCAGTTTCTGGAAAGAAGGTATAACAAATCTGTTTCGCTCATCATGGCAGTATTCTGGCTGTTTCTGTATGTTATTGTGAATCTTACTTCCATTCTTTACCTTGGTGCTCTTGCCATCGATACTTTACTGGGAGGAGAACATCTTCACGGTATTATGATTGCTCTTTTGCTTATGGCTCTTCTGATCGGTCTGGGAGGAATGAAAGTTATTGGATATACAGACGTTATACAGGTGGCAGTCCTTATTATCGGTGGATTTGCGACAGTTTATATGGCGTTGCAGATTGTAGACCAGAGAATCAACGGAGCCGCTGTAGGAAATGCGCTGGCAGGATTCAATACCCTGATCAATGAGGCTCCGCAGCACTTTAAGCTGATTCTTCAAAAACCAACGACTACGACCACTACTTTGGCAATGCCTCAGAACCTTGAGGTGCAGAAATATGTCGTGTTACCAGGTCTGGCCATGTATTTTGCAGGTCAGTGGATTGTTAACCTGAACTATTGGGGCTGTAATCAGTACATCACCCAGAGAGCTTTAGGGGCAGATCTGAAAACGGCAAGAACAGGAATTCTGTTTGCAGGTTTTCTGAAACTATTTATGCCTGTAATTGTAATGCTTCCGGGAATCGCTGCTTATGTTTTATATTCCAAGGGACATCTTCCCGGATTCAATGGAGTGAAAGACGGAGCATACTCTGCAATATTGGGATTCTTACCAGTAGGATTGAAAGGATTGGCCATTGCTGCTTTGACGGCAGCGATTGTGGCTTCACTGGCAGGAAAAGTGAACAGTATCTCAACCATTTTTACCCTGGATATCTATAAGAAATACCTTAAAACAGATGCCACCGAAATCCAGATGGTGAGAACAGGCCGTTGGGTCATTATTATTGCTATGATGGCAGCATTGGCCTTTACCTGGACAGACGTTTTAGGAATTGGCGGTGAAGGAGGTTTCACATTTATCCAGAAATATACAGGCTTTATCAGTCCGGGAGTTTTTGCTATGTTCCTTCTGGGAATGTTCTGGAAAAGAACAACGGGAACTGCCGCTTTGGTAGGAGTAATTTTAGGTTTTGTTCTTGCCATTTTCTTCAACAGCTTTGCCGTGGGAATTTTTGGGAAAGAAACCTGGATGTATACCGCATTCACTTATGAAAAGCTTGAGAACGGAGTAGTGCATACCATTACCGAGATTCCTTTCCTGATCAATATGGGATGGTCATTCTTTATCACCATCATCGCGATGATTCTGATCAGTTTTGCAGGTCCGAAAATTAATCCTAAAGCCTTTGCCATTGATGTAGCAATGTTTAAAGTAGACAACAGGACATTAGTTTTGATTGTGATGACGCTGCTTTTACTGACCGCCTTGTATGTAAGGTTTTGGTAAGTGAATGGTCAATAGTGAATTCGTTTCACTTGTCAATTTTAGAAATTCACCATTGACTTGCGAAGCAAAATTGACTTTTTAAAAGTGAATGGTCAATAGTGAATTCGTTTCACTGTCAATTTTAGAAATTCATTATTGACTGCGAAGCAAATTGACTTTTTAAAAGTGAAAGGTCAATAGTGAATTCGCTTTATTGTCAATTTTTAAAAATTCACCATTGACTTGCGAAGCAAAATTGACTTTTCACATACAATAAAAAAACAGGATGCTTAAAAAGCACCCTGTTTTTTTATTAATATCAGTTCATTCCAATATATTTAAACTTGAACAATTGACATGACGTACCGTAGTAATCCCAAAGGTGTAAGTTTGAATTGCCATCCATGGTACAGTTGGGAATATCCCAGCCACGTGCAGGGTCCACCTTGGACAGGATTTTATAATAACCATTGGAGACAGCAACTACCTGCCAGGCTTGTGCGTCATTACCATAGTTCTGCCAAAGCCTGATCGAGGTTCCTAGTGTATTGCTGTTACTGGCTAAGTCAATGCAGCGATTGGTTGCACTCGCTTTGGATACAAAACGCCAGTAACCATTGCCGGCGTCAATTGCAACCCAGCGCTGTGCAGCAGCACCATTCCTTGTCCATGGTCTTAACACTGCGCCATTGGCATCCTCTCCGGATTTTAGATCAACTACTTTATTGGCATCGGTCTGAAACTCGATTTCGTAAATACCATTATTAACCAGGCTGCTGTTTGTATTACAGTTTCCAACAGGATAATTGGAGGATGCATATTGCTGGAACCACTGTTTAACTGGTGCGGCGCAGGCTTCCCAATCGTTGTTGTAGGCTGTTCCTGCATTAGGATCGCCTTTGTGGAGGAGATTATCCGGGGCAAGAACATTCCAGCTTACATTGCCTGACTGATCCACGATATATTTTAAATTGGCGCCAAATCCGCTTCCGCCTGCGGTACCTGTTGTACCGATGCCGAAGGTACCATAGCCCTGCGGTGCCCAGTCGGTCTCGGTAATAGCAATCGGTGCAATGTCTGCAATCGGTTTAACGTTGATATTCCATGCGTTCTGAAAGGCTTGATAGTTGCTGAGACCGCCCCAGTAAGCTGGATAGATATGAACAGCATAACCAATATTACCACCTGTAATCTGGTTATTGACATAGCCTTGATAATGTGATTGCCATCCTGTGCCCGGTATCCAGCAAACATTATTGGCTCCGTTGTTACGGATAATATTGACTAATGGCTGGAAGAAGTTTTTAAGTGCTGCAAAGTGCTCGTTTCCTGTCGATCCCCATGTGCCATTTGTGCCCAGAATCTCAACAGGTTCGTTGGCTAATTCGAACATCACATTGTCAGCGTTCTTTAGCCCTGGATGTTGCGACAAAAAGGTCCATACGGTTTTAAGATAGCTATGATAAGCATCGTTCACAGCAATACGGTTTGGACATACGCCTGGCGGACGTAGGATGACATACATTCCCAGGCTGCGGGCATGGTTAATCAGCGGGATTATCACCTGATCTGTATACGTTACCAGGCGGTTATAATTGAATCTTGAGATATCGTTCTCTGGGATAGCCGGTCCGGGATCATTGGTCCAATACGGATCAATATGGAGGCGGATGTAATTGAGATACCAGCCATCAGCAGCACTGGTGAGCTTGTTCATGACAGCTTTATTATAGTTCAGTGCGCCCTGTACATTGTAATTATCCCAGGTACAGTAGCCGGAATTAGCCCCATACTGACAGCCATTGAACCAGGGGCTGGGAGTTATGGCAACACCATGTAAGACAACATTATTGTCACAGGGATCTTTAAGGTATCTGCCTCCAACATGCAGCATTGGTGTTGCTGCCAACGCTCTTGCGCTAGCGCCGGCACTTAAGTTGGTGTCAGGCTCTTCTAGTAAATTTTTTTCATCCATCGTAGAACAGCTGGAAAGAATGATTAACAGAAAGGCCAGAAAAAGCCACATTTTGTTTGTTTTCATAATTTGATATATTTAAAGTTTGGTCTCATTTTTTAGCCGTCAATATTTTGATTCTTCATAATGCGCAGGAGTATTGCGCAGATAAGTAAAACTTCTTAATTTTTATTAACGGTAGATTTGAATAAGGATTGATTTCAGATGACTAAACCGTTTAACCTGTTTGTCTCCATATTTCCTTACCTAAATACCGGTTTTAGGTAGAATACTGGAACAATTTCTATTCAGTTTGCAATTGGAAATTCTTTTTCTCTCTTTTTCTGGTTCCCGAGAATTTAAGTTCGGGGCTTGTGAAAATTTGAGTTGTTGTTAAATATGGTTATTAGTTTTGTATAAAAATACATATAATATTAAATATAAATCAATATTTTATTAAAAATTAACAAAAAATTACATATCATAAATAAGATTATAAACCATATAATTATAATACATTGTGTGGTAGGAGAAAAGAAAAAACCTTATCATAAATTTTTATTACGATCATTCTGAAAAAAGACCAAATAACTGTTTGTCCTGCTTGAAATTTCCGCCAGGAACACAAAAAAAATCTCACAAAAGTGAGATTTTAATAAGAGTATGCTGAATTTTCTATCATTCTAAAATATCAATTTTCTGGAATACTTTTTCCAAAATTAAACAGGTTGGCCTGTCAGATTTTAAACATAAATCCCCGTGAGATTTTTTTATTGTATTTTTTTTCATCAAAACGATAAAGAAAAGACCCTTTTCTGGATGAAGTCATATCCTTTTTATTCGTATTCACAAGGATATCCATACTGTTGATCTTGCTGGTAAAATTCCGCTTGTCAAATTTTTCATTAAAAATAGCTTCATAAAGATTCTGAAGATCTTTCATTGTGAACTTTTCAGGAAGAAGCTCAAATCCTATAGGTCCTGTGGAAGCTCTTCTTCTTAATCTTGCTACAGCATCCTTTACCATTTCGTTATGATCGAAAATAAGGTCAGGAGCTTTCTGAAGTTCCACCCATTTTGCACTGTACTGCTCATTGATCTGGATATCTTTCTCAATATTGATCAGTGCATAATAGGAGATAGACATGATTCTGGCCGTCGGCTCACGGTTAATTTCCGTATAACATTTCAGCTGTTCAAGATATATATTTTCAAGACCGGTCAATGTACACAGAACTCTGTTAGCCGCCTCATCAGAAGTTTCCTCACTGCCAACGAAGCCACCCATCAATGACCATTCGCCCATTTGAGGTTCAAAATTTCTTTTTACCAAAAGGATTTTAAGATTTTCGCCGTCAAAACCGAAAATGATACAGTCAACAGCAACAAGGTGTTTGGGATATTGGGAGTAATCCTCAGTCATCTTTTATATTTTACTACAAAGGTAAAGCTTTTATGAATATGATATTATATAAATGTGATTCATACACTTTTTAATCTGAATGATTTATTTCATTAAAATTATAGCCAAAGGATATTTTGGGAGGTGAAACATCCATCAAAACCGGAAAATATCCCTGAAATCAGGTTAATCATACATGAATTGAATGTTAAAATTGTGTTAAAATTAAAAATAAGATTGATAATAGTCAAGAAAAGGGACTTAACGTTAAAAATACGATAAGGTATTTGCTATATCTTTGAAATTTTTGCCAAAACATGTTCTGAATTCATTTTCATAGGGAATCATATGGTTTTAAGGTTTTGTTTTTCTGTGAATTAATTATCTTATTTTTTATGATAAGGTAGTGTGTTTTTTGTTGTTTTCAGGGCTTTATTGAAAGTTTTAAATGAAAAAATAAGTCAAACAGACTCAGGAAATGTTTCGTATATAGATTCTTTCTGTTATTTTAGAAATGTTGAATTAACATTTATCCATGACCCCAAAACTTTCGGTTATTTTATTGTGTTTTGCTTCATTTGCCTCAGCGCAGATGAATAAGAAAATTCATTATTTCCCTTTGGAAACTGTAAAGTTATCAGAGAGTGTTTTCAATAAAGCTATGATGGCAGACCGTCAATATCTCATGGCAATGGAACCTGACAGGCTGCTGGCTCCTTATCTTAAAGAAGCCGGGTTGAAACCCAGGGCAGATAATTATCCCAATTGGGAAAATACAGGACTGGACGGTCACATAGGAGGACATTATATTTCCGCATTATCCCTTATGTATGCTTCTACAGGAGATACTGCGATACAACAGAGAATTGATTATATGATCAATGAACTGGAACGGTGCCAGAAAACCTCTCCGGACGGATACATTTCAGGGATTCCTAACGGGAAAAAAATCTGGAAAGAAATAAAACAGGGAAATATTCGCGCTTCAGGCTTCGGTTTGAACGACCGCTGGGTACCTTTATACAATATTCACAAACTGTACTCAGGGCTGCGCGATGCGTATTGGTATGCCAAAAATGAAAAAGCAAAGGCAATGCTTGTAAAGCTTACAGATTGGATGGCAAATGAAGTTTCAACCCTTTCTGATGAACAGATACAGGATATGCTGCGCAGTGAACATGGAGGGCTCAACGAAGTTTTTGCAGATGTTTACGATATCACTCATGACCGGAAATATCTCAAACTGGCTCACCGTTTTTCCCATCAGGCTATTCTTACACCGCTTTTATCAGGAGAAGATAAATTTACAGGACTGCATGCCAATACACAGATTCCAAAAGTAATCGGCTATAAACGGATTGCCGATCTTGAGAATAATACGTCCTGGAGTAATGCCGCTGATTTTTTCTGGCATACCGTTACAGAGAAAAGATCTTCAGTTATTGGAGGTAACAGTGTCAGTGAGCATTTTAACCCCGTCAATGATTTCAGCAGCATGATAAAAAGTATTGAAGGTCCCGAAACCTGCAATACCTATAATATGCTGAAGCTTACCAAAGAGCTTTATGCAACGCAGCCCGAATCGTATTATATAGATTATTACGAAAAAGCTTTATACAATCATATTCTTTCCACAGAAAATCATGATCAGGGAGGCTTTGTGTACTTTACGCCAATGCGTCCCGGACATTACCGTGTGTATTCGCAGCCTCAGACCAGCTTCTGGTGCTGTGTAGGATCCGGAATGGAAAACCATGCCAAATATGGAGAAATGATTTATGCCCGGTCGGATAAGGATTTATATGTGAACTTATTTATCCCTTCCACATTGACATGGAAACAGCAAAAAGTAGTGCTCCGCCAGGTCAATAACTTCCCGGAAGTTCCTGAAACAACATTGATCTTTGATGCTGCAGGAAAATCAGAATTTGATGTAAAACTTAGATGTCCCGAATGGACTACACCTTCGGAAGTAAAAATTCTGATCAACGGAAAACAGGAAAAAGTACAGCGAGGTTCTGACGGTTATTTTACGCTGACTAAAAAATGGAAAAAAGGGGATGTCGTGAAAATGATTTTACCTATGCATCTTTCCGCAGAACAGCTGCCTGACCGCTCCAGTTATTATGCATTTAAATACGGCCCTGTGGTGCTTGCCGCAAAATACGGGACCGAAAACCAACAGGGACTTCTTGCGGACGATAGCAGAGGAGGCCATATTGCTCATGGTCCGCAGATTCCTTTAAACGAAATTCCTGTTATCCTCGGAAATTCTTCAGAAGTTGTCAGTCATGTTGCGCCTTTGAACAATAAACCGCTCAACTTTACCGTTACAGGTCTTTATCCATCTGAAAAATTCGGGAAAGGTTTAGATCTTGTACCGTTTTACAGTATTCAGGCAGAAAGATATATTTTGTACTGGCCTCAGGCTGACAAAAACGGAATAGAAAATATTGTGAAGCAAAGGGCAAAAGAAGAAGCAGAAACCAGAAAGCTGGATATGATCACAGCAGACAAGATCCAATTGGGAGAACAGCAGCCGGAATCAGATCACTTTATAGAAAGCAAAGACTCTGGTACGGGATATATGGAAGACCGCCATTTCCGTGATGCCAAAGGCTGGTTCAGTTACCAGATGAAAAATACCGGAAAAAATGCTTCATACCTTTACCTGCTGTACTTTGATGCGAATACCAGCCGTACGCTGCATATTGAGATCAACGGTAAAAAAATCATGGCTCAAAATCTGGAAGGAAAATCCGGAAGTTTACTCCAATATCTGATTGTTCCGATTCCGGATTCAGAAAAGAATAAAGAAAATCTTAGTGTAAAATTCCTTGCAGACGAAAAACTCATGACCGCTAAAGTCATTGAAGTCCGTTTACTGACAGAAAATTACGAAAAGAAATAAAGCTGAACCAACATTAAAAACAGATTTTTTCCATGAAGAACAGAACTTTATATTTATTATTTTTTCTTGCAGCTATTTGCAGTTTTCATGCAAAGGTAAGGCTTCCCGCATTGGTTTCAGACGGAATGATCCTTCAGAGAAATCAGGATCTTAAAATCTGGGGATATGCAGATGCAGGAGAAAAAATTACAATTAAGTTTATCAATAAAACCTATAATGCCACAGCAGACCAAAGGGGAAACTGGTCTCTTATGATTCCAAAGCTTAATGCCGGAGGTCCATATACCATGATGATTAATGAGATCACCCTTAAAGATATTCTTATTGGTGATGTATGGGTAGCCTCAGGACAATCCAATATGGAACTTCCGATGCGCAGGCTGACACCTTTGTATGAAAATGAAATTAAAAACGCCAATAATCAGAATATAAGATTCTTCACTGTTCCGCAGAAATATAATTTTAAAGCTCCGCAAAATGATCTTGACAGAGGGAAGTGGGAAAGTACCAATCCTCAGACTATTCTTGATTTTTCAGGCGTTGCTTATTTTTTTGCGAAAGAACTGAATGAAAAAAACAAAGTTCCTGTAGGAATCATTCATACCAGTCTGGGAGGTTCTCCGGTTCAGGCCTGGATGGATGAAAAATCACTGAAAAAATATCCGGAATATCTCGCTGAAGCAGAAAAATGGAAAAACGATGACCTGATACAATCTACAGAATCTCAGGAAAGATTATTAAGCAAAGCCTGGTATGCAGAGCTGGATCAGAGCGATATCGGTTTCAACCAGCACTGGGAAAAAGATAACGCCAGTGATTCCGGGTGGAAAACTATGATGGTACCAGGCTCATGGGAAGATCATGAAGGCTCGTTTGACGGTTCGGTATGGTTCCGCAAAGAAATTATTCTTCCAAAAGGAGTGGATCAGAAAACAGCATTTCTCAATCTGGGAAGGATAAAAGATGCTGATATTACTTACATTAATGGGATTAAAGTAGGAAATGTAACCTATGAATATCCGCCGAGATGGTATGACATTCCGAAAGGTGTTTTAAAAGAAGGAAAGAATATCATTACCGTAAGAGTCATCAATGGCAACGGAAAAGGACAGTTTATTGCTGATAAACCGTATTATCTGGAAATCGACGGACAAAAAACAGACCTTAAAGGCGAGTGGAAATATAAAATAGGAGCAAAAATGGAAAAAATGGCTCCCGGACAGACATTTATCCGCTGGAAACCTGTGGGACTTTACAATGCCATGATTAATCCGCTGATCAATTATAAAATCAAAGGATTTATCTGGTATCAGGGTGAAAGCAATACAGGAAAACCAAAAGAATATGGAGATTTATTGTCAACAATGATCTCAGACTGGCGCTCAAAATGGAATAAGAATGATCTGCCGTTCTTCATTGTGCAGCTGGCCAATTTCATGGAGAGAAAAGATGAACCGATTGAAAGCAACTGGGCCGAGCTGAGAGAACAACAGAGACAGGTTTCTCTTAATGTTCCTTATTCAGGACTTGCGGTAACGATTGATGTGGGAGAATGGAATGATATTCATCCGCTCAATAAAAAAGCAGTTGGTGACAGGTTAGCTTTGCAGGCCCTGAAAATTGGGGAAGGCAAAAAAATCATAGCTGACGGACCCGTTTATCAATCGATTAAGACAGAAGGAAAAACCATTATTCTATCCTTTAAACCCGGAACAGACGATCTGATACAGGGAGAACTGAATGGTTTTGCCATACAGCAGAAAGATGGCAGCTACCAATGGGCAAAAGCAGAAGCAAAAGGAAATAAAGTTAGGGTATGGAATGATCAGGTCACCAACCCTGTCAATGTACGCTACGACTGGGCAGACAACCCGGACGGCAATCTTAAAAATAAAAGCGGACTTCCGGCTTCACCTTTTACAACAGAAAAAAATTAATTTAACATAGAAAACCTTATTACAATCAATGGATCATCAGCCACAAAAAATATCGGTAATAGAAAAAGTAGGGTATAGCCTGGGAGATCTGGCAGCCAACCTTGTTTTTCAGACCTTAGTCACCTACCTGACCTATTTTTATACAGATATTTACGGACTCAAAGCAGAAGATGCTTCTGTTATCACCCTTACGGTAGGTTTAATTGCCGGGTTTGGTTTTAACCCGCTTATCGGAGCGCTGGCAGACCGTACAAGCTCACGATGGGGGAAATTCCGTCCATGGATTTTATTTACCGCTGTTCCGCTTGGTATTGCAGCACTTTTGGCCTTCAGCACGCCTCACTTTTCCTACCAGGGTAAAATGATCTATGCTGCGGTTACCTATTCATTATTATTGTTATTATATGCTTCCAATAACTTACCATATGCTGCTCTGAGCGGTGTTATCACGGGAGATATGGGAGAAAGAAACAGTATTTCTTCGTACCGTTTTGTAGCGGTGATGTTTGCCCAGTTCTTTGTACAGGTATTTATGTTGCCAATCATTCTATATGTAGGACACGGAGATAAAGCGCAGGGGATCGAGACCGTTATGACATGGCTGGCGGTGATCGGATCCGTCATGTTACTGATTACCTTTTTTACCACCAAAGAAAGAATCATTCCCAAGCCGGAGCAGAAATCAAGTCTGAAAGAGGATTTAAAAGATTTATTTCAAAACAGACCATGGATTATTATGCTTACCGTGACCGCATTTATATTCATCACGCTGGCCATGAAAGGAGGATCTTATGTATATTATTTTAACAACTATGTAGATGAGAGTGCCCTGAAGAACTTTATTTCACCTATTACAGCATTTTTTAATTCTGCAGGGATGAATTTCTTTGGGGAAGACCCGAAATCTGCCGGGTTCGGATTATTTAATGCAGGAGGAATTGTGATGATGATCGTCGGCATTACCTTCTCTAAAAAACTGGCAGACAGATTTGGAAAAAGAGATACTTTTATTGCTTCATTATTCATTTCTACATTGTTTATCCTGTTCTTTATATTTTATCCTCCAAAAGCAGTTAGAATTATGTTCCTGTCACAGATTTTACACGGATTCTTTTATGGAATCAGCACGCCGCTTTTGTGGGCAATGATTGCTGATGTGGCCGATTATTCGGAATGGAAGAACAACCGCAGGGCAACGGCTATTATTTTCTCTGCCATGATGGTAGGACTGAAAGTAGGTCTAAGCATCGGAAGTTCTCTGGTAGCTTTGATCATTGGAAAATACGGATACATTTCAGTACACGGGACCGAACAGGTGATTCAGCCTGAGACAGTGGCAGCAGGAGCGAAAATGCTTGTGAGTATCTTCCCGTCCATTCCGTTTTTCATTGCCTGCGGACTGCTTTTATTTTACAAAATCAATAAAAAAATGGAAGTTCAGATTGAAAAAGATCTGGCTGACAGAAGAAAATAAAAAAATTACTATGAAACGTATTTTAATTGGTTTGGCAGCTCTTACCGCTTCCGGGCTGTCGGCGCAGAAATCCGATGGTACTTTAAAAAAAGCATTTCAGGATAAATTCTATATCGGAACTGCCATGAGCCTTCCCCAAATTGACGGGACAGATCAGAAAGCAGTGGCGATTATCAAAAAACAATTCAGCTCTGTTGTTGCTGAAAACTGTATGAAATCTATGTTCCTGCAGCCTCAGGAAGGAAAGTTCTTCTTTGATGATGCCGATAAATTTGTTGATTTCGGGTTGAGAAACAATATGTTCATCATCGGGCATACGTTAATTTGGCATTCCCAGCTTCCAAAATGGTTTTTTACAGATAAAAATGGAAAAGATGTTTCTCCGGAAGTGTTGAAACAACGCATGAAAAACCATATTACAACCGTAGTTTCCCGTTACAAAGGAAAAGTAAAAGGATGGGATGTGGTGAATGAAGCCATTCTTGAAGACGGAACCTATAGAAAAAGTAAATTTCACGAAATCCTGGGTGAAGATTTTATCCCTTTGGCATTTCAGTATGCACAGGAAGCCGATCCCAATGCAGAATTATACTACAACGATTATAATGAATGGTATCCTGAAAAGGTAAAAACAGTCATTGCAATGGTTGAAAAACTTAAATCAAGAGGAATCCGTATTGATGGAGTAGGAATGCAGGCCCATGTCGGAATGGATAACCCTTCTATCGATGAATATGGAAAAGCAATTCTGGCCTATTCCAATGCCGGAGTTAAAGTCAATATTACGGAGCTGGAAATTAGTGCACTGCCTTCTCCGTGGGGCAGTTCTGCCAATGTTTCAGATACCGTTGCTTATCAGAAAGAAATGAATCCTTACACCAAAGGACTTCCCAAAGAAGTAGAAATGAAATGGGAAAACCGTTACCTTGATTTCTTTGGTTTGTTCTTACAACATAAAGATAAAATAAGAAGAGTAACCTTATGGGGAGTTACCGATAAGCAGTCCTGGAAAAACGATTTCCCGGTAAAAGGAAGAACAGATTACCCGTTACTGTTTGATAGGAAAGACCAGGAGAAACCTGTGGTACAAAAAATAATAAAACTGGCAGAGAAAAATTAAAATCAATAGAATTTTTACTTAATGAAAAAATCAAAATATTTATTCCCGGAAGATTATATGGCAGATCCTTCCGTTCATGTTTTTGAAGATAAAATCTATATCTATCCTTCTCACGACCGCGAAAGCGGAATTGAAGAAAACGATAACGGAGACCATTTTGACATGAATGATTACCATGTTTTCTCAATGGATGATGTGGACAGCGGAGAAATTAAAGATCATGGCGTAGTCCTTTCGGTAAAAGATATTCCATGGGCGGGAAGACAGCTTTGGGATTGCGATGTTGCCTTTAAAGACGGAAAGTATTATATGTACTTTCCCCTGAAAGATCAGAATGACATTTTCAGAATCGGGGTTGCTGTGAGTGACAAACCTTACGGACCTTTCATCCCTGAAAAACATCCGATGATGGGAAGTTACAGCATCGATCCCTGCATTTTTGAAGATAAAGGAAAATATTATATGTATTTCGGAGGGATCTGGGGCGGACAATTACAGCGCTACAGAGATAATAAAGCACTTGAATCTGCTGTAATTCCCGAAAATAATGAACCTGCAATCCACTCAAAGGTGGCTCTGCTGAGCGATGATATGCTTGAATTTGCGGAAGCTCCTAAAGACGTTGTCATCATTGATGAAAACGGAAAACCTCTGCTTCATGGTGACAAACACCGTTTTTTTGAAGCATCATGGATGCATCAATATAATGGTAAATATTATTTCTCTTATTCTACAGGAGACACCCACCTGATTTGCTATGCAACCGGGGATAATCCTTACGGTCCGTTTACTTTTCAGGGAGAAATTCTTACTCCGGTGGTAGGATGGACTACCCATCACAGCATCGTGGAGTTTAAAGGGAAATGGTATCTTTTTTTCCATGATTCTGTTCCGAGTGGCGGTAAAACCTGGCTGAGAAGCATGAAAGTGATTGAACTGGAATACGATAACGAAGGCAAAATCAAAACGATTGAAGGTCTTGATGACCAGTCATAGCCATATTTAATAATTTAAAATTTTTCAATGCGATATCTGAGATTCAATATTCTATTTTTTCTGATATTTCCTTTACTGGTTTTCGCGGAGGACGGAAGTCAGCTCTGGCTTCGGTTTCCTGCAAAAAACGGAATATCGGCAGATCAAATTATTTCCAAAGGCAGCAGTCCAACCCTGAATATTGCCAGAAAAGAGCTGAGCGGCCACTGGCAGGGACAGACGGTGGAACTTCGTACCGAAAACAAAGAAAAAAACCTGAAAGACGGTTACAGGATTGTTTCCACGCCTGAAAAAATTGTTATTTCTGCAGGTAAAGAAATAGGACTGTTGTATGGAGTCTATCATATTTTAAGATTACAGCAGACAAAAGCCGACCTGTCTCATTTAAATACTGTTGAAAAACCATCATACGATGTAAGGGTTCTGGATCATTGGGATAATCTGGATGGAAGTATTGAAAGAGGATACGCCGGAAGATCACTCTGGAAATGGGAAGATTTACCCGGTAAAATTTCTCCGCGCTATGAAGAATATGCAAGAGCGAATGCTTCTGTAGGAATTAATTCCGTTGTTTTGAATAATGTGAACGCATCACCCAATATGCTTAGGGAAGATTATCTTAAAAAAGTAAAGGTTCTGGCTGAAATTTTCAGGCCTTATGGCATCAAGGTATATCTTTCTGTGAATTTTTCTTCACCAAAAGTGCTGGGCGGATTACAAAATTCAGATCCGTTGAGTAAAGACGTAAAAAAATGGTGGAAAGATAAAGCTGCTGAAATTTACAGGTTAATTCCCGATTTCGGCGGATTTTTGGTGAAAGCCAACTCCGAAGGGCAGCCGGGTCCTCAGGATTATGGAAGAACCCATGCAGACGGAGCCAATATGATGGCCGATGCCCTGAAACCTTACAATGGGATCGTCATGTGGAGAGCCTTTGTCTACAGCCCGAGCAAAGACGACAGAGCCAAACAGGCTTATCTTGAGTTTGTTCCTCTGGACGGTAAATTCAGGGATAATGTGATTATTCAGATCAAAAATGGTCCGGTTGATTTTCAGCCTCGCGAAGCGTTCAATCCACTCTTCGGAGCTTTAAGAAAAACTTCTGAAATGGTGGAATTTCAGATCACCCAGGAATATCTGGGCTTTTCAAATCATCTCGTTTTCCTGGCTCCATTATTCAAAGAAACATTGGATAGCGACACTTATTCTGACGGACAGGGGTCCACGATTGCTAAAATTACAGACGGCACCTTAAGACCTGCAAAATTGACAGCCATTTCAGCCGTTGCCAATATCGGGGAAGACACGAACTGGACCGGACATCATTTTGCACAGACCAACTGGTATGCATTCGGGAGATTAGCATGGAATCACGAGCTGAGCTCAGAGCAGATCGCAGATGAATGGATTAAAATGACCTTCACAGACGATCAGAACTTCCTGAATCCGGTAAAAGAAATGATGCTTTCTTCCAGAGAAACTGCTGTGGATTATATGATGCCTTTAGGACTTCATCATATCTTTGCGGGAGGACATCACTACGGCCCTGAACCGTGGGGAGATTATAAAGGCGGAAGACCGGACTGGTCACCTGTCTATTACCATCAGGCTGATGCTAAAGGAGTAGGTTTTGACAGGACAAAAACAGGAAGTAATGCTGTTTCACAGTATTTTCCGCCACTGAATGAAAGGTATGGAAATATCTCAATCTGCCCGGAGAATCTTATTCTTTGGTTTCATCATGTTCCGTGGGATTATACAATGAAAGATGGAAAAACCCTATGGGATGAGCTGTGCTATACGTATGATTCAGGAGTAAAAAAAGTAAGGGATTATCAGAAAACCTGGGATAGAATGGAACCTTATATTGATGAACAGAGATTTGCCGATGTTCAGTCAAAACTTAGAATTCAATCTAAAGATGCGGTATGGTGGAAAGACGCCTGCCTGTTGTATTTCCAGACTTTTTCCAAAAAGCCGATACCGTATGATATAGAACGTCCTGTTCACGAACTGGAAGATCTGAAGAAGATTAAACTGAACATGGGCCA
Organism: Chryseobacterium sp. 2VB; assembly: GCF_005503635.1. Lineage (NCBI taxonomy): Bacteria > Pseudomonadati > Bacteroidota > Flavobacteriia > Flavobacteriales > Weeksellaceae > Chryseobacterium > Chryseobacterium sp. 2VB. The sequence goes on from NZ_SCNC01000002.1 coordinate 413,120, forward strand.
TCACAATTAAAAAATGAGGCAGCTCTTTTTCTGTTAGGAAATGGAGCTGCCTCAAAACAATAAACTGTAAGTAAAATTTTAATCCAAAATAATTGGAATGATCGATAGGTCAATCTATCTGTATATATTCCGTTTTATCGGAGAGAAATTATCTTATTAAAAACATTTCCGTTTTCTTCAACCTGGATAATATACTGATCTGCTGTTTTAGGATCAAGATCAAAAGTGATATCCACTTTGCCGTCAGCATATTTTTTGTTCGAAGTATAATATGTTGTATTGGAAAGATCATATACTGAAATGCTTATCGGCCCTTTTACATCAGACATGTGAAGTTTGGCCATATGACCGGAAATCGTATATTCAGGCTTATACACAGCGCTTACAGGTGTTTTTTCCACCTCCATTACATTCTCAGAATTAATTTTTATCTTGTATTTTTCAATCTTTGCTTCTGATTCTGCTACCAGATAATACGTTCCGGGTGTAAAACTCTGGAAGTCATAAGTCTTGATTACATGATCTCCATCGGCAAGATTTTCGGAAAATAGTTCGTCATGTGCAGTGTTATAAACAAAAACAGAAACACTTTTAGCATTTGAAAGCTCAAAATTCAAGGTTTTGTCTTGTACGTTTCCAAAGGAAAGGGAAAAATCTCTGTCCTTACTCATTACATTTGCTGAGAACAATAAGGCTCCTGCAAAAAATACGGCTTTTAATAATGTGCTCATGGGTTAAGGCTTTTAGGATTAATACTGCAAAGCTATGGCAGCAATAATTCTCAGGCTATAATTAAATTTTCATATTAATGTACTATATTAACCTTTTTTAATGATATTAATGTATTATTTGTTAATTTTGCATATGAAATTATTTGTATTTGGCCTATGAAACATGTAAATCCTTCTTTTGAGGCGGTAAGACCTACTATAGGAAGCAGTTTTACCAGCCTTAAATTTCTGACTAATGAAAATATAAAATCACATGTCTGGCATTACCATCCCGAGGTTGAGCTGATTTTTGTATGCAAAGGTTCCGGGAAAAGACAGATCGGAAGCAGTATCACTTATTTTTCTGAAGGAGATCTTGTACTGATAGGAAGCAATCTTCCGCATTGCGGACTGACCAATGAAAGTACACATAATGAGTATGAAATGGTGATTCAGTTTAAGCCTGATTTTTTAGGAGAACCGATCTGGAATATTCCTGAAATGCAAAGGATTTCGGCACTGCTTGAAAAATCAAAGGCAGGAATCGTATTCGGGGAAGAAGTGAAGAAAACAATCGGGAAAGAGATTACGGAGATGCATGAAGCTTCCTCCCTCGACAAGCTGTGCAGATTTCTGAAAATATTGGATGAACTGTCTGTGACTCAGGATTACAGGATTTTAAATGCAGGAAAATATTACCTTCAGACACAGGTTGAAGACAATGAAAGAATCAATCTTATATTCAATTACGTTAAAGATCATTTCAAAGAAGCCATAACCCTTGAAGAAGTGGCTGATCTTGCCAATATGAAAGTACCGTCTTTTTGCCGGTATTTTAAAAAAATTACCAATAAAACCTTTACGCAGTTTGTTAACGAATACAGAATTACCCATGCCCTCAAACTTCTGGCAGAACAGCCTTTGAGTATTACGGAAGTTTGCTTTGAATCGGGGTTTAATAACTTCAGTTATTTTAACAGGACTTTTAAAGAATATATCCAAAAAAGCCCCTCACAATACCGTAAAGAATTTAATTATTTCATGGAGTAGTTGATAAGCTGATCTAAAATTTCTGTGAAGCATTATGATGTATTAAAATATAAGTGTATATTTAACATTTATAAGTAAAATTCATAAACGTATGATTCTGTGTTATAAACTCAGTAGTTTTATCCGTAAAACCACCAGGATCTGTTTTGTCAGATAAGATTAATATGCATGAACAATTAATTAAACCAACCCTACAAAAGTTTAGGACCGAATTCAAAGAAGAGCCAGAACACATTTTCCTTTCTCCCGGCAGAATTAATATTATCGGCGAGCATGTAGACTATAGCGATGGCTTTGTATTGCCGGCTGCTATAGATAAATACATCTGTTTTGCTGTCCGTAAACTCCCTCAGACAAACCTTTGTACCATCATAGCTAAGGATCTCGGAGAAGAATATACATTTGATGTCACAGCGGAGATAAAACCGGTACGGCAAATGTGGGCAAACTATATTCTGGGCGTTTTCAGTCAGCTGCAGAAACCCGAAAATCAATTTTGCGGAATGGAAATTGTTTTCAGTAGCACCATCCCGATGGGATCCGGACTTTCCTCTTCGGCAGCTCTTGAATGCGGTTTTGCGTATATCCTTAATGAACTTTTTGATCTCCGGCTGTCAAAAAAAGAGATTGCCGTGATCGGGCAAAAATCCGAACATACTTTTGCAGGAGTTCAGTGCGGAATTATGGATCAGTTTGCCTCCATTTTCGGTAAAGAAAATAAAGTGATTATGCTCGACTGTCATTCCCTGGAACATCAATATTTTGATGCTGACCTCAAGGGATACAGCCTTTTGCTTTTCGACAGCTGCGTGAAGCATACCCACTTGACATCCGGCTATAACGAAAGACGCAAAGATGTTGAGCATGGTAAAAAAGTTTTATGGAAAAATTTTCCGGAAATCGAAAAATTCAGGGATTTTACGTTGGCAATGCTTGATCATGTAAGAGAAGAAATGGGAAGTATTTCATATAAAAGATGCCTCTATATTCTGAAAGAAATCAAAAGAGTGGACATGGCAGCAAAAGCTATTTCAGAAGGGAATATTGAATATCTGGGAACACTTCTTACGGAAACCCACGCCGGGCTGTCCACTGAATTTGAGGTCAGCTGCGATGAACTTGATTTTTTGGTTGAAAACACATTGCAGCATGAAGGTGTGCTGGGAGCAAGAATGATGGGAGGAGGCTTTGGTGGCTGCAGCATCAACCTGATTCAGGAAGATAAAGCTGAAGAAGTGATTAAAAATATCAGTAAAAAATATCTGGAAAGTTTTAATATCCAAATGAAAGTTTATCAGGTTAAAATTTCAGACGGGATAAAAGAATACACCAATGAATACATTATTTGACCCTAAAAAACATCCCCACAGAAGATACAATCCTCTTTTGGATGAATGGATACTCGTTTCCCCACAACGGGCAAACCGTCCATGGCAGGGGCAGAGAGAAGAAACAGTAGCAGAAAACCGTCCTGAATATGACCCGCATTGCTATCTCTGTTCAGGAAATATTCGTGCTAACGGAGACCGAAACCCTGAATATAAAGGAACCTATGTCTTTAACAATGACTTTGGAGCATTACTAAATCAAGAAATTGATTTTTCTGAGCAACAGTCAGGATTTTTTACCCTTCTTCCGGAACGCGGCATCAACAGGGTCGTTTGTTTTTCTGAAAATCACAGCCTTACCTTACCGGAAATGTCTGTGGAACACATCAAAAATGTAGTGGATGTATGGCAGGAACAATTCAATGAGCTGGCCGCTCTCGACCATATCAATTATGTTCAGATTTTTGAAAATAAAGGAAGCATCATGGGTTGCAGCAACCCTCATCCGCACGGTCAGATATGGGCGCAGTCGTCCATTCCGGCAATGGTTCAGAAAACCCAGAATCAGCTGAAATCGTATTTTGAAAAGAATAAAAGAACATTGCTGGAAGACTATCTTGAGCAGGAAATCGCAGCTGGCGAACGCATCGTCACAGAAAATGAACACTTTGCCGCATTGGTGCCGTTTTGGGCATCGTGGCCTTATGAAACAATGATGATCAGCAAACAGAAAAGAGAAAATATTGCGGCATTTTCTGAAGCGGAAAAAGAATCTTTTGCATCAGTACTCAAGGATCTGACCACAATATATGACAACCTTTTTGAAACGTCATTTCCTTATTCTGCGGGAATTCACCAATCTCCGACAGATGGTAAAGAACATCCGGAATGGCATTTTCATATGCACTTTTATCCTCCGCTGCTCAGAAGTGCGGAAGTAAAAAAATTTATGGTAGGATATGAAATGCTTGCAGAGCCTCAGCGGGACATCACCCCGGAACAGAGTGCCGCAATATTAAGAAACCTTCCCACCATTCATTATAAGAAAAAATAATAAAATCAATATCTTTGAAAAGAATAAGCAGAATTATGATTCTGCAATATACAGAATATCGTTTTTCCCAATAAAATTATGGAAGAGATTAAATTAATTGTGACGGACATGGATGGGACGTTTCTCAACTCCAGCCATGAAATGAGCCCTGAGTTTTCAGAAGTTTATAAAGAACTGAAAAAAAGAAATATTGTATTTGTGCCGGCAAGCGGAAGACAGATGCCGGGAATTACCCATTATTTCGGAGAAATAGAAAGTGAGATCGGTTTTATTGCTGAAAACGGAGGTTATGTCATCTATAAAGATCAGGAACTTTTTGCCGACACACTGGAATACAAATATATCGTTGAAATTATTAAAGCGGTCCGTGAAATACCGGGTGCCAAAGCCGTATTATCAGCCAAAAAGATGGCGTATTATGAAACTGAAGATCAGCAGTTTGTGGATTTTTTCTCAAAGTACTATACTGAAAATATGAAAAAAGACGATCTTACAGAAAGAATTGATGATACCGCCTTTAAGATAGCAGTTTATCACCCGGATGGCTCGGAAAAATATCTGTATCCAGCACTGAAAAAATTTGAAGAATTCGGGTTGGAAATAGTGGTTTCAGGAGCGCATTGGCTGGATGTTATGAATAAGGATATCAATAAAGGAAATGCGCTGAAAATCCTTCAGAAATCGCTGGGAATCTCACCTGAAAATACGATGGCTTTCGGAGACTATATGAACGATATAGAAATGCTTAAGAATGCCAAATATTCTTACGCTATGCAAAATGCCCATCCGAATGTAAAACAGGTAGCCAATTTTGAAGCATGCACCAATGACAGCTTCGGAGTTCTGAAAACGATTAAGGATTATCTGCATTTGAATTAGTACATCCATATAACACCAATTAAACTAATAATATGAATACATCAACCGGCAGAAAGCCCGCCAAAACATGCTATGAGCATATCGGTGGAAAACTGGGACAGCTTCTTTTAGAACAATTCGTTGAGAAAGGCTGGATTGCCAAAGAAAATCCTGCAGACCGTCACTATTATATTACAGAGAAAGGACAGGAAGAATTTACAAAACTGGGTCTTGATCTGTCACAAATAAAGGCAGAATAACGGCTCATCATAGCTTTTCGGTATTACAAATAGTATATATTTAAAAAATCAGACGTGAGTCTGATTTTTTTGTTTTTAATTGTATGTAAGTATGAATTTTAGATTTGTACCGCATGTTTTTGGATGTTTTATATGCTTACATTTCTATGTTTTTTATATAAATAGTAATGGGTGAATTATAATAATACGATATTTCGTAGTATTATTTACTGGTTGTTTTTAATAATGTATTGAAAATCAATTGATTTGTTGTTTTGGGTTGTTTTTTGGCATTATGCTCATAAGTTTAATTCAAAAAATAGTACAACAATGAGCACATTAACATTAAAAGACGGAACAGAAATTTTTTACAAAGATCAGGGAGAAGGACCTGTATTAATGTTTCACCACGGATGGCCTCTATCATCAGACGATTGGGATGCACAGGTGATTTTCTTTTTACAGAAAGGCTACAGAGTGGTTACCCACGACAGAAGAGGCCACGGGCGTTCCAGCCAGAATATCTACAACCACACTATTGAACAATATGCTTCTGATGCTGCAGAACTGGTTGAATTCTTAGATCTGAAAGATGTTGTCCACATCGGGCATTCAACAGGCGGTGGTGAAGTGATCCGTTATGTTAACAAATATGCAAACGGGAGAGCTAAGAAAGCGGTTCTGATCAGCGCCATTCCACCGGTAATGGTGAAGAGTGAGAATAATCCTGACGGCGTTCCTATGGAAGTTTTCGACAATATCAGAGAACAGACGATGAACAACAGAAATCAGTTTTATTATGATCTTACTATTCCGTTCTATGGCTACAACAGGGAAGGTGCTGATGTAAAAGACGGAATACAGAGAAACTGGTGGAGACAGGGATTAATGGGAGGAATTGTTGCTCATTATGATGGGATCAAAGCCTTTTCTGAAACCGATTTAACCGAAGATTTAAAAGCAGTTGACATTCCTGTTCTGGTGATGCATGGTGAAGATGACCAGATTGTACCGATTGAAAATTCAGCGATAAAATCAGCCAAATTACTGAAGAACGGAAAGCTGATCACATATCCTGGTTTCCCTCACGGTATGCCGACTACAGAGCATCCAACCATCAACAAAGATATTTTAGCTTTTATCACAGAATAATCAGCATTCCATTCAAATCCAAAAAATATGGAAAACTCAAAAACTCACGAACCGGCATTCAATCCTGAAGATTTTGCTATTGTTCTGGCCCGTACGTTCGATGAACTGAAAGTAGGTGAAGTGTTCAGAGCGCCAAGCAGGACTCTTACCGATGCACATGCTTCAGCTTTTCAAACGGTTTCCTGTGATAATCATCCGATTCATTACGATGTGGAATATGCAAAAAGATACGGCCATGAAGCTCCGGTAGTTCACGGGTTGCAGGTATTGGCTTTTACCGCACCAGGTGCCACTCTTTTGCCTCATTACTTCGGAAGTGTTTTTATTGCTTTTTTAGAATTATCATGTCATTTTTTGAAAGAGGTACATTCAGGAGATACGCTGTATTCTTCGTTGGAAATTACCGATTTAACGCCACAGGAAGACAAAGGTATAGTGACCACAAAAGTGAGAGTCTATAACCAAAAATCTGAACTCGTTCTTGAAGGGCAGCATAAATATTTACTAAAAAGATAATTTCTTTTTTGAATCTGCTGTCTTCTTTTTATATGGAGAACCTTTTAGGGAAGGCAGCTGATTCAATACCACTTTGACATGTTTACAATAAATCTGTCAAAAAATCAGCCATTAAATATCATCATTATGAAACTAAAATCAATTCTTGGTGCCGCCGTGCTATTGTCAACGGTATTCTTAACTGGTGCCAATGCTCAAAATACGGCAAAATCCACAAAAGCCAGAGCAGAATATATCGAAGTGGAACCTAATGTAAGGCTTCATATTTCCGACCTTGGAGAAGGTAAGCCAGTTGTTTTAATCCACGGTTATCCGGTAAGTGATGTTTCGTGGGAGTATCAGTATCTTCCTTTAATCAAAGCGGGTTATCGGGTTATAGGAATCACTCTGAGAGGGTTTGGCCAGTCGGACAAGCCTTATGGAAAATATGATTATGACCAGTTTGCTTCTGATATCAAAACTGTTTTAGACAAATTGGATATCAAAGATGCTACGTTGGGCGGCCATTCTATGGGTGGTGCGATTGCTTTGCATTACGTGGCGAAATACAACAGTGCCCATGTCAGTAAATTGGCATTGTTCGCTGCTGCTGCCCCTGTTCATACCAAAAAACCGGATTATCCTTATCCTTTATTTACGAAAGAAGACATTACCAAATGGGTAGACCTTGTAAGCGTAGACAGACCGGGATTACTGAACACGATAGGTGAAAGATTTGTTTTATCCGCAACTTCTGTTTCACCAGGTGTAGGTACCTGGCTGGGAGGGATTGAAATGCAGTCCTCCGCTTATGCAATGGAGCAGGCTTTAATCGCTTTAAGAGACGAAGACCTTCGTGGAGATTTACCCAAAATCAAGATTCCGACCCTTATCATGCAGGCAAAACAGGACAGGATAGTGGCTTATGCTTTAGCAGAGCAAATGAACAAAGCTATTAAAGGATCCAAGCTTATTCCTTTTGAAAACAGCGGACATGCACTGTTCCTCGAAGAAAAAGACAAATTCAATGAAGAATTATTAAAATTTCTTAAGCAATAAAATTCAAACTAAATAACATCTAAATAAACTTTATGAAACCATCATCAAAACTACTTTCTCCTGAAAACCATGCACTGGTATTAATTGATTTTGAAGGACAAATGGCATTTGCCACCAAAAGTATCTCCATGAATGAGCTGCGCAATAACGTTGCAGTACTGTGTGGAGCTTCTAAAATATTCAATGTTCCGACTATCGTTACCACAGTTGCCGAACAAAGTTTTTCAGGTCCCGTTTTCCCTGAAATTGAGGAAGCATTTCCTATGGCAACTTCAGGATATATCGACAGAACAACGATGAATACATGGGAAGATGAAGCCGCATATAAAGCTATTACAGCAACCCAGAAGCAAAAACTGGTTTTCGCGGGGCTTTGGACAGGTGTCTGTATCGTAGGACCAGCTTTGTCTGCACTTGAGGAGGGCTATGACGTGTATGTCATTACCGACGCCTGTGGTGATGTAAGCGATGAAGCGCACGAAAGAGCGGTACAGAGAATGATCCATTCAGGAGTAAAGCCCATGACTTCCATTCAGTATATCCTGGAACTTCAGAGAGACTGGGCACGCCAGGAAACCTATGGTCCTGTAACTGACCTTATGAAAAAATATGGCAGTTCTTACGGATTAGGGATCCACTATGCTCACCATATGCTGAACCATTAAAATCTATATACCATTTTCAATGTTGAAATCTGCACCTTCAATACTGTTTTTAAAAGCTTTTTTCATAACAGTTCTTTTATGTTCTGAAACTTTATCCTCCCAGAGCTTTAAACTTCTGCGGTATGACGAAAATTATGAATACCTGAAAGATTCCACAAAGAGCTTTTATGATAACATTAAATATCTCCCTCTCAATGAAAAGAAAGATATCTATCTCTCATGGGGTGGCGAGGCAAGGTATGAATATGTGGATTTCAACAACGAAGATTGGGGACGGCTTAATATAGGACACAACGACTTTTTCCTCCAACGCTATGACCTTCATGCAGACTGGCATTTCGGGAAAAACTTCAGAATATTTTCACAGATCAGAAGTGCTTTGCAAAATGGAAGAAAAAACGGTTCAAGAGGGATTGATGAAGACCAGCTGAGTATTCAGAATCTCTTTCTGGATGCAGGTTTGGTGAATAAGCAAGACCAGAAGCTGATAGTGAGACTGGGAAGACAGGAGCTGGACTACGGGTCCGGCAGATTAATTTCTGTAAGGGAAGGACCGAATGCAAGGTTGTCTTTTACAGGAGCTAAAATCATGTATTCCTATAAAAATGTTTCCGTAGATGCTTTCGCAATGATGGCAGACTCTGTCAATACCGGCGTTTTTGATAATACCATTTCAAAGCAGCTTAATCTTTGGGGGCTTTATTCCAAAATCATTATTCCTGAAGCCGGAAATCTGGATCTGTATTATCTCGGAATCCGTAGAGATGAATCTGTTTTTGAAGCTGGAACAGCAAGAGAAAAGCGCCACACAGTTGGTGGAAGACTCTGGAAATATGGCGGCGGATTTATCTATAACCTGGAAGCGGCCTATCAGTTCGGACGCTTTGGAAACGAAAAGATTAGTGCCTGGACGGGCTCTGTGGATGTAGGATATCTCTTTGAAAACTTCACATTCAAGCCAAGCATCAATCTGAGAAACGACTATATATCAGGAGATCATTGTAAAAATGACGGCAAGCTCAATACATTTAATCCTTTATATCCGAAAGGAGGGTATTTCGGCTTCAGCCCGCAGGTGGGACCCGTCAATTTAATTGATATTCACCCGTATATGACCCTTGATCTGACTTCCAGACTCAAAATGCAGATGGATGTTGTCTTCAACTGGCGATATTCCCTGAATGATGGCGTTTACCGGCCAAGCGGAGCATTGAACCGTCCCGGAAGCAGCTCAGATAAAAGGTATATCGGAACGGCTTATCTAACAAGCTTTACCTATAATTTCAACAAACATTTCTCTTTGGTGAGCGGACTTCAGTATTTCCACAAAGGACCTTTTATCGAAGATATCATTCAGGATGCCAAAAGCGGTGTTTTCTGGAATGTCCGGCTGGGATTCAAATTTTAATCATTACTAAATCATTTATTATGCAAAATTCAATTTCAAAATACATCAATTGGTCAAAAACACTCTTTACAGTATTGGTGTTGGCAACTGCGGGAACCCAATTCGTTTCAGCACAGGCTGCTGCAGAAAAAACAGCTATTGGAACCTCAAAAACATGGGGAACTGTTGACGGAATTTCCGTTGTAGGGCTGGTTCAGGGACCTTCTGCCGCCAAAGCACATTTACAGATCGCCTGTGTTTTCGAGTATACGGAAGGAGATATTTTTAATCCGCCGGCGCTTCCCAAAGAACTCAACGGCATGGTTCATCTGGATGAGGCTCTCAAAGGAATTATTACAGAAGTCCGTAAAAAAGGACAGTTCAAAGGACATGCCCTGGAAACCTTATTAATTAATCCTCCGAAAGGAAGCCTTGCCTCCGGAAAACTGCTGTTGATAGGCCTGGGGAACAGAAACTTTTTCGATGCCGGACTCATGAAAGAGGTAGGAAGTGTTGCGATGAGAGAAGCTTTGAAACTGCAGGTACATACCGCATCATTTGCCAGCGATATCAAAGATGCAGGAATTGATTCTCCGACAGCTCTGGTGGCAGAAAATGTGGTCTTGGGTGCCTTTGACGCCTATCGTGCCCAGTCTTATTTAAATACTCAGCATTTATCCGATAAAATGAAATTAAAAAAACTGATTCTATTGGCCGGGCCATCTTTTTTCACCGTTGCCGGAGGAGGAATTCAGGAAGCTATTTCGAAATTGAACACCAAATAATTAAAGATGAAAGCAGATCTTATCGTATACAGCGGAAAAATACGCACTTTCAATAAAGAAACTCCGGAAGTTTCTGCAGTAGCCATTAAAGACGGGAAGATTATCGCGGTTGGAAATGACGGACTGGCAGATCAGTTCGCAGATGAATCCACAGAACTGATTGATCTTAAAAAGAAAAGAGTAGTGCCGGGAATCAATGATTCTCACATTCACCTGATCCGTGGCGGATTGAATTACAACCTGGAATTAAGATGGGACGGAGTTCCGTCACTGGCCGATGCGCTCAGAATGTTAAAAGACCAGGTAAACCGTACGCCTTCCCCACAATGGGTACGTGTTGTGGGAGGGTGGTCCGAATTCCAGTTTGCAGAAAGAAGGATGCCTACTTTGGAGGAAATTAATGCCATTGCTCCGGAAACACCTGTTTTTATCCTGCATTTATACGACAGGGCTTTAATGAACAGGGCAGCATTGAAAGTTGTAGGATTTACTAAAGATACCCCGGCTCCGGCAGGCGGACATATTGAAAGAGATGCTAATGGTGAACCCACAGGACTGATTATTGCGACACCTAATGCCATGATCTTATATTCAACACTGGCAAAAGGCCCGAAGCTTTCCTACGACCACCAGCTGAATTCTACCAGACATTTTATGACAGAACTGAACCGCTTCGGAATTACCAGCGTCATTGATGCCGGCGGAGGATTCCAGAATTTTCCGGACGATTATCAGGTGGTGAACGAACTGAATGAGAAAAAACAGCTTACGGTAAGAATTGCCTATAATCTTTTTACCCAGAAACCACAGCATGAATTTGAAGATTTCAGCGATTGGATCGACACAGTAAAATTATATCAGGGCGATGATATGTACCGCCACAACGGGGCAGGAGAGATGCTCGTATTTTCGGCAGCCGATTTTGAAGATTTTCTTCAGCCAAGACCGGATCTGCCTGAAAACATGGAAGCAGATCTTGAAAAAGTGGTCCGTTTACTGGTAGAAAACCGCTGGCCATTCAGGCTTCATGCCACCTATAATGAAAGCATCACCCGGTTTTTAAATGTTTTTGAAAAAGTAAACCGCGATATTCCCTTCAATGGTCTTCCATGGATTTTTGATCATGCAGAAACCATTGATGAAAAAAATATTGAAAGAGTGAAAATGCTTGGCGGCGGAATCGCCATCCAGAGCAGAATGGCTTACCAGGGAGAATATTTTGCAGACCGTTATGGTTCTGGTGCCGCAGAAAGTACACCACCCGTAAAAAAAATGCTGGAAATGGGAGTTCCTGTAGGCGGAGGTTCGGATGCTACAAGAGTAAGCAGCTATAATCCTTGGGTTTCAATGTATTGGCTGACCGCAGGAAAAACCGTTGGCGGACTTCAATTGTATCATGAAACAAAGCTGGACAGAGCAACTGCATTGGAACTGTACACAAAAGGCAGCGCATGGTTCTCTCAGGAACAGCAGAAAAAAGGTGATATCAGAGTAGGAATGTTTGCTGATCTGGCCGTTCTTGATCAGGATTATTTCACGGTTGATGATGAAGAGATCAAAAATATTGAAGCGGAAATGACCATTGTAGACGGGAAAATAGTCTATGCCAAAGGAACATTCTCATCCTATGCACCACCATCTGTCCCTGTGCTTCCGGATTGGTCTCCAACGAATCTTTACAACGGATATTACCCTGCAAGCGGACATTTTCAGAGAGAAATCGAGAAAAATGCAAAACAGGATCTAAAAGCACCGCTGACCTCACAGATTCATAGCTGTGCAGGAAGCTGCGATATCCATCATCATAACCATAACCAGGCAAGAATGAGCAATGTGCCCGTTAATAATTACCACACATTCTGGGGAGCTTTAGGCTGTTCGTGCTTTGCTTTTTAACGATCAATATATATGGAAATTTTAAAACAGATCCTTTCATCAGATTTAGGTTCACCATTCAATGATGCCTCATTCCTAGTTTTCCGGGTACTCCTTGCGATTCAATTGTTCAGAGTGCACGGCTTAAAGAAATTCAGGCTGGAAAACGGACAAAGGGAAGTCATTCCAAACCCTCTGGGATTGCCTGATCAACTCAATGCCATAGTCGCTTCATTTGCTGATCTGGTGGTTCCGTTTCTGATTATTTCAGGATTGGGAACCAGGCTTGCCGTTTTACCGACCATCGGGGTAACGGCTATCGGATATTTTGTGGTTCACAGAAAAGATTCACTGGAAGTACGGGACGTTCCTTTTATGTATACGCTGTCCCTGTTACTGATTCTTGCATTGGGAGCAGGAAGATATTCACTTGATTATTACTTATTAAATATTTTATAAAATGAAAACTTCAATCGGAATTAAAAACGAAAATTTAGCAAAAGTTGCTGAAGTACTGGTTACCACTTTAGCAGACGAATTTGTATTGTATACCAAAACAAGAAAAGCACACTGGAATGTGGAAGGACCGGATTTTTACAATAAACACCTGTTTTTTGAAACACAATACGGACAGCTGGATGACATCATCGATGATCTGGCGGAAAGAATCAGGACGCTGGGGCATTATGCTCCGGCAACTTTAAGGGAATATCTTGCATTAACCCATTTGTCTGAGCATCACCTGGAATCGAACGACAGTCTGACTTACATCAGAGCACTTCTTTCCGACCACGAAAGCATCATCATTCATCTTCGTGAAAATATTGAAAATTTCGCTGTTGAATTCCGTGATTCAGGAACAAGCGATTATATCACAGGATTGCTGGAAACCCATGAGAAAATGGCCTGGATGCTCCGTTCACATTTAAAATAGAAAAATGGAAGTAAAACATAATATCGGCTTTGTCACCTTAATGTTAACCATGATTGCCGGATATTGCGATACCGTGACTTTTGTATCGGCAGATGCCCTTTTTTCGGCGCATGTTACGGGCAACTTTATTGTCTTTGCCTATCAGTTTGTGAAGGGATCTGATATGCATGCGTGGGTAAAGCTGCTTACGTTTCCGGTCTTTATTCTAGCGGTTATGGCAGGAGGGAGGATTGCCGGAAAAGTCATGAACCATTATACGCTGCTATTCTGGGAAGGAGCACTGCTTTTGTCGGCCGGAATGATTGTTGCCGTTTTCAGTTACTACGGAATGTTTTCAGAAGTCGTGATGTATACTATGGCTATGATTACCGTTTTTGCAATGGGGCTTCAGAATGCTTTCGGGAAGCTGTATGCAAAGGAAACCCATGGCCCGACTACCATGATGACAGGAAATGTAACCCAGGCTTCCCTGGATTTCGGAACACTCCTATCAAGCGGCTTTCACCACCCTGAAGCATGGGCAAGCCTGAAGAAACAGCTGATTACCATTCTTGGATTTCTGGTAGGTTGTTTTTTAGGAGCTTATGCAGGAAAACAATATGGGTTGGTAACACTGATTTTACCCGGACTGGCAATGATTATCTGTTATTTTTACCACCGTAAAAACTAGCACAGGACTATGGCAGATTACAGGATAATAGATTACCTTTAAAAAATGAATTTCGGCCTTTATTTTTTATCTAAAAATCTACTAAGGATAGTATTTTTTTCGTTGGTTTTGATGTTTTCATGCAGTGTAAAAGCACAGACCCAGGAAAATCCTGCACTGTTGAGAAAACAGATTTCCTCTTCCACCAATACTACTCAGAAAATCGCTTTATTGCTGCGTCTGAGTAACTATTATATTACTAAAAAAGGAGAGTTGAAAGCTGACCTCGACAGTGCCGCTATTCTGAACCTACAGGCAAAAGCACTCAATATGAAATCCGGGGATCCGTTGTCTGCCGGAAAAATCATATTTCTGGATGCCAAAATAGATAAAGAAAGAGGCCGTAAAACGATTGCTTTTTCCAACATGAAACAGGCGCTTTCTTATTTTGAAAAAAATCATTTTAAAGAGCAGGCCGGAGAAGCATACAATGAATTATCATATATGTATGACAATAAACCCGAATATTTTGATACTAAAATCAAACTGAAAGAAAAAGCATTGGAACTGTTTAAGAACTCAGGATCAAAACTGAATCAGGCAGGTGTTTTAAAAGATCTGGGTGAACTTTACTACATCAAGGAAAATGCTGATAAGGCTCTGGGATTGCTCAAACAATCCCTGTCTGTTTATCAGTCTGTGAAATTCAAAGAATTACAGAGCGTTTATAACCTTATCTCCCAGGTTGAAATTCAGAAGGCAGATTATGAGGAAGCACTCCGCTATGGTCTTCTGGCAGAAAAAACAGCCGAAAGTATGAATGATTATTCTTTGCAGATGTGCTCTATTTACAGCAATATCGGAATGGTGTATTATTACCTCCGTAAGAATGACGATGCCATGAAGTATTGGGAAAAATCACTGGCCACGGCAAAGAAAAACAAAGATAACGGCTATATAAGAACGGTAGCCAATAATATTTCTACAATGCTGATCAGGCAGAAAAAGTTTAAGCAGGCTATTACCATGATTCAGGAGTACAGAGAAAGGTATCCCATTGTTGATCAGAATTTTGAAATGTCGGAAAACTATATCCTTTTCAGCACCTACACTATTCTAAAGCAGTTTAACGAAGCGGAAGCCTACTACAAAAAACTGGTAGCCTATTATGGTGAAAATGCAGAAAAAAATAACCAGCAGGCCTCATTGCTGCGGAGCTTTGTTTTCTATCATTACCAGACCCGGAATTTTGATAAAATGTACCGTGAAGCCAGACTTTTTGATTCAATAGCCAAAAATAACGGAAATGATATGCTTCGCTCGGAAAACCATTTAATGTGGTTCAAAGCAGATTCCATACAGGGAAAATACCTTGACGCCATACAGCATTATCAGCTGTACAAAAAGCTTTCCGATTCCGTTTTTAACGGTGAAAAAAGCAAACAGATCAACAGCCTTAAAATTCAGTTTGAGACGGAGCAGAAGGATAAAAACATTCAGCTGCTGACCCAGAAAGCAAAACTGCAGGATATTAAAATTGCCAATGATACTTTTATCAGATATGTTTTCATCGGAAGTATTCTGGCGCTGATCCTTTTTGCTGCTTTGCTGTATAACCGTTCAAGATTAAAAAGCAATGCCAATAAAAACCTTGAACTGAAACGTAAGCAGATTGATGCACAGAATGAACAGCTGAAAAAATTACTTTCCGAGAAAGAATGGCTCTTAAAGGAAATCCATCACAGGGTTAAAAATAACCTGCAGATTGTGATCAGCCTGCTCAATACGCAGTCGGCTTATCTGGACAATGAAGATGCCCTGATGGCCATCCAGAACAGCCAGCACAGAATGCATGCCATGTCTCTTATCCATCAGAAACTTTATCAGTCTGATAATCTTTCAATGATTGACATGTCGTGGTATATTTACGAGCTGATTACCTATATCAAAGAATGTTATTCATCTGACAGGAAAATCAACTTTACAGTAGATACCGATAAAGTATTTCTTGATGTGGCACAGGCCGTTCCGATGGGATTGATCGTCAATGAAGCAGTCAATAATACCGTAAAATATGCATTTCCGGATGACCGGAAAGGGGAAGTTTTTGTTTCATTTAAAAATACCGGCGAAGATCTTTGTGAACTGATGATTTCAGATAATGGAGTAGGACTTCCCGAAGATTTCAATATCGAGGAAACAGAATCTTTGGGGATGAATCTGATGCGTGGACTTACCGATCAGCTGGACGGAACCTTCCATCTCGAAAATAAAGGGGGCTTAAAAGTCACCATTACCTTCAGAAAAAATACAGAAATAACTCCTTCAAATTAAAGGCTGATTATTATGAAAGAAAAAATATTAATTGTAGAAGATGAATTTATTGTAGCCAATGATCTGAAACTGATGCTGATGAAGGCCGGCTATCAGGTCACTGGAATTGCATCTTCAGTGGTTCAGGCCAGGAAACTGATTGCAGACAACAAGCCGGATTGGGTACTTCTTGATATCATCTTAAAAGGTGATCTTACAGGAATTGATCTCGCCTGGGAACTGCGTGAAATGCACCTGCCTTTTCTTTATATTTCAGCCAATACCAACCAATCTATCCTGGAAGCGGTGAAAGAAACACAGCCCTACGGATTTATGGTAAAACCCTTCCGGGAGCGTGATATGATTGTTATGCTTGATATTGCCAGATACCGCTATGACATGGAAAGAGGCTGTGAATTGTGTACTGATACCGGAAATAACGAAGTCATTGAAGGAATTATCGGAAAAAGCAAAGTACTTCAGGATGTCGTTGAGAAAATAAGGGTAGTGGCTCCTACAGATACGTCTGTTCTGGTGGTTGGGGAAAGCGGAACGGGAAAGGAAAAAGTGGCCCATTCCGTTCATGAGCTTTCAGAACGTAAAGCCCATCCTATTGTTGTGGTCAACTGTGCTGCACTGCCGCATGCGCTTATCGAATCCGAGCTTTTCGGACACGAAAAAGGAAGCTTTACCGGAGCCAATACATTGAGGATCGGAAAGTTTGAACAAGCCAACGGTGGAACCGTTTTCCTGGATGAAATAGGGGAGCTGCCACTGGATTCACAGGTTAAACTGCTGAGGGTTTTACAGGAAAAAGAAATCGAACGGCTCGGAGGAAATAATACGGTTAAAGTAAACGTAAGAATTGTGGCAGCGACCAACCGTTCTCTGGAAAAAGAAGTGGCGGAAGGAAGATTCAGGCTGGATCTGTATTACCGTTTGAATGTTTTCCCTATTGAACTGCCTCCGTTGAGAGAAAGAAAGGAAGATATTGTATTGCTGGCCCATTTTTTCCTGAATAAATATACCGCTGCTTCAAGAAGAAATATCACTTCTATCAGTGAAAAAGCACTGGAACAGCTGTTGAATTATCACTGGCCGGGAAATATCCGTGAACTGGAGCATCTTATTGAAAGAAGTGTTCTTCTGGCCAAAACTACGGAAATAGAACGTTTCGATCTGCCTGAAATTATTGAAAAACCTACAGAAACACAAGGGCCGCTGAAATCATTGGAAGATATGGAAAGAGATCACATCATGAATGCGCTTCAGACTTCCGGCGGAAAAGTTTCCGGGCCGGGCGGTGCTGCAGAGCTGTTGAAAATACAAGCTCAGACTTTATATTCCAAAATGAAAAAACTGGGAATTGACAAAGGCTATAAATAATTCAGGGGAAAGCTAGCCGGAGACCATATTTTCTTTCAATTTTTTAATAATTACTCTTCAAATAATTTGAGGGTAAAATTATTATGCCTTTACAATCATAAATCAATCAGGTAATTATGGAAAAAGAAACACTCAGAATAGAAGGATTCAGTGATGGTGTTTTTGCAATAGCCGTTACACTTTTGGTGCTGGATCTTCACTTTCCTGAAGAGAACTCAATACAGAACGGAAATGATCTGCTGGTCTTTCTGAAGAATCAATGGCCGGCATTTCTGGCATTTATCCTTTCATTTTTCAGCATTTTCATCATGTGGGTAAATCATCATAAGATCTTCAAACAGATCTACAGCCGGAATTCGGAAATTATGTTTGCGAATGGACTGATCCTTTTCCTTGTTTCAGCAGTTTCTTATCCTACCGCTTTGCTGGCAAGGTATTTTGACGGTGAAGCTTCTTCTGTTGTCGTGGGCCTCTATACCGGTATTTTTGTTCTGATCAATCTTGCTTACAATTTATTATGGTTTCTGGCTACCCGTAACAAAAAACTTTTACGTCCAGGTATTACCGATGCTGCTATAAAAAAGATCCATAATAATTACCTGTACGGGCTTCCTATTTATATTATTGCATTAATCCTGTCATTCTGGATTCCGGCAGTTTCCCTGATGATCATTTTAGGACTCTGGATTTTCTGGGCACTGTCTTCCGGGAAAATAGAAATGGGGCTTGACAAACATTATTCAGATCCCCTGAAATAGTGCTTTTTCTCTATTCCAAGTTTCTGCATTTTGGAAATAAGTGTTGTAGGTGGTAATCCCAGCAGTTTCGCCGCACCTGTTTCCCCGAAAATACGGCCGTTACATTTTTTGATTATTTTTAAAATATATTCCTTTTCAAATTGCTGCAATGTTTTAACCTGAAAATCCTGTTCTGCGTTTTGAGCGTTCATAACTTTCGGAAAATCCATTTCTCTGATGATATCTCCTTTTGCCGTCAGCATACTTCTTTCAATCATATTTTCCAGTTCACGGATATTACCCAGCCATGGATTGGCAATCATCATTTTTACTACGTTTTGAGAAAAACCATTAATCTTTTTGCCTGTTTTCGGGTATAATTTCTCCAGGAAATAGTCTGCCAGTAAAGGAATATCCTCTTTTCTTTCCCGCAAGGCAGGAAGATGGATAGGAAATACATTCAGCCTGTAAAAAAGATCACTTCTGAACCGACCTTCCGCCACTTCTTTTTCAAGATTCCTGTTGGTGGCCGTAATGATCCGCGCATTAACCTTTATTCTTTTGTTTCCCCCGATTCTTTCGATTTCTTTTTCCTGAAGAACCCGCAGAAGCCTCGCTTGTAATTCCAAAGGTAGTTCACCAATTTCATCGAGAAAAATAGTGCTGTTGTGAGCCTGCTCAAACTTTCCTTTTCTTTGTTCAGTTGCTCCTGTAAAGCTTCCTTTTTCATGACCAAAGAGTTCAGATTCTATTAAGTTGGCAGGAATAGCCGCACAGTTTATCCTGATCATCTTCTTTCCCGAAAATTCTGAAAGTTTATGAACCGCCTGTGCTATAAGTTCTTTTCCCGTACCCGTCTCTCCAAAGATAATCACGTTGGATTGTGATGGAGCTGCCTGCGATATCTTTTCGAAAATGAGCTGCATCGCTTCGCTTTGCCCCACAATTCCATGAAAGCCGTGTTCGCTTTTCTTTTCTTCTTCAACTTCTTTCGGGAAATTCCGAATATTTCCCTGAAATGTTTTCAATTGCTCCTGAACATCAATGTTATGAAGGGTAATGGAAAGCTGGGGAGAAATACCGTTTAAAATTCTTTCCGGAACAGTATCTCTTGAAATAAAGCTTTTGTAGAAAAGAAAGAGTACATTTTTACTTTCACTGACAGCTGGCAGTCCCAATCCGACAGCCATCCGCATCCCCGAATTTTTAGCTTTGGTAAAACAGGAAGGAAGGGGTGACAGTTCTTTAAGATCAAAAAGAAGAGGCTCCGCAGAATCAAGACAGTTTTTTACATACCTGTCAAGCTGTTGGTCTGTGGTATGATTCTGATTTTCAGTCCCGCTGCCTAATATTTCAATATTTCCTTTTACATCCCTGATCATCATACAATCATTGAATCCCAGTTCAGTTTTGAAAGATGTGTTGATAACAAGCTGAAGCTGTTTCTTATCTAAAATGGTAGACAACTCTTTGGTTAAACGGGAAATCATAAGCTGTTCTTTCTGCATTTCCTGCAGGCGTTTCATCATTTCTGCATTGGGATCAGAAGGCTTACTCATAGAAAATTCTTACTTGAAAGTTTAAAGATAGGAAAAATTGAAAAAGATCTGCATGTGAGTGGTTACAATACCTGAAATAAAAAAAGATGAACTAGTAAAGTTCATCTTCAATATATTGAAAAAGAGATTGTTTTTTAAGATCTGATAAATTCAAGAAGGTCTTTGTTGATGGTTGGATGCTCTGTAGTCGGCATACCGTGAGGGAATCCCGGATACGTGATCAGTTTTCCATTCTTTAATAATTTAATTGATTTTAATGCCGCATTGGCAATAGGAACGATCTGGTCATCTTCGCCATGCATCACCAGAACAGGAATGTCAACTGCTTTTAAGTCTTCGGTTAAATCGGTTTCTGAAAAAGCTTTGATCCCGTCATAATGAGCAACAATTCCACCCATCAGTCCCTGTCTCCACCAGTTTCTCTGTACTCCGTCCTTTACGTTTGCACCTTCTCTGTTGTAGCCGTAGAAAGGGAAAGTCAGATCATAATAAAACTGGTTTCTGTTGTTCATCGTCTGTTCTCTGATATTGTCGAAAACTTCCATAGGAACGCCGTCAGGATTATTCTCACTTTTCACCATTACCGGTGGAATGGCACTGATTAAAACCGCTTTCTTAGCTCTCCCGTTTGAATATTTGTTAACATAACGGATCACTTCACCACCACCTGTTGAATGTCCGATGTGTACAACATCTTTCAGGTCTAAAAATTCAACCAGCTCAGCGGCATCAGAAGCGTATTGTTCAATAGTATGATTATAAATATTCTGGCTGGAACGCCCGTGGCCTCTTCTGTCGTGGGTAACCACTCTGTAGCCTTTCTGTAAAAAGAAAATCACCTGTGCATCCCAATCGTCTGATGATAAAGGCCATCCGTGGTGAAACATTAATACCGGGCCTTGCCCCTGATCTTTGTAAAAAATTTCTGTTCCGTCTTTTAATGTTAATGTGCTCATTGTTGTTTATTTTTAATGTTATAAATTGATTTTGTTTAAATATTTTTCTGATTAATAGGCAGTATTTTCACGTACCAACTGGAAAAGGTCTTCTGCACCGCCATTGAATTTATTTCCATTAATGAAAAATGAAGGCGTTCCGTTGACTCCGCTGATGATGCCGCTTTCAAAGTCCGAGTCTACCTTTTCTGCCAATTCCTTCTTATGAATATCAACTTTGAACTGAGGGATATTTAATCCCAGTTTTTCTGCAAGCTTTAACGGAAGATCAGCATTCAGATATTCCTGGTTTTCATAAATGGCATCATGCATTTCCCAGAATTTTCCCTGCAAAGCTGCCGCTTCTGCCGCCAGTGCTGCCGTTCTTGCATACTGATGCATTTCTGACAGAGGAAAATTTCTGAATACAAATCTGATCTGATCTCCGAATTCTTTCATTAACTCTTTAAGAACCGGATAGGCTGCTCCGCAGTAAGGACATTGATAATCCCCGTATTCTACAATGACTAAGCTGGCATCTGAGCTGCCCTGAGTGTGGTCAGCATTGCTGACTGATGGTTTAAGTGACATAATTATTTCGTGTTAAGGTTTTCTAATGCTTCTAAAATTCCGTCTGCACCAGGATTGATTGCGGTGGGAGAGAGATAGCTCCATTCGATGAGGCCGTCTTTATTGATGACAAAAAGGGCTCTGTTGCATTCTCCTTCTTCGTCATTGTAAACACCATATTTCCTGGCTGTTTCTCCTTTGGCTTCAAAGTCTGCAAGCAGTGGAAAGTGCAGGTTTCTGGATTGTGAAAATGCCAGGTGGCACCATTTGCTGTCTACGGAAATTCCGAAAATCTCCGCATCATATTTTTTGAAATACTTCAGCATTTCGTTGTATAATGCCATCTGGTCACTGCACACCGGGCTCCAGTCTGCCGGGTAAAATGCAAGAATGACATTTCGTCCTCTGAATTCGGATAAGGTAATCTTCTGATCCGGGGTTGCAAATAATGTAAAATCAGGGGCAACCGTATTTTTTTCTAGCATAGGATTAATTTTTAAATGTTGGAATTGGTATTGTAAATGCACAGATGAGCAGTAAGGCTGCCGGAAACATCAACGTCCAGTTTCCTGAATAAGAGAGCAGGAAAGGAGCTGCTGAAGCACCCGAGAGAAAACCCATCCATAAGAATAACAAATGAAAAATATTCACTTTGTATTCCTTCCGCTCGTCTGCCTGATTACTCATGACAAACAGAGCTGCTGTTCTTGCCAGGCTGTTTAAAGTTCCTGTCACAAAATCAGTATTGATCTTTTGGTTACCCACCGAAGTGACAATGGTGTTCATCAGACCCATTGAGAAACCGATAACAGCTATAGACATTTCATTAGCAATATGCTCATAATAATCAGTCATACTGTAAAGGATCATGATGCCGGAGACAGTGTAGAAGATCATCTTTGTGCTTCTGAACTTCTTTGATAATGATAGACACGTTCCTGTATAAATCCCCGCCAGAAAAAAGATGATTACAATGACAGAACTGATGATAACACCATATTTTTCACTGAAAACTGCTGCACCTAACTGGGTCGTATTGCCGCTCATAAAAGAAACGTAGGTTTTCCACCGTATCAGTCCTGTAGCATCTGTATATCCTGCGATAAAAGCAAGGAATACTGCCAGTTTCTCCTGTGTTCTGACGGCCTTGTCAGGAAGCAGGATTTTTGTTTCCGGAAGCACAGGCGCTATTTTCTAGGTTTGATGAATACTTTCTTTTCCGGGAATTTTTCTATTTCTCCTTCCTTCAGTCCGAAATTGGTGATGACCACATCTTTCGGGTTTCCTGCCAGCCATTCGCTGATATCAATGGATTCATAGGTGCCGCTATTAAATCCGATCAATACTTTACAGACGGTATCTCCGGTATTTTTGATATAATGCCCGGCTCCCATAGGTACATAGCCTACATCACCGGCATTGAACTGTTCTGTGACAGATACTCCTTCCGCCAGGAATACCGACATTTCTGCCTGTCCGGATATAAAATACTGCCACTCATCGGCATTAGGATGCCAGTGCATTTCTCTTAAAGCTCCGGGCTGCAGCTCCAGTACAGAACCGGCCATTGTGGTGCTGATTGGAAATTCTTTACGGGTAACCAGTCTCTGCAGCCCTCCGCCAGGAATGATTCTAGGCTGTTGGGAATGCAGAGGATATCGGTGAAGGCTTGTCAGTTCAATGTCTGATTCCTCGGGACGGGCTGTGGCATTAATGGACAGTTCATCCGGAACAACTCCTGCTGCGAAGTAAACCTCTTTCTGTGGAAGTTCTGCTACTTCTTCAAGGCTTAGTCCTAAATTCTGTGCAACGATTTCAGGGGGCATACTTGACACAAAATCTGTAATGCTGAAGGTATGGTCTTCCGAAAAATTACCGTTGTCAAAAATCAGAATGAAATGACATTCCTCTGTTCCGGTAGCCTGGATGGAATGTCCGTAGCCTTTCGGGAAATACCATACGTCACCGGGTTCAAAATTATCGGTATAACTCTGTCCGTCCGGATGGATAATCGTTGTACGTACCGTTCCTGAAATTACATACGCCCATTCTGCGGCATTGGCATGCCAGTGAAGTTCTCTCATGCTTCCGGGCTGTAATCTCATAGAAACTCCGGCAATACCTACAGAAGCAGGGAATTCTTTTACGGAAGCACCTCTTGTTGTACCGCCGTCATTGGTACGCGGTTCTTTTTTTTCTAATTCGTATCTGAAACTTAACGATGATGGATTCATGGTATTATTTTTTTGTGATTAATGCTCTTTGTTTTTGCTATTGTAAAGCTACTTCTGAATTTTACTTTTTCTTGATGTCATTCGGTGAAAAGGCAAAATGAGTCGTTGAGAATATGAAGGGCTTGCTACTTTCTTAAAAAGGCTGGTTGTATTGCCCTGTCAGTGCTTTATTTTCAATGCTTTTTGCAAAGTTTGGTGTTTCCTCATGATTGTGGGCATCAGAAGCGGCCTGTCTTGATGCAGCAGCATCTGCAAGGTTGATCCCGTGTTCTTTCATATATTCAAACATTTCGGGGGTGGCTGTCGCATGAATTTCATTGGTATAAAGACAGGTGTTTTCATCAATCTTTGTCACTTTCAGTTCCCATAAGACCTGAACTTTTGTGCGCCCGTTTTGGGTAATTGAATCCGAGATGGAAAGCATGCGGCAGTAATCAGGACGGTGAATATCTGCAACATAATGCTGTACCATCAGTACATCTCCAATCGTTTCTACATTTAAAGACACTGGTTGGCCATCAAAAGTAACTGAAATAGCAGCTCCGATATGCTGGGTAGAGCAGCGTTGGTATTCGGCGTCCGGCAGATTAAGCAGCCAGTCTGCGATATTCACTTTTTTAATGGGTGCATGGATGATGGCACTTACGCTTGAATGAGATAGTGCGTTTTCGGGAGTTTGTAAGATTTCCATAGTTGTTGATTTTGATTGTTATGTTATTGATGATGTAAAGCTACAAATCGGCCGTTCTCATTTTTAATGCTGTTCGGTCAATAGGCGAAAACTGTCGTTGAATAAGCTGGTGGTGTTCAAATGGTAACAGGGTGAACACTATGAAAACAAAAAAATCACTGTGTGTTACAGTGATTGATAAATGATAATTTTTAAATAGGGTTATTGATACAGCCATTTTTTGATCAGCCTGGTATAATTGGGCATCACGGCAAACACCATCAGAAAAACGATGATTCCGGAATTGATGAATCCATCAGAATAATGATTGGGCGGAATATGTAAAAACCGTAAAAAAGGAATGATCAAAGCAGGAATAAGAACAGACAGCGGATAAATGGCAGACCAGGTTGCCAGAAACTGTTTCCAGCGTACCGGAACTTTATTCCCTTCATTTTCTGTAGTAAAAAGAAAATCAAGCCCGGATCTGATCTGGTAATGGTCGTTTTTCCTGAACAGTGGATTCGCTTTCTCAATAAGCTTTTTCCGGTTATCCGACTCCATCCAGCTTTTAAGATGATTAATCGTATCAAAACGGATAATGACAGTGTATACAAAAGTCAGATCGGGAATAGGACGAATAATCTGCAGATCAATAAAGCCTTCAGAATGTTTGGTGACAGGCACAATTTCGTCCAGCCATTTTTCATACTGTGATTGTTTTCCATCCAGAATATGATGGGTAATCACTACGGAGGCACCCTGATTTTCCATAACTGATTTTTTATGGGTTAATTTAATACGCTCTTTTATACTGCCACGGAATTTCTGTTTCAACACCTAATGCTCTGGCTGAATGCATGGCAAAATAAGGATCTCTAAGATGTTCCCGGGCGATAATCACCAGATCTGCATCTCCATTGGCAATGATATCATTGGCCTGTTCCGCTTCTGTAATCATTCCGACAGCTCCTGTCAGAATCCCGGTCTGTTCTTTAATCGCTTTTGCAAAAGGAACCTGATATCCCGGAAATACCTTATCCTTGCTTACATTGGTAAATCCGCCGCCGGATGCCGTAATGAAATCTACACCGTTTTCTTTTAGGATTTCCGAAAGTCTGATACTGTCTTCCAGAGTCCAGGCTTCATCCGATTCTATATAATCAACTGCAGAAATTCTTACGAACAGAGGCATTTCAGCAGGAATAACTTTCCTGATTTCCTGAACGGTTTCTACAAGAAAACGGATTCTGTTCTCAAAACTTCCGCCATATTCATCCTGTCTTTTGTTGATCACTGCGGAATAAAACTGATGGAATAAATAACCATGGCCTGCATGCAGTTCAATGGTATCAAAGCCTGCTTCAAGGGCACGAAGGGCTGCTTTAACGAATTTAGTCTTCAGTTCCTGGATCTCATCAATGGTGAGTTCTTCTGCAAAAACTCCGTTGAACTCATGAGCTGAGGAGGATTTTACGGTCCAGCCTCCTTCTTCCGGAGTGAGGGGTTTCATTCTTTCATTGGGATGTTTCAGGCTTCCTTTTCCTCCTGCATGCCAGAGTTGAACCCCTATTTTGGAGTCCTGTTCATGCACAAAATTTACGATGTTTTTCCAGGCATTTTTCTGTTCATCGTTCCAGATCCCTACATCGGATAATGTAGCCAGACCTTCTTCTGAAACAGCTGTACATTCGGTAAGAATCAATCCTGCACCGCCAACAGCCCTGCTTCCAAGGTGAACGAGATGCCAGTTGCCGGGAACTCCGTTTTTAGCGCTGTATTGCTGCATAGGAGATAGTACAATCCTGTTCTTTAAGGTAAGACTGCCAATGTGTATGGGTGAAAATAAATTCATTTTTTCTTATTTTTAAATTGTTTTTGAAAATGCTTCAGCTTCGGAAACTGCTTCTGTCAGAACTTTCTGTACTTCTGTTAGTATTTTTTGCAGATCAGAGCTTTCTGCTGATGCTGTTTCAAGAATATCAAGTTTTTCCTTTAACAGAGGATGTAATCCCATGATGGCAATGCTGGATTTCAGATCATGAGCCCACAGTTTCACCTCCTGAAAATCTTTGTTTTCGTAAGCCGTTGTCAGTTTCTGTAGATGATTGGGAATATTCTCAATAAACTGTTGAGTGACCATTTGTTCGAAGCTTTTGTCGCCACCGCTTACCGCCTGCATATAGGAGAGATCAATATACTGATAGTCAGATGACGGATTTTCGGTTTTCTTTTCGTTTTTATTATTTTCTTTAAAACCGAGTTTAGAAATCAGCATAAACAGCTCTTCTTCATTGACAGGCTTAGGAATATATTCGTTCATCCCACGGCTCAGGCATCTTTCTCTTTCCCCTGCCAGCGCATGGGCGGTCATTGCGATGATCGGAATATCCAGTCTGAGTTCTTCCCGTATTTTTTGGGTGGCAGCATATCCATCCATCTGCGGCATCTGTATATCCATTAAAACCAGGTCGCATGCATTGCTTTTGAGATAACTTACTCCTTCAAGACCATTCGATGCAATATGAAAATCAATATTCCACTGGGAGAGCAAATGTTTCATCAGGCTTTGATTGATCACATTATCATCAACCACCAGTACTTTCAGGGGCGTATTGGATTTATCTTTAAAATAGTGGGGATCAACAGCTGGAATGACTGTAAGCTGTTCCTCAGCAATTCCGTAAGGAATATAGAAATGAAATGTAGTTCCTTTGCCCTGTTCACTGCTTACTTCGATGTTTCCGTTTTGCAGTACAATCAGGCTTTTCACTATGGATAAACCTAATCCTGTTCCACCGTAATTTCTTGTCGTTGAATCTTCTCCCTGGTTGAATCTTTCGAAGATTTCAGTGAGCTTTTCTTTGTCAATTCCAATTCCCGTATCTGAAATTTTAAATCCCAGAACAGCTTCCTTCTCTGTTTGCTGTTTACTGTAGATTTCAACAGCAATATTTCCCTGATGGGTAAATTTTATGGCATTTCCGATGAGGTTCACTAAAATCTGGGTCAGTCTTGTGGCATCTCCCACCAATGTGTCAGGAATGGAAGGATCAATCGTACTGGATATGGTAAGTCCTTTTTCTCTCGCCCGTTCTGTAAAAAAAGTTTCTACGGAATTAACCAGTCCGTTGATGCTGAAAATTCCAGGGGTAATGCGCATCATCCCGGCTTCTATTTTGGATAAATCCAGAATGTCATTAATGATCGCCATCAGGTTTTCCCCGGAACGTTGTATTGAAGAAACAAATTCTGCTGAAGTTTCATCCAGTGGGCGTTTTTGCAGCAAATTGGTGAAACCGAGAATTCCGCTTAAAGGAGTTCTGATTTCGTGGCTCATATTGGCAAGGAAATTTTCTTTGGTCTGTGCTGCTACCAACGCTTTTTTCTCGGCAATATCAAGTTCGTTTATAAGTAACCTCTGGCGTTTGAACTGACGAAGAATGTGATATCCAACGACAGAACCTCCCAAAATCAGTAAGACCAATATTGAAATGTCATAAAATCTTGCTTTCTGCCCCATTTCCTCACTTTTCTGGCTGAGTTCAACCATATTCAGCTTTCTGCTTTCATATATTTTAGCCGTGATGCTGGTGATTTCATTAGAAATTTTTCGTGCACGCGGATTGGCAATCGAGGTATTATCGTCCATGTTTCCAACAGAAAGATAACGGTGCAGGAGTTTATCTTTGGTTGTTTTCTTTTCCATGGCAAGAACGCTTAATCTGTGAATCAGCTTTTCTTCCTCAGCATTTACATTGTCTTTGGAAAGAGAATCCAGGAAATTTTCAATCTGACTGATTTTTTGGTCGATGCCTTCAAGATGGGTGGTATCATTCGTTGCAATAGACGCCCTGATTCTGCTTTCCACTCCCAGAATATCACGGTCAATCTCCCGTAAATGATTGCTTGAACGCAATTCGCTCAGCAAGGTATTGTTATTCTGAATCAGCGCCTTGGTATTCCCTGCAGAATTGAGCTGAACAGCTATCAATAGGAGTGAGCCTGCAATAAATGTCAGGATAATAAAATAGCTGAATCGTTTGTTATCCATTACTGAAGATATATTTTTCATAAATAACGGTCTGATTTAAGATAAAAATTCCGGTGAAGAGCCGGGATTACTCCGGGCCCATTCAAAAATAGAGATCAAAAGATGGACAAACATGCCATATATCTGTCATGCTAAAAGACATTCATTCTGGTATTGAGTGCCTTACGGTACGCATCCGCTACGGGAATGAATTTGCCGTTGATCATAATACCGCCGTCCTGAAGGGTGTCAATTTTGCCTACAGAAACAATATAGGAACGGTGAACTCTTATAAAATGATCCTTGGGAAGACGTTCTTCGGCAGTTTTCATTTTACCGTGAATGGCAAACATCTTTTCTTTGGTGTAAAACTTTACATAATCACCCATGGCTTCTGCGTAGAAAATATCATCCAGTTTTAAGCGCCTTGTAATATTGGAATCCCTTACAAAAAGAAACTCATCCCTTGTGATTTCCACATTTTCTTTTCTGCTTTCAAGAATCGTCTGTGCCTTGCTTACAGCCTGCAGAAATCTTACCGGCATAATGGGCTTCAGAAGGTAATCTGCAATATTAAGCTCAAAGGCTTCCAGTGCATATTCCTTCTTTGAGGTCGTGAAAATGATGATGGTCTCTTTACCGGAAAGGGTTTTCGTGAGTTCAATTCCTGTCATTTCCGGCATTTCTATATCAAGAAATATCAGATCTACTGAATTGGACTGAAGATAATGATAAGCTTCTATGGCATTGGAAAACTCGCTGACAATGGAAAGATCCGGAACCTGTTTGGCGAGATGGGCTAATGTTGTTCTTGCAATATCATTATCATCCACGATTAAGGCTTTCATAGGTATAGTTGTTTATGATTCACACAAAGATAATTATAACTTTTTTATTTTATGTTATCTGAAATAGGAGCGGATCATCCAGGCCATTTCTTCATGAGCTTCCATCAGACCTGTAATGAAATCACTGGTACCATAATCTTTGTACTTTTCTGCAAATGGAGTGATGTTTCCACGGAGAAATTCAATGATGCTTTCATGGTCACTTAATAAATCTTTCATGTATCCGAGGCCATCGTTTGTTCTTTCACTGTATTCCGTTAAATGAGTCAGTTCCAGATAGATTTTCATAGTCGCCGGTGCATAATGTCCGATTTTACGCATTCTTTCTGCAACGCTGTCCATCAGTTCATCCAGTTGTTTGTACTGTTCTTCAAAGAAAATATGATTGGCGTGAAAGTTATCTCCGGTTACGTTCCAGTGGGCATTTCTTGTTTTGATGTAAAGCAGTGTTTCATCTGCTAATAGTTTTGCTAATTGTTCTGCAACAGCTTCTGTGTTTTTTTCTGTAATTCCGATTTTTGTTTTCATAATAATAAGATTTTAGTTGAGCATTATTGCTTTTTTCTGATGTAAAGGTCTGCAATAACGCAACAAAACGGCTTGGAATTTCGATGAACGGGCAGAATCAATCGGTGAAAAGCGGACAATTTCCACTTTCCATAAGTTTCAAAATAATATAGCACATAATTTTATCAACTGCAGAGATGCTTTCTTAAAAAATCAAGACTGCCTTCAGCCAGCTCCTGGGCATCATGAGGTGATTTCTGCCACAAAGAAACCTGTTCCTGCATTCCGGGAATTGAGGAACTGAAATTTTCAAGAACCAGATTCCCTTCAAAATTGATATTTTTCAATGCTGAGAAAAACTCTTCCCAGTTGACAGTTCCTTCTCCCAGCATACCCCGGTGGGATTCTGTAACATGAATATGCTTCAGCATTTTTCCGGAATTGATAATCGGATCATAGAAATTATTTTCCTCAATATTCATATGAAAGGTATCAAGGTGAAGGAAAAGATTATTTTTGCCTGTTTTCTTTATAAGTTCCAGGACATTTTCTGCCGTATTGCAAACATAGGATTCATAGCGGTTAATAGGCTCTATGGCAATATCGATACTTTTGGTTTGGGCGTAATCCGCCACATGGCACCACACATCAGCAATGATTTCTTTTTCGTTTTCTGTAAGTGGCTTTCCTGTAAAAACACCGATTCCGCCATGCAGGACACCAGCCAGAAGATGGGTTTCCAGTTCATATACTTTATCGATGGCTTTTTTGATAAGCTTTTCCGCTGCTTGGGGATAAAACGCAATGTGAGCATCTTTGGGAAGGTTCAGTGAGCATACTGCTTCCAGATGGTTGTCTTTCAGCTGCTTTTTTACGGTTTTGGCATCAAAATCCATTGATCCGGGCAGCAGAATTTCGATCAGATCAAAGCCAGCCTGAGCCGTTTTTTCTATCGCATATTTTCCAGATTCCGCATTCCATAGCGGTGTGATCCAGGAGAGTAGGGAAGCCCCTAACTTTATATTCATCATATTTTTTTATTTAATTTAAAAAATCCACCATTCTGTTCGTATTCCGAAATAAGTCCCGTATCTTTTGGCTCCTGACTGCTGTAAAAACGGTGAGTAAAGACTGTTCATAGCCTCATCATTATACCTTGATACTTCTGCAATAAAACGGATGTGGGGTCTTGCCCAGACGCTTCTTTCAGCGGTAGGTACGATGGTAGGAGCCAAAACCAGCTTCATCATTGATGCTGCATCCTGGATTCCGTTTTTTCGTGTTGCATAGTGAAATTCAG
Source organism: Chryseobacterium sp. 2VB (assembly GCF_005503635.1). Classification (NCBI taxonomy): domain Bacteria; kingdom Pseudomonadati; phylum Bacteroidota; class Flavobacteriia; order Flavobacteriales; family Weeksellaceae; genus Chryseobacterium; species Chryseobacterium sp. 2VB. Next base: position 444,452 of record NZ_SCNC01000002.1, read on the forward strand.
AGAGAATATGAAACCAGTTGTTGTAATAATAAGTGGCTCTGATTCCCGTATTAAATTCTGTTTTTTTGTTGAAAATTTCACGGTTATAATAGTCCATCGCTTTATCAGTACTGGTTGATCCTCCCTTACTTTTGGTGAAAACGGCATAGGGATTAAGCGACCACCGGTTTGATATATTCCACAGGAAATGTTCAACAACCGTAAAAGAGTAAGCTCCTTTATACGTTTTTGTGACTTCATCAGGAGCTCCGTAGGTTCGCCAGGTCTGTGTATTACCATTATCTCCTCCATTGGCAATTCCTGTCCCGTATCTTACAGAAAGCTGATTGAATGAACCCCGAATTGTTGTTGGAATATCTGTATTTAATTTAGCTCCAAAAACCCAGCCCTGATCCGATGGATATTGCTCTACAGAATTTTCCCCTGATTTTTCTACATGATGAAATTCTGCCAGTAATTTCAGCTTTTGCTTTGTATTTTTAAATGGAAGGGTCTGCTCCAGGACAAAAACTTCTCTCTGCCTGTAGATCAGGTTTTTTGATCCGCTGATCACATTGGTGTAAGAATATGGAGTGGAGTTGCTGGCTGCAGTATCAATAGCTGCCGGGAAAAACATTGAAAACCTGGTGTTTTTATGTCTCAGACCCCAGCCGGTAGCCGAATGGTCATCAAAATAAAAATAATCTGCAATGTGAATGTCATCATATCTCAGCCATCTTGATCCCGCCCAGACATCCCAGTCACTTCCCATAATATTTCTTGCTTCTACAAATGCTTCTGGTAAGGCAACAATCATCCCCTGATTAGATTTTGAGTCTACATTTCCCAGAAAAGTCCCTCCTGAATAAAAGCTCAGTCTGGCCTGCATATCGATCTTTGTACTTTTTGTACTGTCACCGTTTATCACCGGGCTAAAATGGAAGGCTGGTAAGAAATCTACGTAATCTCCCTGATCCATTCTGCCACCTAAAGATCCCTGATTGTTCAGATTCAGCTGCCTTCCTGTTTTTCCATCGGCATTCGGAGAATAACCGGCTCCGATTCTTCCCGTTGTTCCGAAGGAAAATTTTTTATTGGCTATTGTGATCTGGGCATTGATTCCCCTGCCGGCGCATACAAATAAAATGCACCAGACTAATAAAAGCTTTGTTTTCATAGGGATTATTTAAGTGTTTTAGGCTTGTAGTACTTTAATGCAAATAATAAAATAACAACATAGCATAGAATAGGAAGCAGATAAGCATGTGCAATATCTTTTTCAGCAATTCTTCCCATGATCGGTGGAAAAACAGCTCCTCCAAACATGGCCATAACCAGGAATGAGGAAGCCTGCTGAACTTTAGATCCTAATCTTTTAAGCCCAAGACTGAATATGGTAGGATACATCACACTCAGGAACAGATTGAGCAAAATAAGGCTGACAAATGATACCCATCCGAAACTTTGGGAAATAATCAGGCACAGAACGATATTACATGTGGTAAAAATAGCCAGCAGTTTGTTGGGAGCAATGAATCTCATCAGGAAAGTTCCGATAAATCTTCCGATCATCATCATGGCCATACTTAAAGAAAAGTAATAGGAAGCCTGTATTTCCGGAAGGTGCATTTTTTCTACCCCGTAATTGATAAAATAAGCCCAGGTTCCGCCCTGTGCGGCAATATTAAAAAACTGGGCAATAACTGCAAATATAAAATGTCTCTGCTTGTAGAGCGGTGCATGAGGATCTGATACAGACTGGTCTTCTCCTTTTTCATTGTCTGAAATGATGATGTCTTCCGCATGAGGGTCTTTCAGATCAGGAACTCTGATAAAGCTGAAAATAATAGTAATCGCAAGAATGACAATCCCAATCCAGGTATAAAGATTTTTTACTGAATCCAGTGATCCAGATCCGGAATCAGGAGTTCCGAAAATAAAATATCCGCCTAAAAGAGGGCCGATAATAGCTCCCAATCCATTAAAAGACTGGGCAAAATTAACCCTCTGATCACTCGTCCTTTCATCCCCCAAAGCGGCTACAAAAGGATGGGCTACCGTTTCAAGGGTTGCCATTCCCATCGCAAGAACAAAAAGAGCTAGTCTGAAAAAGTTAAATGAGGAAGTGTCGGCGGCCGGAATAAACAGAAAGGCTCCCAGTGCAAACAATGAAAGACCCAGGATGACTCCTAATTTATAACCAAATCTTTTCATAAACAGACCTGCCGGAATGCCCATCAATGCATATGCCCCAAAAATGGAAAGCTGTACCAGCCCTGATTTGGACTTCGAAATGTGAAGAACGTTCTGGAAATGCTTATTCAGAACATCACCCATGGTAAGGGCAATAGCCCAGAAAAAGAATAAAGAGGTAACAAAGGACAGGATGATATAGTATTTCTTATCTGTAAATTTTGGAGTATTCATATCGTTGTTTTTAAGAGGTTTTACAGCTGTTTTTTTCTCTGAATGCCTTGAATTCTTCATAGGTATAATCCGGACATGCTCCTGATTTCGAAGTGATAAAGGCTCCCAGTGAAGTTGCCTGTTTCATGATCTCTTCCGGCGATTTTCCCTGAATTCTTTTAGACAGAAACCCGGCCAGAAAAGAATCCCCACTGCCCACAGTATCTGCAATTTCAATATGAACTGCCGGAAAATTATAGGCAGTATCCCCCACAAAATATCTGGCGCCTTTACTTCCTTTGGTAAGGACAATTTCATTCAGTTTGAAATAAGCCTGAAGATGTTTAATACTGGTATCTTCATCAATATAGCCTTCACCGAGATATTCAAGAATTGTTCTGAGCTCTGCCTTATTCATTTTAACAAGGTCAGATTTGTACAATAATTTTTTAATGAATTCAAAATCGATGAAAGGAGGGCGGAAATTAACATCAAAAACCCTGAACTTTGAATATTCCAAAAGTTGCAATAGTGTATTTTGGGAAGCTTCACTTCTTGTGATCAGACTTCCAAAAACAAATGCTTCCGAATTTTGAATCAGTTCTTTATGTTCCGGCAGAGGTTGGATATAGTCCCAGGCAACCTCCTTTACAATGTCATATACAGCTTCTCCATGCTCATCAAAATCAGCAATTACAGTTCCTGTAGCCTTTTCCTGGTCTACCTGGATGAAATCTGTTGTTATTCCCCAATCCTGAATTTGGTTTAGAAGACGGTGCCCTAATTCATCATTTCCTATACGGCTTAGCATTTTGGTGTCAATTCCCATTTTAAAAAGGTTGTAGGCAACATTAAATGGCGCACCGCCAGCTCTGGATCCGGAAGGGAAGATGTCCCACAGAACTTCTCCGAAACATACCACGTGATTTAATTTATTTTTTATCATAATTGCTTAAACGTTTAAGTTGTTATTTAAAAAAAATGATTGATATAGATTTGATTATTTTAAAGATGCTTTGGCAATCAGTTTGGCGGATAATGTTATTCTTTTTCCGGTTGCTGTATAATCAGTGATTTGCCCGTCCAGAAGCTTGATAGCCTCTTCAGCCATTTCTTCAATCGGCTGCTGGATGTAAGTAATCTCCGTAGGGAAGAGGTCATAGGCATCCGTTTCATCAAATGCCAATACTGAGACCTGTTCCGGAACTTTTATATTGTTTTTAACGAGATAGGAAAGCCCTGCTACCGCAAGTTTATTACTGGAAAAATATAACGCAGTATTTTCTGGAGTTTTCCCCAACGTACTTTCAAGCTTAGAATGTACCTCCTGCACTATATTTTCCAATCCTACCATAAGATATTGAATTTCAACTGTTTTGCTGGAATAGCTTGCCGCTTTTTCAAAGCCATGCTGGCGGTCCAGAAGGTGTGGAAGATCAGTTTCATAGCCAACGTAGATCATTTTGTCAAAGTTCTTATTAAGAAGCAGGCTGGCTGTACTTTCTGCAATCTCCTGGTTATCAATGGTAATTCCGGGAACAGAAACCCCTTTAAGATATCTGTCAATCGTTACAACAGGATATTTAATATGAATAAGGTTTTCTAGTGTCTTTTCTGATCCTGCTACGGGAGCAACGATCATTCCGTCAACCTGCTGCTGTGAAAAGAGTTCGGTAAGTTTTTTAAACTTTTCTGCATTTTCATCAGAACTGCCGATGATCAGGGTATAACCCAGCTTTAAAGCTTTATCTTCAAGATTTCTTGCCATATGGGAATAGAAGTCATTGGAGATATCCGCCACGATTAATCCAAGAAGCTTTGTTTTATTGGTTTTCAAACTTTTTGCAATCTTATTGGGAGTATAGTTAATCGTTTCAGCAATTTCAAAAATTTTTTTCCGGGTCTCCTCACTGATACGCTGTCCTTCCTTTCTGTTAAGAACATAAGATACGGTGGCTACGGAAACTCCTGCCAGTTTAGCAATATCTTTTATGGAAGACCTTTTCATTTTATTTTTTTAATTCACAAAAATATTTCAGAAAATAGTAAAAAAACAATAGCTGTTTTTTTTGGTGGTTTCCGAAAAATATGTAATTTCGCAATTTTTTAAAAAATAATCAACGTTTTCATTATCAGTGCTTTAGGTTATTATTGTCTTTTTTAATATGAATAAATTGTTAACTTATTGAATGTAGAGATTAAATTTGGGTTAAACGTTTATCCAATAAATTTATTTTTTAGATTTAAAATAGCTGGAAACTAAGTTTTCTATCTAATAATAAAGAAACATAATAATCGGAGTTTTTACTTTATACCATAAGTAAAAACCCTGCAACTCATATGAATTGCAGGGCTTATTTTGAGAATACAGTCTTTTAACTTAAAATATCACATGGCGCTACACAGATCACCCATGGACATCTTTTGATTCCCGGAGGTGGGCAGCAGGCTTCAGAGCAGCTTGTCGCTCCGCCATTAATATTCCTCAACTGGTCTCTTGAAATTTTTTTTACATTTTTCATAGTCAAGTAATTGAATTACACTGAAATTAAGGCTGGTTTCCGCCACCGCATCCGTCGTAAGGCATACATTGCCACTTACCACCGATTAAACAAAGTTGACCACCTCTGCAGTCAATTCCTCCCTTAATTGTTTTCAATTCTTTTCTTTCGATTTTCTTTAAATTTTTCATAATAAATTGTACGTTTAGTTCAATTCGAAATTAATAAAATTTTATCAACCATGATAGAATTATTGTAAAATTTTTATTTTTTAGTTGCTTAATTGTTGAATGATTAAAGTTTATTTTATGTAATGAAGTAAAATGTTTTTTTTGGAATAAGTTTAAACCAATCCTTAAACTATTCCTCTCATTTCTTTAAAATCTTGCCCTGTGACAAGTCCGTTTTCCGATCGGGTTGGTACCTTTGACTTAAAATTAATCCACCAAATCTGATAATATTATGAAAAGTCTATTCAAATTCTCTGCAGTATTGTTCTTTATTATTATCCTTGCCTCCTCTCCGGTATATGGACAAAAAATAAAACCTTCTGAAAGTGGTTATGCACCTGTTAATGGCATCAAAGTTTACTACGAAGTCTATGGCAAAGGAAAGCCTCTTGTATTGTTACATGGCGCCTTCATGACGATTGATTTGAACTGGGGTGAATTGATCCCGGAACTGTCCAAAAACAGAAAAGTAATAGCTCTTGAATTACAGGGACATGGTCACACTCCTTTTTCAGAAAGGAAATTATCGCATGCTACTTTAGCCAGTGATGTTACAAAGGTAATGGACTATCTGAAAATTGATAAAGCAGATGTGGCAGGGTACAGCTTTGGAGGTGAAGTGGCCTATATGCTGGCAATTCAAAGTCCGGAAAGACTGAACAAACTGGTTATCATTTCATCAACCTATAAAACTAACGGGTGGCTGCCCGAAGTAAATAAAGCTCTTGAAGGAATGAAACCTGAACTCTTTACAAACAGCCCTATGCATACTGCCTATAATGCTGTAGCACCTGATAAAACAAAATGGAAACCATTTCTGGAGCAGATGATGGCATCTGCCGGGCAGCCTTTTGACCTGGGTGATGATAATATCTCTAAAATTCCGGTGCCTGTCTTAATCATAGCTGGTGATAATGACGGATTGGATAAAACAGAACTTTCAAAAACCTATAAATTATTGGGAGGTGATGTTTTTGCAGATATGGGCGAATTGCCAAAATCCCAGCTGGCTATCGCTCCAGGACAAACCCATGTAAGCCTGATGACGCAGAGGGCAATGATACTGAATTATCTGAATGGCTTTTTGAAATAATGGAATGCCATCAAAGAATTGAAATCTGTTTATAAAGTTCAAAATCTATACTATGAATACAAAATTTGAGGCAGGAATTAATATCGCTATCAAAATTCCCAAAAATACATACGAAAAAACGGTTGCTTTTTACAGGGATATTTTAAAATTGAAGGTTGAGGAAAAGCCGATAAAAAATCCCACTGTTTCCAGAACCCACGAGGTGAAATTCGGGAATAATATCATATGGCTGGATTGTGTTGATAACTATACCCATTCTGAAACATGGCTGCAGCTTACCGTTCCCGATGTAGAAGCTGCTACACAATATCTGCTGTCAAACGGTGTGGAAACCTGTGACGAAATAGAAGAGCTTCCTGAAAATATGCACTGGATTACCGATCCTGCCGGTACCGTGTTCAATTTACAGGAAAGAAAATAGCCAAAAACAGAAATACGATGTAAAAAATTGTTTAAAATAGGGCTTTGCCCAAAATTTTAATATCTTTAGCCATCAAATCATTACAATTTAAAATATTTTTATGCAGACGAGACCATTCCATTTCATTGTCACCATCTTTTTTCTGGTATTAAGTGCAACTGCATTTTCACAGAAAACAGCCGCATTGGGCTCTTTACTGAACAAAAACTTAGAATTCATATTCCCACAGACTCCGGATAAAATTTCAAAAGCGTTGAACGTAAAAACTGTTTTTTATGAAGATGCCAACGAAGAAAAATATGCAAAATGGCCTATGAAAACAGGACTGGAGCTTTATTGCAGCCTGGGAAAAGACAATAGTATCAATGAGATGTTTTTTGTGACTTCAGACAATAAACCTGTCATTGTGGAAGGACTTCCTTTTGGTCTTGTTCTGAATAAAAGTACATTACAGGACAGTAAAACGAAGTTCGGTAAGTACAATGCCAAAATACAAAAATCAGGAGCAGACAGTGAATTTCCTGGAGGGTCAAAACTGGTTTTTAAAAAAGGGAAACATTATACAACATTGCTTTTCGACAGTAAGAACCTGTTAAAATCAATAGGTTTAACAACAGAACTTAGGGATCCGGCTGCCAATTAAGTACTAAAAAACAAAATAATAATAGTATCCGTCATTATTGACGGATTTTTTTATCCTCAGACGGCGTTAACTTTAAAAGAAATCTATATCGTCAGTCCATGGTTGTTTTTTACCTCAGCCATCACAAAAGTACTGTGTGTGCTGCCGATAGAATCTACGGATCCCAGCTTGTTAAATACAAAATCCTGATAATGCTTCATATCCCGCACCTGGACTTTCAGAAGGAAATCAAAATCTCCGGAAATATTGTAACATTCCGCAACTTCTTCAATTTCTAAAATTTCTTTTACAAAATCATACCCCACAGACCGGTCGTGAATTTTAAGTTTGATCTGGCAGAAAACCGTAAATCCGCGGTTCAGTTTTTCAGCATCAAGAACTGCTGCATATCTTTTAACAAAACCTTCCTGCTCAAGCCTTTTTACCCTTTCAAAAACCGGTGAAGTAGAAAGGTTCACTTCTTTAGCGAGCTCTTTAACGGTGAGTTTGGCGTTTTTCTGGAGGAGCCTGAGCAGCTGTACATCCTTATCATCGAGTTGTTCCACAGAATATTATTCTTTTAAATGATTAAAACAGTCAAATATAAAGAATTATATGCTTTTATTTTTAATTCCTGAAGTTTAATTTGCTTAATTATTTGTTTCTAGTTGTGGTTTTATTCTGTATTAATAATTTTACACAAAATTAAAAACTTTTACTGATAACCTTTGTTAAAGGTAAAAATACAGTTCTTTACAGATACTTCATCAAACAGGAAAGGTTTTACTTAAGGTAGATTAATAGGGAATCGTGTGAAAATCACGAGCTGTCGCGCAACTGTAAGTAAACACACCAAAAGTTTCTGTCCTTGCAGATCCACTGCCAAAAGCGGGAAGGATGACGGAAACTGTTACAAGTCAGGAGACCTGCCTTTACTGAATTGACAATGCTTTCGCGGGCTGAAGCTTTGGGTCATACAGATGGTGTATCAGATTTTGTATTTTCTTCTGAAGGGAAATACATTGTCTGCTATGTCACTATTTCCTGAAACTTTTTCCGCAAAACATAACGAAGCATTGTAAAGGACTTCCCAATAAGTTTAATTAAAAAGTTTAAAAAAATGCAAACTCACATTCTTGGCTATCCGCGTATTGGTAGCAAAAGAGAACTCAAAAAAGCCTGCGAGCAGTACTGGTCAGGTAAAATCCTTTTGGAAGAACTTCTGAACACCGGAAGAACTCTCTGCAGTCAAAACTGGAATATCCAGAAAGAAGCAGGAATAGATCTTATCCCATGTAATGATTTTTCATATTATGATCAGGTATTGGATATGAGTCTTGTCGTAGGTGCCATTCCAACAAGGTACCATGAAGTGGTGCTTAAAAAAAACAATACTGAGCTGGATCTTTACTTTGCTATGGCAAGAGGATATCAGAAAGACGGATTGGATATCACTGCCATGGAAATGACCAAGTGGTTCGATACCAACTATCACTACATCGTTCCGGAATTTTATAAAAATCAACAGTTTAAGCTGAGCTCAGACAAAATTTTCAATGAATTTGCAGGAGCAAAACAAGCGGGAATCAATGCAAAACCGGTGATTATCGGACTGGTTTCTTATCTGTTATTAGGAAAAGAAAAAGAAGAGGGATTTGATAAGCTGGATTTGGCAGTAAATCTTCTTCCAGTCTATACCGAGATTTTAACCAAACTTCAGGATCAGGGTGCGGAATGGATTCAGTTTGATGAACCTTTTATGGCATTGGATTTAACAGAGAAAGCCAAAGAAACTTATCGTTATGTGTATGCCGAAATCAGAAAACGTTTCCCGAAACTGAAATTTATTGTGGCTTCCTATTTTGACGGATTAAAAGACAATACTTCACTTGCCGTTTCACTTCCTGTCAATACATTGCATGTTGATCTGGTTAGAAATCCTGAGCAGCTGGATGATATTCTGAATGTTATTCCGGACAGTTTAAACCTTTCATTAGGATTGGTTGACGGTAGAAATATCTGGAAAAATGATTATGAAAAATCCTTGTCTTTCATCAGAAAAGCGGTTGAAAAATTAGGATCTGAAAGGATTTTCATTGCACCATCATGCTCATTGCTTCATTCACCTTGTGACCTTGATTTTGAAACCAGTCTTAATCCTGAAATTAAAAAATGGCTGGCTTTTGCAAAACAAAAAGTAAAGGAAGTCGTAACGCTTAAACAACTGGCATCCGGAACGGAAAATGAACAGGTTCTTGAAGCATTTGAAGAAAATAAAAAAGCAATTGAAAGCAGAAGAACTTCTTCTCTTATCCATAATGATCAGGTAAAACAGAGAGTAAATTCAGTTACTGAAAAAGATGCTCAGAGAATAAATACTTTCAAAATCCGTAAAGAAGAACAGCAGGAAGTATTGCAGCTACCTTTATTTCCAACCACTACAATCGGATCATTCCCGCAAACCACAGAAGTAAGAAGCTGGAGAGCAAAATTTAAAAAAGGAGAGCTTACTGCAGAACAATATGATACTTTATTGAAACAGGAAACGCAGAGAACAATCCGCTGGCAGGAAGACATCGGAATTGATGTATTGGTTCATGGAGAATTTGAGCGAAACGACATGGTGGAATATTTCGGGGAACAGTTGGAAGGATTTGTATTCACTAAAAACGGTTGGGTACAAAGCTACGGAAGCCGTTGTGTGAAACCTCCTGTCATCTTCGGTGATGTTTCCCGCCCAACTCCGATGACGGTGTACTGGTCTCAATATGCCCAATCTCAGACTAAAAAATGGGTAAAAGGAATGTTGACAGGTCCGGTTACCATTTTACAGTGGTCTTTTGTACGTGATGATCAGTCTCGTTCAGAAACTTGTAAGCAGATTGCCTTGGCAATTCGTGATGAAGTGGTGGATCTGGAAAAAGCAGGAATCAGAATTATTCAGATTGATGAACCTGCGATCAGAGAAGGACTACCATTAAGAAAAACAGACTGGCAGAATTATCTGAAATGGGCTGTGGAAGCTTTCAGAATTTCAGCAAGCGGAGTGGAAGATGCTACCCAAATTCACACTCACATGTGTTATTCTGAGTTCAATGATATTATTGAAAACATTGCCGATATGGATGCAGACGTCATTACCATAGAATGCTCACGGTCTCAGATGGAGCTGCTGAATGCTTTCGCCGATTTCAAATATCCGAATGAAATTGGTCCCGGAGTATATGATATTCACTCACCAAGAGTACCATCGAAAGAAGAAATGACTGAGCTGCTGATAAAGGCTCAGAATGTAATTCCTGCCAATCAGCTCTGGGTAAATCCGGATTGCGGACTGAAGACAAGACACTGGGAAGAAACCGAAAAAGCTTTAATCGCAATGGTGGCTGCTGCCAAAGAAGCTTCAGTAGAATATGCACTTTAGAAAATTTTTACAATAATTAGATTTAATAATTCAGATCGTGTTATGATTTTCATGGCACGATCTGTTATTTTTAAAGGTTAAAATAATGGATATCCTATAATATTCTATTCATTTTTATATTCTATTTTTGCAGCTCGGCAAATTTTGACATTCGATCATTTTAGATAGATGTTAAAAGCTGAGCAAACTAATATACTATACATTAAAACCATGAAAGAAGCATTTCCTGAAATGAGATCGAAAACCTATAATCCTCAATATATTGCCGGAGTGAGATGGAGTATTGTCATTCTTTTTGCTGCTATTGCTGTTGTTTTACTGAGGTTTTTTATTGATGCTTTATCCGATCCTTCTACAGACACCGCTTCTGATATGGTCTTTTTATTACTGTTTCTTATCGCAGGTTCACTGGCGGGTTGGCTGGTGTATGAAATGATGAGGAATCAGGATGAAAAAATCAGTGGTCTGCTCATCAATCATCAGGGAATTCTGTTTCTCAACAGGAATGATGAAGTACTGTCAGCAATCAAATACTATGATTTGGTAAAGAGTGATAATCCTTATACAAAAGATATATTTTCAGAATCCCGAGCTTCTGGAAAGTACAGCGATTTCAGAAAGAATCTGTATGTTCATGAAAAAGATCAAAACAGAAATCCTCAAAAGAAGCTGGTCAATCTGGATGTGATTCCACTTAAAAACCGATATGATCTTATCGGGCATTTTCTGAAAGTGTCTCGTCCTGAAAAAGGTTGACTAAAAAACCATAAAATTAGTCATCCTTATGAATCTAAAAAAAACATCGTCCCCTGTCCAAGAATACAGTGAGGCATTCAAACGACAAGTTGTCTCTGAATATGAACGGGGATTATATACAAAATCCCAATTGCAAACTCGATACAATATTCGGGGTAATTCATGCATTTCTAGTTGGTT